>NZ_JAVQNR010000038.1:0-409091 GCF_031799005.1 Acinetobacter sp. V102_4 | reverse complement strand
TGCCTTTTGGTAAACAGAGGTCATCGTGATATGAAAAGGAGTTGGATTTTTTACCGTTAAATTTTGACCAGATTTAACCCATTGAAGTTTATCAGCTGCTAAATTCGCATCGTCTTTAATCGAAGCTGGTCGATAAAAGAATTTAATACGTGAGCGAATTGCTAATTGCAGGAAATTATCAGGTGTCGTATCTTCACTTTTTGAAGTTGGTCTTGGAGGAATATCCAAAACATTTAACCACAAAACTGTTTCTTGCTTCTGATTTAGCTGAGAAGCTGTTGGCAGAGCAGTAATACGAAGGGTCTGACTTTTTGTAGCCTCAACACGAGAAATAGGAGGAGCAATCATAAAAGGTACTTTTGATTGGTCCGGAGTGCTTTTTGGGTCACCTTCATCAATCCAAGCTTGGACAAGTGCTGGTTTTGAACCGTTATTGCTAACTTGTAGTGTAACTTCGCGAGCATCCGAAGGATAAATCACACGAGTGCCATGAATTACAATTTCTGCTTGAGTAGCAGGTGCAACAACTGCTGAAGCAAATGCCAAACCTAACAAAAAATTATAACTGTTCAATTTCATTTCAGAATTCTCAACCAAGAATGATTCGGGAAAGCGTCACAAAAAGAGGGTTTCCATGTAAACATAGAAACCCTCTCATCCATCAATTATTGATAGATAATTGTGTATTGAACAGAAGTGTTTACTTTACCAGCGGTAGAAGCGCCAGTTGCATAGTATTCAGCATAGTAGTTAAGGTCAGCACTTGCGCCTTCAACTACGTCAACCCATTGAGAGTTAGCTTGAGTACCATTTGCACCCGCAGCAAGTACTGGGATGAAGTTATTATTATCACCTAAAAGTTGAACATCAACGTTTTTAGCACCAGTAGCATCTTGGTTAAGTAAACGACCAGAATTAAAGTCAACAGTTGCACCTGGTTCGAAGTAAGTCGCTACTTTACCTTCAGAACAGTTAGCTAAGTTGATTTGGAAAGGAGTACGGCCAGCTGTATCCCCAGCTGCAGCTAAAGTTTGTTTAGAAACAGTTGGAAGAGTAACTGTGAAGTCTTTACCTGCAGGGGTAACGATGTCACAAGTTTTGTCTGTAACTAAACCATTAATTGTAATTGTACCGTCAGCAGCTTGAACATTCGCAATTCCTACAACCGAAAGAGCAGCGATCAAAGCAAGTTTTTTCATGGTATTTTCTCGTAAAGTTTAGATAAGGAAAAAATTAATTACACTTCAAATAAAATGCCTTGAAGTCGTAATGGGCGGAAATTAACAGTTGATATAAAAAAATGCAAACTTCATCACATAAAACTCATTGTTTTTCTCTCAACACTTGCATGAAAGGTATTGTTTTATATTTGTTTTTGCTACCTATATTACATTGTAATTTTTTTGTAACACTGTGAAGTTTGTCTTTATAACTCCACTTGATTTTGAAAATTTACTTACTAATTTGAGACTGCTAGCTATTATTTTTGTGTCATAAGATGTATCTTCAATGGGTGTTTTGTTAGTTTTGTTTATTGAATGTCTAAAAAGAAGTTAAAAAAGCTGTATTTGAGGAAAGGCGAGCATCCATTTGTTTTGAGTACTTTATTTGCTTCTTCAGCAAGGAACCAAGGGTGGAGTGTTGAAGAGATCAATGAAGTGCTTATGAAGTCAAGGGGACTTGATTATGCACATTTCTATAAGACATTGACCTCATATCTTCAGGATTGAGAATAGCTGGTAGATGATTAATTGTTAAATATTGAGACTATATTAGTAATAATGTGATTTTATGAGGCCAAAGCTTAAATTGATTTGTATACAAAGTGAGTTTTACAATAGCCGTGTTTTTGCATCATATTTTTAATAGATTGTTCTACTTTTTGCTTTAGATTTCATTGTAAGTATCGGATTGAGATTTTTGGGAATTGACGTGATGCGGAAGGATGTTACAGTAATTATGATCATTTTTTTGTGACTTCGTTAGGTTATTTCTCCATAGCAAATTTGTCGAGAGAAAATCCAAGTATTAGTTTTATAGGTGATCGTATTACTTAATTGCTGCCAAACTTATAGATTTATGGATAACTAAAAATATATCAATATGCTCTAAAGCAAATGGCTTACTTCTGTTTTTTTCTAGTTCAATCAGAGTATTGATATAAGCCCATGTTTTCTGAGGTTGATGCAGTTTTTTATCGTAAACAGAGTCACTAGATTACACTGTCTAGAATATTGATGAATACGTTAGCTAAAAATGTAGGACTATTTACGTTTAATTATTTAAATAAAGACAATGTGAGTTGGAACCCCCAGTCTTGATATTCATCCTGAATTTCTAAAATTGAAGCTATAGCTCTCCGACATCCATTGAAAAACTCATTATACGACTATATGAAAAGCATAGGTTGTTTTGTTGCATTGCATAAAAAGATTTCTTAGTCATCAAGGAGATGGACTGAAGATCAATTAAATTTAAGATTTGCGCTTCTAGTACAGCTTATGTTCAATTGTGATTGTTGGATTATGATTCATCACAAATGATTTTTAATGATCCTGAGTTCAATATACTTTATTTGATCGTCAAACAGGGTGATCACTTTGCACAGGCAATAGTGAAATCTGTCAGTGACTTGGAAAAATGGGATTGAACAACATTTTTAACGTACTAGGAGAAGAGGGTTTGGATATTGTTGAGGAGTTTTACACAGGAAAATCCAAATCAGAGCAACATCTAGTTGTTGCCAAGACAGTAGCTTAGCATTTCCTTCTGCCAAATACCTCAACACATTGCTGATGAGGTTTTTTCTGATTTAAGGTTTAAACTTCCTGTTGAGGTGGTTCCTTATAAAGACCGCGTATCAGAATAGGTAGATTTAGTTCAACTAGGTTGACGGTGGTCGGATAGCATAGTTCAAACAATACGGCTCCATGTATGGATGCCCATAAAGCTTGAGTGCAGGTTTCAATATTATCAATCGCATAAAACAAGCCAGTATCAACACCTGATGCTATTAATCCTGAAAATAGCGAGAATGCATTGGAAGAAGCCATCATTTCTAACAGGTTGGCTTCATTGGCGGCAGGTGAACAACCAAATAAAAATAAATCTGGATTGGATAAAGCTTGCTCCCGATAAATATGTGCGGTTTGAGTGATCAATTCAACGGTTGAGGAATGAAGTTTTGCTTCTAATAATCGTTGCTCCAATTCTGTGATCCAGTGCTGGTACATGGCCTGAATTAAACCTGATTTTCCACCCAGTAGGGTGTAGATGGCTTGAGTTGACGTTCCTGATAGTTCTGCCACCATACGCAAATTTAGAGTATTCATTCCCGAGTTTTTTACCATATGTCGCGCAACATTTACTATGGTTTTTTTAAGCTCGGCGGGCGATTTAGTTGAGGCGGATTTAATGTTCTGTGTGGTTGAGGCCATGCGAATCACGAATTAATTTTGCAATTTCTCCATTTTAATGCAAAAGCATTGACATTGTCTATAACGATGTTATATCGTTGTTATTGTGGTCATACATTGAAGTCGGGATGAGTAATCATGAATAGACCAGCTACCAATAAAAACCGTCAAAACATGTTAAATCAGAAGCCTTACGAAATAAATCCATCTACGATCCAATCGACATGGGGAGAGTCGACACCTGATTATTGGTTTGCAGATAATCCTTTTTTGACGCATTTTATGAATGCTTTTTCGGGTATCTTACCGCAAGGTGAATATTTCATGATTGCTAGTGTGCGTTCGGTACGTGATCAAGTACAACAGCAAGCTCAATTAAATAAGGATATTTCAGGATTTATTGGGCAAGAGGCTCATCACGCCAAAATACATCAATCCTTTAATCGTATGTTGGAAGAACGGGGGCTACCTGTTCAGCAATTAGAAAAATTGATGATGCAATGCCTTAAATTTGTCGATCAGCTGTCTGAACAAAATCGCATGGCGGTGACGGGGGCGACGGAGCATTTTACAGCGTTGTTTGGCAAATTATTGCTGACCCACCCCGAAATCATTGAACAAATTGATTCGACCATGAAAAGGGTGATGATTTGGCATGCACTTGAAGAACTTGAGCACAAGGCTGTTGCCTATGATGTTTATCAATTAATTGATGGTAGTTATGGGCGTCGCGTGTATGGTATATTGTTGGCAACAGGTCTTATTAGTGGCACGGTATTATACGGACAGGCTAGTTTTTTATGGGCGGATAAATCCATCTGGAATCTTAATGCCACTATGAAAGGGCTATGGTGGATGTTTGGTGTTGGCAAGAAGGCTGGATATTTTAGAAAGGCGCTACCAGGTTATCTGGAGTTTTTTAAACCGAATTTTCACCCAATGCATGATGATAACTCCGCGCTGATTGAGCAATGGAAGCCTATACTGAATTTACATAATGTATAAAATTAAAGTTTTCCTTTTTAAGGTGAGCCCTAAAAATAAACTTACATGAACAGATGAAAATGGATAGTCGCCACGTATTACAAATGGGTTGAAAGAGCAAGCTTTTATGCTCATAATAACTGTGCTTTTTTGTTATTTGTAAGATTTATATTTGGTAAGATTAATCAATAATTCTAATAGACTTGCCTAAATAATAATTGAATATATTCAAGCTAGCGTGATTTAGGATTGCTTCTTTCAGTTTTGTCCACCATTCTTTTCTTCTCTAGATTAATTTTAAAGGATTGTGCTAGGTCAAGGCTTATTAATTTTCCTCAATTCTATATTCTGACTAAGTTTACCTTCCTTTGCCATTTGCAAAACCTGCTCATTGGTAAGTACAGGTATAAAGTATTTGTCTCCAATTTTTCTTGAAAGAATTTTCACCTCTTCAGCGGTTAATACTAATGCTTCGTTATTGACTGCAGCATCATTAATTCTAGTAATAATTTTGTTAATTGGTGGTTTTGAGTAATCCATTTATCATCCTTAAAATATACTTGAACACACTTCGAGGGGCATTCGATCTTTGGGAGGCGCACAACATACCAACCATTTCTGGTAGGAGGGCTTTGAACCTGACCCCTTTACCATACTATTTCACTGGCAGAATGGATAGGAATATATCCATTTCCATCATTAGCCTTGTACCCTGTATAGGTAAGGTATTCATCTTACTGTATACTTTTACTAGATCTCACCTTTTTGAAATGACAGAGGTTTTTTCTACCATATTCGGAGAATTGTACATTGTGCTAAGAGTTTATCGGATAGTTAAGTATTTGATGTTTATAAATGTTTTGATATTTAAGGATTTTAGTAAAAATGTAATTTTAATCACATAAAATTACAGTAATGTAAGTTTAATCAATAAGTTGACTATGTTGAAAATCTCAGCTTTAGCCTTACTTGGGGCATCTGTTGTTTATTATGTATTTATTAATCTTTCACGCCCAGAGAAGAAGTCAAAGATGACTATACTTATATAAATGAAGTTGAACAATCGATGACTGATGCTCAAAAATCAGTGGAAAATGCCGATAGATCATTGAGTAAAATTAAATTGAAACAATTAACTGATAGTGAAATTCAAAAATAAACTGTTTTAAAGGGTAAGTATTTGAAAATAATAAAATTATTGTATGTTTTTTATGGGTGAGCTATTGCATATTCTAAAGCATGCCATTTATGGACTTTTTTGCATTTCGATTAATTGTATGGAATTCTAACTCCTTATCTTAATTTATAATTAAAGTTGTAAGAGAATGAAATTTTATACTATTAGGTATGGTCATTGTGATAACAGTTTTTTTGTGGCATCGAATTCTGCAGGTGAATTTATTGTTATTGAAGCGTTTGGTTCAGAGTTCAAAATTGGTCATCAAGTACTGTGTAACGGCGTTAGAATAGTGAATGAAACTTTAAATAAAGAAACAAATGCAATAGTTCGAAGCAAGAGTAATGAAGAAGGAGCATATAAATTCTTAAGCTCCCAAAAATGAAAGTTTACATCACTAAACAGGGCCCATAATATCGCAAAATAAAGTGATAGTGTAAATCTGACTATTTAGCCTGTTTAATATGTGAATATTTATTAGTCCTTCCCAAGATGCCTTATTTTTATGAGGTTTACATATCCTTTTACATTTTTGATATGGTCAATGAGCATCATTTATAGTTGCTAGAAAATGAGGTTTTACACAGAGTTTATTTAGTGATGAATTTAACTTGCTTTTAGATTATAACAAATTGAAAAGATAAGAAATGTGGCTATTTTTAATCCTGGAGGAATCCATGAGAGAAAAATTTATAATGGAACGCTTCATTGAACTCATTAGATGAACTTTCTAAGAGTTGAATGGGTTTTATAGGGTATTTAAAATAAAATATTGAAATATATATTATTGTGTGGGACTATTGTTTTGCAAACAAGAGTAGGTGAGATACTCCCTATTACGTTTGTATTTCAGGACTGAGTGGATCTTCACTAAACCCATTTCTTATTTAGAAGTAGAGAAATGGGCTTTTTTTTATGTAGATTGCAGAACAATGTTGATATGAAAATATTGTAATTTGTCACTTTTGCTATTGACCAAAAGAGCGGGCTTACATAGATTAATAGAGTATTTTTGAGAATTATAATTATATAGCTTAGTCCTGAAATACAGTAAGAAGCCTGCTCGTTTGAGTGGGCTTTTTACTTTGTACATTTGAATAAAAACCGCTAAGTTAATTTTCAAAAAGCTGGTTTTGAACCTCTCAAACATGACCTATCAGAATATTGGTCAAGGCAGCATTGATCAGGAAAATCGTATCGTCGATAAGGTTACATCAGACTCTATTATCCTTGTTATGTGCCGTTATCATTGTAATTAAAGATTAATAAAGGTAAAGCTTCATAATAATAAATACTATATGAGCTTTTACTGTGTTGTCTTAGTTTTGCGGTCAAGACCAAACAAGTATCTTAGTATGTAACTTTCTATCAATGTCTTTTGAGTGCTATTTTAATTGATATAAGAAAAGTGGCCCATTAGTGTGCGGTTCACTGAATTATTCAAAGCTCATCAAATGATGGGCTTTTTTATGGGCATTTGAAATTGGATTTTTAATGAATAAGGGGATTAGAATGGCAAAAAAGAAATCTAATAGGAACGGTTATGAGAAAAATTATATTAATCTACTTGATTGCTTTTGGAACTGCTGGGTGTACATCCAATGAACTTCAAGAAACTCAGCAAGATATAGAGCCTATTAAAAGTACTTATTGTCTTCCCCTTGAGGCAGAAAAACTTTTAGGCCAACTTGTTCTAAGTGAAGATGATTTAAAAAGAAGAACTAATGCTGGAGTTATTCTAATCTCTTATAGAGGCGAACCTGTTAGTTCAGATTTGCGATATGATAGGTTGAGCATTGTGATAAATAGCGAATTAAAGATCATTTATGCAGCTTGTGTTTAAGGTTGGAATGATATCTAGACGAGATCATGGGTATTGAAATTTAATATTATTTTTATCACAAATTATTAAAATACAGTGAATTACAAGAGAAATTGGGAAATGTTAAGAATACATCTCCTTATAAAGACTTGGTCCTTTAAAGGCCGTCAAGCAAACACTGAACAGGAGTTTGTTATGAGTTATTTAAAATACAAAGGTTATCTTGGGACGATTGAGCCAAATATTGAAACAGGTGAACTATTCGGGAAGTTAGCTTTTATTCGTGATTTGATTACATATGAAGCGGAAACATTAAAAGAGCTTGAAAGGGAGTTTCAATTTTCTGTGGATGGATATTTAGCATCATGTGCGGAATTGGGTAAGTCTCCTGAACAACCACTTAAAGGAACGTTCAATGTGTCTATCTCTCCTGAATTGCACTGTAAAGCCGTGATGGCTGCAGGTGATAGTAACTTGAATGCATTTGTTAGTGAAGCAATCAGTGAAAAGTTGGTGCGACTATACGACTAGGCACTTGACTGTACGGTGTGCTTTGCCTATATTTTTTTGATATGGTGGAGCTTAGAATAACTAAGAGAAATCACCAGTCCAGTTATTATGAAAAAAAATTAGAAAGCCTAACTTTATCAGTGTAAAGGTGTTTTTTTTATTTTAATGTCAAGTGTTGATTATTTTGCGATTATGCGTATAATTTGTGATGAAGTTTGCATTTATTGAGTGGTTTTTCGGTGTTTCTCGCTTATGAGGTGAATATATTTTTTCTATTCACTTGAGTTTATGCTCGCAGCCATCCGTAGATGCGGGCTTTTTTAATTACTTTATCAACTGCAGTATTTATAAATACTGCAGATAACAAGAACCCTCAATGATCAGCGCAAATATCATAAGGGGAAGCCTACTCAATGAGTAGGCTTTTTTTTATTCTAGATATAAAAATAAAAGAACTCGGCACTTTGGGGATGCCGAGTTCCGGTTGAGCCTGAACTTGGTAAACACTTGCGAAGGGAAAGTAATGCTGATCGTCGTATATCAGATTAGTTTAATTACCAGTTCAGAAACAAACTATCAAAATGTGATTTAGTGCACAATATTGCAACTTATACAAAATATGTGTAATACGTCACAAAACTTTGCACATATTAACTTACATCTTTGTTACTTGACTGAATGTCTTATGGCAGAGAAAGCTGCCTTAAATATCAATTGTTGTTTTAAGTAGTAAATTAATATGCTGTAATTTAATGAGTTTTGTTCATGTTATAATGGTTGAATAACCTCATTGGAGTTTGCTATGAGCATTTCAGTACATTGGGTGGAAGCTTCTGTTGATATTGGCCAGGATCAAAAAGTAACTAAGCAAATTTACTTTTATAAAGAACAGTTACTTCATAAAGGCAAAGATTTATCAGATTTAAGTTACAGAGATATTGAGAGTGGCTTGAAGCAACAATATGATGAAACTATTCAAATACGTGTGCTTATAGATCGGGGTGTACATGGAATCAATAAATATAAATCTAGTTTGCGGAATGATTAAAGTCTAGCATTAAAAGTGGAAGATCTCCTTCGGGAGGTTTTTGTTTACCATAGTTATTACGGGTACATGAAGCCCCGCTAATAATCGATATTTAGTGGGTTCTTCTTTTTGGAGTATGTATGAAAAAAGAAGTCGGTTTTCATGTTCCAGTTCGGCCAATGCCTCCAGAATGGATTTTTGAGCTAGATACTCCTAATTTTGCGCCGGCACCAGAAATGTGGGATTGGATTTGACAGGTATTTTTAGATCCTAAATCTCAAATGTTTAACTCAGATCATTTGCATTTACGGTCATTTCGTTACCCGAATATTGCCGTGATGTGGGCTAGATCAGGCTTTAGTAAACAAGGACGTCAGGTCATTGGTACAACAGAGAAAGTCATGATCAATGCTGGTGGTTGGAAAAAAGAGCTACAAGAAGAACAATATATCCAATGGTTCAGATGTGTTCCTGAATACCTCATTACTTTTGATGCTTCATATTCTCGTATTGCTAATGATGTGGACTTTTGCGCTTTGGTTGAACATGAGCTTTATCACATTGCACATAAGAAAGACCAATACGGACACCTGCATATAACAGAGAGACTAGTGCGCCAAAGTTAGCAATTCAAGGCCACTATATAGAGGAATTTACAGGCGTTGTTTGCTGTTATGGAGCAAATAAAAATATGCAAAGAATTGGTGGAAGCAGCGAATACAAGACCAGAGCTGTCACGTGCTGATGTCCATTACGCTTGTGGCACTTGTTACTTGAGAGTGGTTTAAATTTTTTTGCCATTCTACCTTGATGGAATAGTTGAAATGGCAGGTATTACCAAAAAGATGAAACTGTTCATCGTTAGGATGCTTGTTTAATTTGAGACACCCACCAAAACGTCCAAAGCAGTTAAAGACATATTTAATGTTGATGTTTCACCACAACAAGGTGAACTATATGGCCCTACAAAAAGGATGGGGCAGGAATTAAGCCAGGAACTCCGAGATTTATTCTTTGATTTCCGCCGTAAAGCCAATCAAGAGCTTGAAGCTATACCAATCTCAAATAAACGCTATCGACTGCAATTGCTACCTACCGTCCGTGAGGCTAATTCAGAAATTTGGGTGACATGGCCAAATGTCATGATAGTCCAACCAGCCAGCATTACATCGGATCAAGCAAACAAACAAGGCTCATGCAGAATATGAGAGTGCTAGACGGCAAGAGCTTGGCATTAAGAAAGCTATTTGGCTGCATTCTCATACTGGAAAAAAGCCAAAAAACTCACATGTTGCTATTCATGGAAAAGCCTTTGATGTGGTTAAGGACATGTATCTGGATGGCCAGTGGGTTAAATCTGGGCAATTGATTCACTGCCGCAGTGGGAGTAAAGCCATTATTGATGGGGCACTTCTATAGCTAAATAATCGTATTAAATGTGAACTAATAGCAAAAAATAGCTTTTTTTAACGATTGGTTCATGGGATACTTAAGTTTTTCTTATATTTAATATTACATTGTTAATATTTTTTAACATATCGTTTTGCTTGAGTCTAAGGTCAGTTGAGATGAGTCAAATTTCAGAACTAGAAAAAAATGAAATATATATGCAAATAGATAAGAGGTTTCATGATTACATGAAGGCTAGAGTTCTACGCATTGATAAGGACTCCTATAAATATGAACTTTTTAATATCTTGGCTAAAACGGTGATTGAGCCCGCAGGCTTTAGAATTGAACACTTCAGGGGATATACCGCTCAAGAGAAAATTGAAAAGACTTTGTACTGTTGCAGGAAAATAGGATTAGACCAATTTAATACGGAGAGTGTGTTGTTCATCTGGTCGGATGATGCACTTAAATTAGTAGATATCTAAGTCATTATAGTCGTTATTTTTTAATATTTTGGGCCCCACATATTAGTGGGGGTTTATTTTTATATAGTGAGTAAATGAATATAAAAATCGCAATGGACTCATCATCTGTAAGACGATATGACGGCAATGGGCATCTCATCATTGAGCGAACGGTGATTACCAAGTGTGGGGTGAATGAGTACCTTGGTAAAGAGATACCTGGCTACGAGCAGTTAGGTTTAGATCCAAAAAAAATCTATCGCTTATTACGAGATCCGGAAGAGCTGTCAAAGGCTCTTTTTACGTTTAGAGGGGTTCAATTTCTATTATGCCATATCCCTGTCAGTGCTGAAAAGCCTCAGAAAGACTCTACAGTTGGCGCAATAGACACAGAGGTCGAAATGGAGGATGGCGTTGTCTACAGCTCAATGCGCGTATGGGATGACAAAGCGATCTGTTACATCGAAACAGAAATGCTTGATGAGATTTTTGCTTGTTATGCATATACCCATCGATATGACATCAGGTGAATGGAATGGCCAGCTATATGATGGCGTTATGCGAGATATTCACGGCAATCATGCTGTTTTAGTTAAACACGGTCGTATCGGTACAGATGCGGTTATTGCAGATCATCTATCTGATGAATTAATAGAGAGACAAATAGGTAATAAAACCAATCGAAAAAGGTGCAGTTGAGCGAATTGCAAAAGTCATTCAAGGTTTTGCAATGGACTCAGAAAATCCAGAACTTGGGCAAGATCAAGTGGAGGACATTGTAGAGGCTGTTACTCAGAAAATTGAAGAGGAGCCTGAAAAACTAACCTTAGGTGCTGATGAAGTTAAAGTAGGCTTGGCAGCATTAGATGAGGATATTGTTAAAGAGATCCTCACTGAATTGGGCTTAGCTCTGACAGCGGCAGATGATGATGAGGGTAGCCCGGAAAAGGTTGATGGTGGTTATTGGGCTTTGTTGGCCGCAGCTATACCACACCAATTCTTGAGCATCGTGTGGAGGCTTCTATGGAGATTCCTGCAGGTAGAGTGTTAATAGCTATCAGCAATATGCATTATCTCTAGGTTCCTCACTATGATTTATCAAGGCGCTTAAATACAACAGGAAGCAGCAGCTTACTTTGATGCTGTGTTTAACAACACGAACCTGAGTGCTACAGATCAGGACGAAAGTATCATTCAGTTCTACCGTAATGTAGCTACGCCTAAACAAATCCATTCAACCAAAGCTGTCAATAAAACAGAACCAAATGGGCGTGCCATGTCTAAGGTCATGACCATGTTTAACGGGCATGGACGTGGGGCTGAGTTAGCTTCCGCTAAAGATACGGCTTATGGGCTACTTTGTAGTATTACCGAGTTTGTCGATCACGAACGACGTGCGATTTCAACGGATCACCGGATGGATTCAGCATGGTTTGGGGCTGGGGCCAATCTTAAACAACGAGGACTGGAGCAGGCATTAAGAATGATGTCTTAATAACATTTTTAATGGTTCAGTTTAATTTAAGCTTGCCTGTTTAGCCTAAGTCAATTCTTTACGCTGCGTTTTAAAATTACTCTAAGTCGATCTTTAGCCACATTTCTCCCAATGTGGCTTTTTTTATGCCTTAAAAATATAGGAGTACTGTTATGTGATAAATCGCTGTTAGCTAGTAGCAACTTTTTAAAAGTCTACTTGTTAGAGTAAAAACTTATTCACGATATAACCAATAAATAATAAATCCAAACGATTATTTGAAACCAGACGGATGAGCCGTGAACAAGATCGACAAATTTGAGAGTAGCGTATTGGTAGTAGGATAGTGCGGCTGTATGGGGAGAGATTAGATGTAGTTGAAGAGTTTTTCTTAATTCCCCCTTATTAAACAAAGGGGGAAGGTGTAATCTGAATTTTATAGAAGTTTAGAATTAACCATTAATAAGTGCGTCTAATCGTCCTATCCATAAACTTTGTTCTCGGTCACTAGAAACAGCAAATCTCATTTCTGGAATGTTAGGATCGGCTATACGTACTGTAATATGTCTAGCTATAGTCAAAGATCTAGTACCTGCATAAGCACCATCACTATTTTGATATTGAGTTTCATGTACTTCTGACCCGGAAAACCATTGCCTCACATCATCAAAATTACAAATGTAAACGATTGGTTTCGGATCTAAAGTAAAAATAAGTTTTCTATTTTTATGATCAACCAATAGACCTATTGCGGAGAAATCAATGTTAAAACCATGTTTTTTAATCTCGGTTTCTTTTTCTCGATGTAGCTTTTTTATATCTACCATTAACATAGTTCTAAAAAGAAGATATAAGGCATAAGGCACCATACATAAAGAACCTATACCTAAAAAGGCGAGAAAGAATGTACCAAAAAAACCTCCTCCATCTCGAGTAAAAGTGATTATTAATGCAATTGCTAGGATGATAAAGAAAAACATTTTCCAGCGAGAGCCCTGCGATTTGAATTTACCTATATTTGAGAGTTCTTTTATTTCAACAGCCATATTTGTCTTCTTGCTAATCTAAGATTAGGGAAATTTTAAAAAGAGTTTGAATAATTTAGAAAACTAAAGAATTTAATCTTTATGTTTAACTTAATTTTTAGTAGGGTTATTATTTAAACTTGAAAATAAAAAATCAACTAAAAATTATAAATAGAGGTAATTTTAGGCATAGTTATGAGCTAATAATTTAATACAGTATCTTAATTTTTTTGCTAAATTATATTTAATCAGCCAGAAAGTTTGCAGTATTTTTATCAATTAAACTAGTTTAAATTGAGAATATACTTGTTTAATGAGTAATAGAAAAACTGTTTTAAATTTAGTGCAAAATATTTAATGAATATTAAAGTCATGGCTACAAAAGTTATTGTTAAAGCAATCTTCAAAGGATGAATCAGGGCAAAATAACATTATGTAGATTTTGATTGATTATCTTTATCAAAATATTCTATTGATAGATACCCCTAAGAGCTAGTAGCTCTCAGGGCTTATTAAATATCTATTTTTTTTCGAGTTCAATCAAGGTTTGAATAAAGTCCCATGATTTTTTAGGTTTAATAGGGGCTTTCTCACAAACCGAACTATTGATGATGCCATCTAAAAGTGAGAGAAATAGATGAGCTATAGCAATAGGATCGTTCAATTCTAATTCTTTCAAAATAGAAGTGGTGGTATCGAATAACCAATTGCGGTACTCATCCAATACCACCAGAATGGATGGGTATAGGTCGCCTACATCCATACGAGCTTTATGAAATGGGCAGCCTCTGGCATCATTTTGATTTACCCAGTCGATATACCAAAGATAGAGTTGTTCCAGTTTTTCTAGTGGAGCTGACTTTTCCGAGATATGTTCTTCAACTGCAATTTGAATATCGAGTTTTAATTCCTTTAAGCAGGTGAGTACCAATTCTTCTTTGGAGGGGAAATTCTTGTAAAAAGTCATTTTTGCTACGTTGGATTCTGAAATAATACGGTCTACACCGACATTGATATAACTTTCCTGAATAAAGAGCTGAGTTGCTGTAGTTAGAATAATTTCTCTTTTTGTACATTTTTTTTTGAATTTTATTTCTGCATTCATAATGAGTTAGCACAATATTCTGAAGTATTTAGTTTTTATTTTAGTGTATAGATAGGGTATTCGGCTAGGCTTCAGGAGTAAGATTGATATAAAAAATAGACAGAACAGTATGTATTTTATAAAATACTGCAAAATATAACTCAGTCCTATAAAGATGTTGAACAGTATTCATCAAGTTTTAGATAGTTTGGGTATTAGCCCACAGAAACGTGCCATTCATATTCAATTTACTTCTCCGATATTGAATGACCAAGTATTTCTGCAAAGAATTGATGGCGTACATGCATTAAATGATGGCTTAAAAGCAGAACTTTTATGCCTATCAACGAATGCAACGATTCAACTAAAATCTTTTATTGGTGTTCAGGTCGCTGTAGATATAGTGACGGAGCGAGGTGAGTTAACCCGAGTTACAGGCATTATTACTCAAGCTCAACAAGGCCAATCAGATGGAAGCTTGACTTTATATAAGCTGACCTTAGAAGATCCAACCACTTTATGGAAGTACCGTCGCAACTCGCGTGTATTTATAAATAAAAGCGTGGTTGAGATATGGGAAATATTATTTAAAGAATGGCAAGTTAAAAATCCGATATTTGCTGCAAGCTTAAGTTTAGATTTAAGTGGTTTAACACAAACTTATGATGTTCGTCCTTTTGTTATGCAACATAATGAAAGCGATTGGGACTTCCTCACACGCTTACTTCGCTGTGAAAATATCAGTTGGCTAATTGATGAAGCTCAGCATATTGTTCCAAGTACCGATACATCTATTCAAGCTCAGAAACTCAGATTGATTGATGCTAATAGTCAATATCAGCCTTTAGACCGTAAAACGATTCGTTACCACCGTAGTAGTGCGGTGGAACAATACGACAGCATGACTCGCTTAACTGCCGAGCGTTCTCTTCAACCCAACGTTATGCATATACAACGTTGGCAAGCAGAAATATTAGAACAAGAAGAAGGGATTGGAAGCGTTCAAAGTAAGCATCAGCATAGCGAACAATATGACAATGCTACACTTGGCTTAGAGCAAGCTTGGAACTATGCGCCTGCATGGATTGGTGACTTAAAGGGTGAGGATGGTGTAACTAAATCTGGAAATCAACAAATTGAGCGCTTAAACCAGAACCTCCACAATTACTACGAGGCACAGGCGAAACGCTTTATTGCGCAAACGACAGTCCGTGATGCCTATGTGGGTTACTATTTCGAATTAAATGAACACCCAGAAATAGACCAGCATGAAAGCTCAGATAAAAGCTTTTTGATTGTTTCTAAAAACTTCTTTAATCAGAATAATTTACCTAAAGATTTAAATGACCAAATTAATGGTCTATTGGTGCAAAGTAACTGGTCAATACAAAACCCTGAAAACAGTGATGAACGCCAAGCGAATCAGTTGATTTTACAACGTCGTCATATTCCAACAACACCCGCTTATAACCCACAAATTCATAGTCCAGTCACTCATCCACAACGTGCGAAAGTGGTGGGTCCTGAAGGTGAAGAAATCTATGTAGATGAATGGGGACGTATCAAAGTCCGTTTCCTGTTTACCCGCAGTGATGACCATAGCCATGATGGGGGCGCAGGGACCAATAATAATGACACCGATTCAGCTTGGATTGATGTTTTAACACCTTGGGCCGGGGAAGGGTACGGAGCACGGTTTTTACCTCGTATTGGTGAGATCGTCGTTATTGACTTCTTTAATGGTGATATAGACCGACCATTTGTAATGGGTCGAATTCATGAGGCTCAGCGTCATCCAACTAAATTTGATAACAAAGGTAAGCTTCCCGATACGAAAAAGCTGAGTGGTATCCGCTCCAAAGAAGTAGCGGGTGGTGGTTTTGGGCAACTCAGATTTGATGATACTACGGGACAAATTAGTACCCAGCTACAAAGTAGTCATGGTGCAAGCCAGTTAAATCTGGGAAAACTTAGTCATCCTAAAGATAAAGCGGAAAGTGAAGACCGCGGAGAAGGATTTGAACTGCGTACTGACCAATGGGGAGCTGTTCGTGCGGGGGCTGGATTATTACTTTCAACTTATAAACAAGCCCAAGCAAAAGCAGATCATTTAGATGTACAGGAGACACAAAAACAACTTGAAAGTAGTCAGAAAAACACTAAAGCATTAAGTGATTTAGCCAAGAATCAACAAACGGATGAAATCGAATCTGTAGAGCAACTCAAAGTATTTGCAGAACAATTAGAAAAAGATATTGCCAAGTTTAAAAAATCTTTGATGCTCCTAAGTTCACCTGACAGCATTGCTCTGAGTACCCCGGAGGATATTCATCTATCAGCAGATGGACAGATTAACCATTTTGCAGGGGATAGTATTAATCTTAGTACACAGAAAAACTGGGTGGGGCATGCGCTAAATAAAATTAGTCTATTTGCAGTTCAAGGTGATTTTAAGCTTGTTGCCGCACAAGGCAAATTTAGTATTCAAGCTCAATCTAATGCATTGGATATTTTATCGAAGTTAGGTATTCGTATTGCTTCTACTGAAGACCGTATTGAAATTAGTAGCCCCAAAGAGGTTTTGATTACTGGCGCCTCTTCACAAATTGCCCTAAATGGTTCTGGGATATTCCCCAAAACTGGTGGAAAGTTTGAGGTGAATGCTGGACAACACTTATTTAAAGGTGGTGCAGGTGCAAGTCAGTCTGCACAACTTCCAGAAGCAAAGCCATTAAAAGGTGCACTTGAGCTATTGAAAAGCTATGGTGGAAATGACTTTTTTAAACAAACCAGTTTTAAAGTTCAAGATTCATTAGGAAAGCAAGTTACGGGCACATTGGATAACAATGGCTTTGCAACGGTGACAGGAATTGCACCGGGTCCAGCAAAAGTCGAATTTGAGAAAGATCAACGGAGTTCTTGGGATCAAGGAAGCCATTTTACTACACGAAATTATACATGGTCTGATCAAGTCATTAATCGTGTAACTCAAGGGGCGAAGGATGCAATGGGCTCGTTAGGACAAAATATGATGTCGCAACTCAAGAGTAATCTCTTTTCCGGACAATCTTTGAATCTTAAAGATATGGGTAAACAAGCTCTTAGTGATTTAGGACAACAGACGCTAGGGCAGGTTAAAGAACAAGCCGTTACTCAAGTTTTCGGGGGTATTTCTTCACAGTTAAATACCCATTTGTCGCCTGAGCAAATGATGATGGGGCAAGGTGGTTTTAATCCAAATCCCACTGGTAATAAAGAATAAAGTTCAACTGCATTTTAAAAGATAAACAGTATTACAGATATGCTTTTGCATAGAGAAAAGGTTTTAGTTTTATGGCAACAAATAATATTAAGTCAACTTCAGAACAAAATAAGCCTGCGGTTGAACTTGCTGTTTTTAATTTAGAAAGTATTACTGAAGTTACAGACTTACAATTGATCGCAAAACAAATTCAGCAATATCTATTTGTACGCGGTAAAACTAATTTAGAACAATTACAAACTCATGCTTATACACCAACTGTAGCAAATATTTTTGCATTAACGGGAAGTGTTCTAGATCTATTGCTCTATATAACTGATAAAAAGACTGGGGATGCAGGGACACAGCAAACAGCCCTATTGGGAGCAAATCTGATTGGATTATTTTCAGAGCCGAATAACCAAGCGCATGCCCGTATGGCTTTACGTCCTATGTTAGGACTCATGGCTGAGTGTTTATATCTGGAAAACGGAAAAATGAAGAGTACGGATATAAAACGCTTGGGCCTACATTTAAATGCCATGATTGCGGGAGATTTAGAAAAATTCTTACAAGAAACTTTAGCTAAACTCCCAGAACTTTTAACAAATGCCACAATGTTGGGCCTCAATATTTTGCGCAGTCTTGGTACTCCTCTTTCTGCTGACTTTCCTATTACAAGGATTGGTTCAGCAGGCGCAAGTGCGGAAAAACGTGACCCTAAATTAAAATTTACCAATTGGGCTGTACCTTTAATTGATTTATTGGCAGCCCCTAGTCAATCAGATGATTCTGCAAAAATTAAGGTAGAGGCGAGTAGTGCACTTATCCAAGATGCTCTAAAGGCGACCGCTACTTTAGGTTCAGCGCTTCAACAGCAATCTAATGCTGGACAAAAATATACATTAGCTTGGCTTATACAAGAAAGTTTAAAGGCGATTAAAGAGCAACAAAAAAAAGCGAACGCCAGTGTTCCTGCTAACCAAACTGGCGAACATGAACAACATACGAAAGGTGATATTTTGGAGTTTGTAAGTCTGCAAGCGAACGCTCTAAATGCTGCACCTTGTACAGGTGTAGATTCACAAACAAATAATAGTATTAATTATTCAATTGGTGCTGAAAAAGTAGAACATATTGATTTTTCTCTACCTAAAATTAATTTTTCGTTCAGCCGTCATTATCACTCACAACGAGGTGAGTTTGATAACGGTATGATAGGTGCACGTTGGATGATGCCTTTTTCCAATGTCATTAAACAAAGTTCTAAAGGTTATATATTTATTGATGCTCAAGGACGAAAACATCAGCTTCCATCCTCAATAGCATACCAAGCTTATGCTGCACCATTCGAAAACCTCACAGTTCAACCATTAGAAGATGGAGATTTAATTTTAAATTTTGGCACAGAATGGAATTGGCAGTTCCACAGCTTTAATGAAGGTAAAGACTACCAGTTAATCCAACAGCTTAATGGCAGTACCCAAGAAAAAATCATATTGAGTTACTTGTTAGTAGGACAGGATGCGTATTTACAGGCGGTCAATTTTCAATTTAAAAGGGCAAAGCATACACTTAAATTTGCTTTTAATGATCAAGTGAAAATTATTGCCATCTTTGTTGATGATCAAGTAGAGCCTTTAGCTAAATATGAATATGATCAATATGGTAACTTAATAAAAGCCTATGACCAAAATGGTCATACTCGTCAATATGAATACAACCAAGCACATCAACTCACTCGTTATACAGATCGTACTGGGCGAGGGCATAACATTCGTTATGACTCTATAGAGGTTAATGCGAAAGCTATAGAGGAATGGGCAGATGATGGTAGTTTCCACACCAAATTGAAATGGCATCCTCGATTACGTCAAGTCGCTGTTTATGATGCGTATGAAACCCCAACTTACTATTACTACGATTTGCAAGGTTTCACTTATCGTATTCGTTTAGCAGATGGGCGAGAATCATGGTATTCCCGTGATAAATACAAGCGAATCACGAGACAGATTGACTTTAATGGTCAGGAAATCCAACAAGAATATAATGATAAAGGGCAATTAATTAAAATCGTACAGCCAAATGGTGGGGTGATTCGTTTTGCATATAACGAACAAGGACATTTGATTGAAGCTAAAGATCCAGAAGGAAGTATCTGGAAATGGGAATATGATACACAAGGCAATATCAGTAAAGAAATTAATCCTTTAGAGCAAATAACTCAATATAAATATAATAGTGGCAACCAATTGATAGAAGAGATTGATGCCAAAGGTAACTCTAAAAAAATCCTATACAATGACCTTGGACAAATACTTTCTTATACAGATTGTTCTGGGAAAAGTAGTACATGGGAATATGATGAGGATGGAGTTCTTAAGGCCGAGCAAGCTGCTGATGAAAATGCCGTTCAGTATAAATACAGTACACAAGGTAAGAATAAAGGGCAGTTACAAACCATCATTCATGCAGATGGACTAAAAGAACATTTCGAACATGATGAAGAGGGACGCTTACTTAAGCATACCGATACCAAGGGTTTTGTTACTCAATATCAATATAATTCTGTGGGGTTAATGGCCCAACGAATTGATGCTAATCAATCTCAGGTTAGTTATGAGTGGGATAAGCAAGGGCGTTTGAATAAGCTTATTAACCAAAATCATGCTGAGCATCAATTTGACTATAACCACTATGGGCAGTTAGTTCGCGAACAGGCATTTGACGGTGAGGAAAAATACTTTAGTTATACTGAAAGTGGACAATTGTCAGAGATCCGACAGCCGAATATCTTGAGTCGATTCAGCTATCATGATGATGGTCAAATCGCATCAATAATCTATACAAATATAGAGACAAGACAGAGTCAAAAACAAGAGCTTGAATACAATTTAAATCAACAGCTTATTAAAGCAAGTAATGAAGTAAGCCAGATTGATTTTTACCGCAATGCACTTGGACAAGTGATTAGGGAACATCAAAATTATAAAGTTCCAAATTCTGTACCACTAACAGCAGTGTTACGTTATGAGTATGATGAGTTAGGTAATTTAAGCAAAACGATTCGACCAGATGGGCAAGAGCAAACTCATTTAAGCTATGGCTCAGGGCATGTTTATGGTGTTGGTTTCAATCAACAAGATATGGTGGCTTTTCATAGAGATGATTTACATCGTGAAACAACACGGATGCTGGCAAATGGCCTAATCCAAACCAGCAATTACAATACTATCGGTTTATTAAGTTCACAAATCGTAAATCCTGAATCGGAAAGTCAAATTCCATTACAGGTTTTGAAATATCAAACAGAGCGTCATTACCAATACGATAAAAACTATTTATTGGCTCAAATAAAAGATAGTCGTTTAGGGCAGCTGAATTACCAATATGATGCAATTGGCCGAATAATTAAAAGCCAAGGGCCAGAACATAATGACAGTTTTTATTTTGATCCAGCGAATAATTTAATAGATTCTAAAGCCACTCAATCTTCTGAATTGAAAAGCAATTTAGTTGCTCAATACCAAGGTAAGAATTATAAATACGATGCACAAGGTAATGTCACTGAAGTAAGTGAAACTGGAAAAATGCTCAAATTGAAATGGGATAATTTGAATAGACTCATTCGTACTGATCTTAATGGGCAGATCACCGAATATGGTTATGATGTCTTCGGACGACGACTTTACAAGAAATCATCCCAAGAACTTACACTGTTTGGTTGGGATGAAGACTTAATGATTTGGGAGTCTGGGCAATATCAAGATAGTGAACAGAACTATACCAAACACTATGTGTACGAACCGAATAGCTGTATACCGCTATTCCAAACAGGCTACAGAAGTTTTATTCAGTTAATTAAAACACCGGACTATTCTAAATTCCAAACAGAAGCTTACTCTATCCATAAAGATCCGATTTGGCGTGATGACTCTAGACGTAATAGAGCTGAATTGGAGAGGGTTAGCTTTTACCATTGTGACCAGATAGGTACACCACAAGCTTTGAGTAATGAATTAGGAGAGCCCGTTTGGGAAATTACTTTAAATACTTGGGGTAAGGCTCTCAATATAAAAACAATTAATGAAAGTAATCCATTTGAGCAAAGCAACGTACGTTTCCAGGGGCAATATTACGATAAAGAGAGTGGATTACACTATAATCGTTATCGCTACTATGATCCGCATAGTTCAAGATATATAAGTAAAGATCCGATAGGATTAGATGGTGGACTAAATACTTCGGCTTATGTAAGTAACCCAACTCAATGGGTGGACCCAATGGGGTTACAGCCAGTAGGTGGGAAAAAACCAGGATTAGGTATTGGCTTTTTATTCCCAAATACAATGGCTGGCTTCGCTAAAGATCCAGATGATGCTCGTACTTTAAGAGCATTAGGGGCAATACGTAATAATAACTTGGCGGCAGTGTCTGTAGCAGGCTATGGACCTTATGTTGTGGCAGGGACAGCAGCAGCTGGATCTGCTGCTGCACCAGTAGTAGGAAGAGTGGCTGCACCATTTATTGGTACTGGAGCACAATTAGAAGGGGCTGGTTTAACGGTTGGAACTGTGGGCAAAGCTGCTGTCACAAGTGCGGGCATTGGTGGAGGCTTGGACGTAATTGCTCAAGGAGCTAAGTGTAAATGTTTAAAAGATATTAATCTTGTCCGTACTGGAGGAGTCGCTGCGGTAAGTGCTGTAACGAGTGGATGGGGAGCAACAACCTCAGCTGCCGCTGGTGTTGGGCAAGTCGGTTGGAAAAGTATGGCATTAAATGCTCCAAAAATAGGGCAATTTCTTAAAAATAATACTTCAGGATTAGTTATATTCGCAAATGAGCAAATGATTGGGCAAGCTGGTTCAAGAGCAGTTAAAGCTGCAACTGATAAAGATAAATCAAGTAAGAAATAAGGTGAAATGATGTTAACGATGTTGGTAGAAGTGATTATGGGTGTTTTTATAGCGAACTTTAAAGCTTCAGAACATCCTATTATAAATATAATAGTACGTGGCCTTTTGGTTGCGGTAATCGGCTTTTTTATAGCATTATTTTCGTCAATCGTAGAAGGTTGGGATTTTTCGATTGGATTTGCTTTAATATTTAGTCTGGCAATTGGTATGCTCGTAAGTGTTTTTCTGTTCTTGGTGGAGATTTTTTTTAATTATCTTGATAAAAAATAGTAATGCTGACAGTGTTAGTTGAAGTGATTATGAGTGTTTTTATAGCGAATTTTAAAGCTTCAGAGCATCCAATTATTAATATTATTATACGAGGCATTATCATTGCTGTAGTTATGTTTTCGTTGATGATGTTTTCAGACATTTCAAATGGTAAAGAAAGTTCTATTGGGCTAGGGCTGGCTATAAGTATTGGAGGTGGGCTAATAATTAGCTTAGCTGTTTTTTTAATTGAGATATTTGCAAATTATCTCGATAAGAAATAGTAATGCTGACAGTTCTAGTTGAAGTTTTTATAAATATCTTTTTGCTATAGCAGTCATGATCATGAGTCACCAGATGGATAATTAACTATCACGGATTATGTTCAGGTATACGAACCTTCTCCTTTTTTAAACAGATTAATAAGAAGTTTATCGATATTGGAATGATGAATAACTTAACTGGATTATTTCCAATAAAGCTTTTAATAGATAGTTGTATATAAATTTTAAGATGAATTATGAACCAGAATTTTTTACCCACGTTTACGGTTAGTGACTTACATAATTTTTTAAATGATACATTAAATGCTTGTATTGCTCAGCGGAAACAAGGAGGACAATTGTTTTGCGTGCGGGGCATATTAAAAAATGTTGAGCAAGCAGTTGAGAACTCAAAATGGGCATTAGTCTATGATCTGATCATTCAAGATATAACTGGGACGATTGAAGTAGAGATTTCAAAACATCTATTATCTAGTTTCAAAAACGGTAGTTATGTTGAAATACAAGGTGTCCCAACATTTAATTTTTTTAGAGAGCAATGCACGAAAAGATTAAAGGGATACACTATACGGGCGATTGAAGAAGATAGTGCAATACAAGCATTCCAGTCGAAGCTGTCAACATTAGATGCTTTAAAAAAATATAGACCTAAAAGTCAAACTTTTCCTAGTCAGTTTGATCTTTCAGTTGCAGTGATTTATTCATCAGCAACAAAAGACTCTATCCAAGAAGACTTTTATGATTATCTGAAAGAATATCGTGATGAGTTCAATTTTGATGAGAAGCCTGTTAGCTTGAGCAATGTTGAAGCATTATCGCAAGCAATAAGTTCTTGTACAGATCATGATATTGTTGTGATTATTCGAGGTGGGGGAAGTAAGTATGCATTTGATATTTTTAATGAAGAAAAAGTATTAAATGCTTTTTCTAATTTGAAGGGATACAGGATTGTAGGCTTGGGCCATAATCCAGATTTAACACTTTTAGACTTTCTTGCAGATCATTCTGTAATCACTCCAACAGCAGCTGGAGTACACTTAAAGGGGCAGTTTGATGAGCTATTTGCTAGAAATCATACTTTGACGCAGCAAAAGACTCAAATATTAAAGCTTCAGAATGACCTTAAAACAAAAAATGATGATGTGATTGCATTGTCTGCTAATTTAAAGCAACTGTCTGATCGAACAGATATACAGTCATTAATGAATGAAAATGAGAGCTTAGTTGAACTGAATCATGAGCTCAAACAACAAGTAAGCAATAGACGGAAGGACGACGAAACTAATAAAAGAGGTTCCGTTATGATGTTTATTATTGCCGTTGTTGCTGTTATTGCAGGAGCAGTATTAGGAAGACTAATGTGAAGACAGTAGATAGGGCTAGGTTGGTGATAGATGCTTTGAAAGATAAGTCATCGGTACAGAAAGTCAAAAAGCAAATTTGTAATGATGATAATGCTGACTGGAAGACTGTCAGTAAAGAAGCCTATGACTTATATCTCGAAGAAGCGCGTCAACAGCGCAAAGTTGATGAAAAAACTCGGCATGTAATTGTTACTCCGCTGGAAGAAATCGATGATCTCATTCAGTTAAATAACAACCTTCTACAATATGCCCTAAGTTTGCCATCAACTGTAACGGGGGCTGATGTATCGAATATTCAAAAGTTAATTTCTGATATGCCAGCAAATGAACATAAAATCATAGATGCCTTTGCAAGTATTATCATGAATCCTGTAATGCGAGCGCGACAGAAAAAAGGTCGATTTGAGCACTTTGGTCCTTTTAAAAGCTTTGTAAACATCATTGAATCTGCTGTGATTTCTTACTATCGAGGTAATTTTATAGGCTCTTATTTGACCTTGATTCCTGTTGTTGAGGGGGGTCTCTTAAGGTGGCTTGATTATTTCGGAAAGGGTAAAAAGCCTAAGTTTGGTGATCTAAAGATGTTCTTTCGTAATTCTTATCAGAGACAACCATGCCCGGGTAATGTTTTGTTTCATGATGTATTCTCAAAAGCATGTGACAAGTTACTTACAGAACATTTATTTAAAGATTCGCAAGATGGAGATGCCTATTCAAACTTTAATAGGCATCTAGCAGCTCATCTGCTTAGTGATTCACAATTTGCTACTAGAGAAAATTGTGTAAGACTCTTTTTGTTATTGGATTTAATGTCAGAGCTTTACTTATACGAAGCTCATTGCGGTGGTGATCCAAGATTTAAATTGAGCGGTGAAGACATATCACTTGAATTTAATGAATATCTTAAACTAATAGCGCAGTTACATAGCCCTGAAAGAGTTCTTTTAGGTGTCCCAATGGACACTAAACATCCTTCATCAGGTGACCAATGACAGAACCTACAATATTTGAAGAGTTTAAGTCATCTTTAGCTGAGAGAGACTTAGATGGCATTGAATTTTGGGCGAGAAGTGTTGGAGTTAAGTGGAAAGCGTTCGATGATCCACTTTCCTAGTTCTGTTCTTACCTTAAGAGAACTTCGAGAAATTGTAATTGCTAGACCACATTCTCAACACAAGTTTAAGAATGAAGTCATTGATCGTATCATGCCAGAGATTGTGCAAAGGGTCGTTAAGTTCTGTGATGGGTTATCTTGACTAAAATTGTTATTTTGAGATATGAGAGTTGTGATAGGTAAGGAGTAATTTTGCCTGCTTACCCGTTTAGATTAAAAAATTACGAGATCAGTAATTTGCCTATTTTTCAAAGTTTTTTTAATACTACTATAGTTGTCTTGTGGGTCTATATGGTGCGCCCTTAGTTGTTCTATATCCAAGTTCCGAAATTAAATAGAGATGCTTTTTAGCACGTGAGGAAATGACATACAGTAGCCTTCTAGCAACATAATCTTGATGTGTATCGCCACAGCCCATTATATCATTCCAGTGTGGTATTTTCCCTTCTAACAATCCGGTGCATATAACGACTTCGTATTCGTCACCTTTGGTGGAGTGCGCAGTTGTTATTTTTACTCCACTGGAGGAGGAGAAAAATTTTTCTAATTCTGAAGCTTTGTAGTCCATTTTATACTTCGTCATCCTCGCCCTTGTTGCATTTAATATGCTTTTCATCCCTTCATGAAATAGGTCATTTTCTGTTAGTTCTATTCTGAGTCTTTTGCAAAAGCTAACGATAATTTCTTCTATCCACTCGTCAATCTCTTTATCAAATTGCACGTTAAGTGAATTAACTGTTCTTAGTATAGTTTTAGGGTTTATAACCTCTTCATCAAAGGATATATCGGTTAATTTTTCTGAAAGCTCGTTAGCGTACCATTTTCTTTTTATATAATTGTGGATACTTGGTTTAGTAAGTACTAGTCGAATTAATATCAGCCAAAAGTTATCTTGATTTTTGGGAATAGGCGAGATTAAAACACCGTCAATATTAAAGCCTTTATTTAATGTACTAATGTTTTTTGACATATTAATTACATCGAACCAGCTAGGGCACAGAATTGCTATCTCTTTCTCAGGAATACCTTCTGTAAGGTGCTGCTTAACAATATCTGCCACATAATCAGCAAGGTTATCTTTATGAAGGCTTCTCTCTAAATGAACGACAGAAGGGTAGTTTCTTAGATTCGATTTAGAGTCTATTCCATAGCCTTCATCTTGGTATTTAGGATAATGATTAATTATTTTTTGACTACTGCGAAAGCAACCTGTCAATCGTTTTTCTTGTAAAGAGAAATCGAGTTCAAAAAAGCTCTCTAGCTCTGATTTACTTTTAACAATTGCACCTAGTCCAGTGTAAATTGCCTGCTCTCTATCTCCTATCAATGTTATTTTGGTTTGCTTCTGTTTGATAATACATTTCAGTATCTCATACTGCATTACAGAGGTATCTTGATATTCATCTACAAGTATATGGTAGAAAAGGTTTCCTAGTCGCTTACATAACTTAGGATTAGATTGTAGGAGACGATGGCTAATGTTTAGTATTAAATCAAAATCAATATAATTGTTTTCTGCTAGATATCTATGATAATCAATCGTCAGCTTGTATTCTTTAGTTTCTGCTGAGTATTGTGGGATATTATCTAGATTTAGTGCTGTGTCGATATGGTTATAAGATTTGAAACCGTAATTTTCTTTAAGTTCTGATATTTTGGTTTCTTTCTCATGTTCATCAATAATAATAAAGCCTCCACATAATCTTGATATTATATTGATATTTGGCATTATTATCCATTGAAGGCAGAGTGCATGAATTGTGCCGACCCAGAGTGATTTGCTTTCAACTCCATAGGAAAGCAGTCTTTCTTGTATTGTGTTTGCAGCAATGTTTGTGTATGTAATAGCTACTACTTTCCGCTTACCAATTAAAAGTTCTTCAGAGTTATCAATTATGTGGCAGAGCTTTGAGACAAGCGTTCTTGTTTTACCTGAACCTGGACAGGCTGACAACAACATATTGTCATTGTATACGACAGCATCCATCTGCTCATCAGTTAAGTTTTTATAAGGCATTATATTTCCCAAAAACGTATAAAAGTGTCACTATCATAAAAGCTCTTATAGGTAGCTATTTTTTCATCAAAACTCTTACATTTATTTATTTTGTGTTGTTGTTCTGGATATTCGTCCATGGCTGCTACATTATATTCCATCATTTTTAAAGCTATTGCATCAATATTTCTATCAGAAAGTGAAAACTTGATGGCTTTTAGAATATATTCAGGGATTATGTTATTAATTGTTATATGACTTACCATCTCAGCGGCCAGCCATCCTTTTCCTATTTTTTCGCGAATTTCAATGTGTAATGATATTTTGTGGGTATATCGCTAGAAGTTATATTTGCGAGAACTGTTTTACAACGTGTTTTAACGCTATAGGTTGATTCTATTACTAATTTAAATAGATGAACATTTTCAGCATAACTGATTAATTCAGTTTCAAAGGTGTTTTCTGCGTAAAAAGCACTGACGTATGCATTGTTAACTGTGTAAGCATCTAGAGCAGTCTTTCTATCTGCTCCTGACTTTTGAGCATTTAATTGGGCTTTTATATATTCAGCATCTGCGAAAGTATCATTTTGATGAGTTATGAATGCTTTATCTAAATCAGTGAGAATGGAACAATAGCTGCGGATTCTATCTTCATGAAATAGATCAGATATATGCTTAAATACCGTCCCGTCCATTTTTATTAGGCTAATGCCCATCTCTTCTAGGCTTACTCCTAGCGTCTTTTTGACTAGTGCTGGTATAAGTATTAATTCTGCATCACCCTCTACGAGAATTACACTTTTTGCAAATAGAATGTCACTTCGGATAGCATCAAGATATCTTTCAATACATCGAATATTGTCAAGTTTTAGATTGTTAGAGGGCGCATATACTTCAGTCTTTACATCTTTCCTCGAAAGTATATTCATAGACGAAATATTTGACACAGAGCTTATTTGTGTAGAGTGAGTTGATACGAATACCTGTGTGTTTTTAAAGTTGAAATTCTCAAAAAGTGTTTTCTGAATATGATTATGAATATGAGCTTCAGGCTCTTCAATCATCAAGAAGTGGGTGATATGTTCTTCGTTGTCACGAATTGATTCATATTCATAAAGTTTTAGTGCTAGATATATAAGGTTCGCCCCACCAAGGCTAAGGTCTTCTATTCTTCCAGTTCCTTGATAGCTTAAAGAGTCTTCTATTACTAGACCAAGAGATTGGATTAACTCGATAAAATCTTCTGGAAGCTGTGATGATACTTGGATCTTAGGTGAATAGGTTGAGCCTATGGTATTTACTAATGAGCGAGAAATGTCATTGCTGAGATTTTCGATTTCGGGTATTGAGGAAATTTTTTGATTCACTTTAACTATGTCATTAACAATACTTTTGTCATCATTGATCTGTTTACTTCTTAAGGTTAGTAGCTTGTATAGAGGATTAGTTTTGTAATATTTTAGATCTGCAACTACATTTCTAAGTGCTTTTACGTATGTACAGGCAACTTCATTTACTAAAGAAAAATATGGAGGTTTTTTATTCCCAATCAGTTCTTCACTTTCTAAATTTGGGTCTGGGAATATATATTGTTTAAAGTCTCCTACGTGGTCTCGGTATACGCTTTCGTCAGTGAGGTCGATTTTTGTTCGAACAAATGCTACAGGCTCATAAGTTTCTCTTGATATTGTGTGTGAGGAGCAGAACTCAAGAATTTTATCTTTACGAGTACCAAGGTCTTCATGATCATTACTAATTTGGTGAAGCTCTTGTCTGAATGAAAATTTCGGCCTAAAAATAAAGGTGTAAGTTCCTTTCGTTGAGGTTTCTTGGTCTTCTCCATCATTTAATATGTAGTTCGCTAAAACTTGCTGTTCTTCTGTATCCCCTAAACCAGCAAAATTGAGAGAGATTATTATCCAATGCCCAAACGCTTCTCCTAGTCCTCTGTGAAAATCATCTTTGGAAAGGAATTTCGCATTAGCAGGCAATGAGTCATCTAGAATTAATCTCATGGCTTGGAAAACATTGGTTTTACCTGAGGCATTTTCGCCAATGATGTTGTTTACCGATTTTCTTTTGAACTTAAATTTTTCCTGTTTGAAGTTTTTATAGTTAACGATGGATAATTGGCTAATATACATGATGTTATGGCGCCTTAAACTCTTGTTGGATTTGTAATGTCATAGATTTATTGTGTAGCATAAAATCATGTGATATGGAATCAAGAGTTTATGGAATAAGTTAAACATTCCATTGAATACTGGTAAAGCAATCTAATACGTAAACCAAACCTGATAGCTCAGGATATGAAA
This sequence comes from Acinetobacter sp. V102_4, assembly GCF_031799005.1. Taxonomy (NCBI): domain Bacteria; kingdom Pseudomonadati; phylum Pseudomonadota; class Gammaproteobacteria; order Moraxellales; family Moraxellaceae; genus Acinetobacter; species Acinetobacter sp. V102_4. The sequence goes on along the minus strand of NZ_JAVQNR010000038.1, from coordinate 379,235 downwards.
TATCATATTTCTAATCCCTCAGACTAAATGGAACTGGGGGGTAGCATTAATACAGAAACTTATAAAGCTCCTTTGAGTCGATTGACTCCAAGTGAAGTGGACTAACTGTGTAGGGAGATGGCTGAAGAATTCGTTTTTTGTTACCTAGTTACAGTATGTACTAGATGTACTAGCGAACTCAGCCCAATCTTCCATTAATCCCTTACGTTTTTCTAGATAAGCTCCACGTAAGTAAGCTGCTTCAACTTCATCTGGTAGCTTGTGTGCTAATACATGTTCACAGACTTCACGAGGATAATCTGTTTTATCGGCTGACCAATCACGGAAAGTCGAACGAAAACCATGTGTTGTGATCACTCGATTTTGCTTAGGATCAATATAGCCAATACCATCTTCTTTTAATTTCTTGTCATGCATCCGTTTAATTAAAGTTGTTAAAGACATATCGGACAACATACCACCGCGTGGAGCAGGGAAAATAAAGTCACCTAGTTGAGGATGCATTTCTTGATAAAGTAGTTCAAGTAATCTAATTGCTGCTTGTGATAAAGGAACTCGATGTTCTTTATCAGCTTTCATTCGTTCTTTTGGAATAATCCAGATTTTATTTTTAAAGTCGATTTCTTTCCATAATGCACCAAATACCTCACCTGAGCGACAAGCCGTTAATATGGCAAATTCTAATGCTTTGGGAGAAATTCCAATTCGATGTCTCAAGTCATGAATAAAACTAGCCACTTGCATATACGGTAATGAAGGATGAGGTCTGGACTCTTGCTTTAAATTTCCAAGAATGGGTTCTAAGTTACCTTTCCATGATGCGGGATTATCTCCAACAAAATATTCCATAGCTTTAGCATAATCGAAAATAGTTTCTATTCGACCACGAACCCGTTTTGCTGTTTCATGTATTTCTATCCAGATAGGCTCAAGTGCTGCAACAATATCCGTTTTAGTAATAGAGCCAATCACCCGATCACCAATAACAGGATAGATATAGGTTTCTAGAGTAGATGACCACTGTGCAATATGTTTTTCATTTTTGAGCTCACGTGTTTTCTTCTCAATTACAATCTTGGCGCATTCACGGAAAGTTTTTTCACGCTGTTGTTTAAGAAGTAAAGCTTCGCGTTGTTCCTGTTTATGTCGAAGAGGATCAATTCCGTTTCGGATTTGTAATCTTAGTTCAGTAGCTTTTGCTCGTGCTTCAGCTAAAGAAACTTCAGGGTAGGGACCAAGACCAATATCATGGCGATGTGGTTTTAGCTTTCCATTTTCACCAAAGTGCTTTCCAAAAGTAGCGCGTAGAATCCATACACGAGAATTACCTTCAACATTCAAACATAAGCCATCAACACCCCCTACAGAATGTCGTCCAGTCTCTTTAATTTTTGATACACTGAGTGCTGAAAGCTCTTTAGATTTTTTTGGCATCTACCTTTTACCCCACAACCTACCCCTCAAAGAATATTGGAAAGAGCTAGATTGTGCAAGACTGTATTGGATGATTTTTGTTTTAATATATTGAATTATATAATTATTATTTATTATATTGGACTGTATAAGACTGCTGTTAGACGGACACCGCTTCCGCCAAATTCTTAAAAAGCCCTTGTTAATGACGAGGGCTTTTTTTATGCCTGTTATTTTATCTTCAGCCCACCTCATGCTAAAACGTAGATTGGAATAGTCCGAATCTCCTATTCTTACTTTCTCAGCCATTTTTTAATTGAGCAGTCTAGTGTAATTATAAACTGCTTAAGTAAAGAGAAAATATAGTATGGAGTGATTCAATATGACTATTAAATTGTAGGAATCGTCCCACCATCAATCACATATTCAGTACCTGTAATTGCAGACGCACGGGATGATGCCAAAAAAGCGATAAGATTTGCTATTTCATCAGGTTTAGCAGGTCGTCCCATAGGAATTCCTCCGATTGAATCCATAACTATCTTTTTACCACCCTCGTAATCTGTGCCAGCTTGTAAAGCCAGTCGCTCTGCAAAAGCAATAGATGCCTCTGTTTCAATCCATCCTGGCGAGGCTTGAACAACCCGAATACCTTTGGGGGATATTTCTTTTGACAGGCTTTTACTATAAGTCGCTAGTGCTGCTTTTGCAGCAGCATAAGCTGTCGTAGCTTCTGGTAACGGAAGTGAGCGTTGTATTGACGTAACATGGATTACAACACCTTGGCCTTGCTGAAGCATATCGGGAATTAATTGACGATCAATACGTATTGCAGGCATCAGATTTAGGTGAAGTTCTTTATACCATTCTTCATCGGTTAATGCTGCGAATCCACCTGCTGGTGCTGATGAACCACCAAGAATGTGTATAATTATGTCCACACCGCCTAATATCTCTTGTACTGCTTGGACGACAGCTTCACAACCTTCTGGAGTTGTGAGATCAGCAGAAACAAAATGTGTATTATTTGGTAAATAATCTGGTTGAGTTCTAGCAGTGGTTAGTACTGTTGCGCCAAGTTCATGGAATAACTGAACTGTGGCAGCACCAGTACCTTTTGTACCCGCCGTGATTAAGGCACGTTTTCCTTTTAAAGTAATAAAATCTTCCATTAATAAATCCTCAATTTAACAACTTTGCCATTTTCAAGTGTGAACTGAAACTTAAGTTTCACAGGACTATTCGGAAAGTTGCCGCTCACTTGTGTTAAAACCGTGCTGATATGGTCTGTATTAGAAATCTCAATAAGTTCAAGAAAATATTGGTATTTTTCTTTCATTGCTAGCCACCAGGTACGAATTTCCACAATTCCTGTGTATAGACTATTTTCATCTTCAACAATGGCAGAGTCAGAAAAAATTTGGTTTAAAGCATCTATATCGTTTGCTTGATCAGCATCAAAGTATGCACTAACCACTTCTGGTATATCTTTCATGAGTCGCTCTTTTTGAATGATCCAAATTGGTGTTTTAAATTTTATAATTTGACGATTGTTCTAACAATCCGTATAAAATGGGATGTTTAGTTGAATAAATCAGGATAATGGAAAGAGCAAATTTAAATGATCTAAAAGCAGTAATGGCAATCGCCAAACGTGGAACGTTTCGTGGCGCTGCGATTGAACTTGGGATGTCTACAACAGCTTTAAGTCATGCAATTAGTAAATTAGAAGAAAATTTGGGTGTACGTCTGTTTAATCGAACAACACGTAGTGTCTCATTGACAGAGGCAGGCAGACTTTTTGTAGAACAAGTCGGGCCTGCTCTTCAGGATATTCATAGCGCTTTAGATATTGTACGTTCGCAGAGAGAAACACCCTCAGGTACATTAAGAATTAATGCGGCCGCATTTGCAGCGAGAGAAATTATTTCTCCTGTGATTATCGAATTTCTTCGACGTTACCCAGAAATGAATATTGATTTGGTGACTGAGGGTAAACTTGTTGACATTATTGCTGATGGTTTTGATTTAGGCATTCGTGTTGCCCATCTTGTTCCAAGTGACATGATTGCAGTGTCTCTTGGTAAACTTCAAAGATATGTTGTTGTTGGTTCGCCTGAATATTTTGAGCGTTACGGAAAGCCAAAAATACCAACAGATCTTTTTAGACATAAATGTATTCGAGTACGTCTCCCTGATGGTGCATTATTTAGCTGGAAGTTTGAAAAAAATGGAGAAATTATTCAAATTGATGTGCAAGGACCGATTACCCTCGATGAAGCAAGCTTATCAAGAGCTACAGTATTAGAGAACATTGGCCTAGGATACTTTATGGAACAGGATGTTCGTGCTGAAATTGAGTCAGGTCAACTTATTTCTGTTTTAGAGGATTGGATGCCTTGTATGTCTGGTCTCTGTTTATATTATTCAGGAAGACGCAACCAATCTGCTGGTTTGAAAGCCTTCCTTGCCCTAGTTCGTGAAGTAGCCTTGTGTAATGAGTAATTCGTTATATATCAATTTTGAATAACGCTATTTAAGTTTTATTGAAACACGTGCTTATATTTTTACTTATTGTCGCCCTAGTTTGATTTATAAGTCATAAAAATCGATTGTTCTTCTAAGTTAATAACTCACTCTCTACGCTTAAAATAAAATCTTTAATCTTCATTTAAGTTCAACTCTTTAATTTGTTGCCTAACAATTGATTTCTTTAATAAGTCATAAAAATCTAAACATGACTGTATTTAAGTTAAATCAAGAACTTAAAGAGAGTTATAAAAATGAACCAATGCGTAACAAGCTCGAAAAATATTATTCGTGGTAAATTTCACCCCGAATTTTTGCAAGATGAAGTACTCGCCGATATTTTTATTCAAACTGCTCAAAATCTCCCAGATAAAACAGCTTTAATTGAAGCAAATAAAATGCTGAGCTATGGAGAGTTATATCAGCAAGCTTTTGTTATGGCGCAACAACTGACTTTAAATGGTGTAAAAGCGGGAGATATTGTCGGGTTATGGCTACCAAGGGGTATTGAGCTTTTAAAAGCACAACTGGCGATCTGTTTGAGTGGCGCAGCTTGGCTTCCTTTTGATATGGATACGCCAGCAGACCGTATTGCAGTTTGTCTTGAAGATGCTGAAGCTGTAGGAATGATTACTACAGATGAATGGTATGAACATTTAGCTGAAGTGCCACAAACCAAATGGACAAACTCTGAGCTACAACAGCCAGTTATTAAAGAAGTAAGCTTACCGAAAACTACACCCGATCAACCTGCCTATATTATTTACACTTCAGGCTCAACTGGAAAGCCTAAGGGTATTGTGATTACCCAGAAAAATATTTGTCATTTCTTGCGTAGTGAAAATAGTATTTTAGGGATTCAAGAGCAAGACAAGGTCTATCAAGGCTTTTCAGTCGCTTTTGATATGTCATTTGAAGAAATCTGGCTTTCTTATTTGGTTGGGGCAACATTATGGATTGCTCCAAAAAACTTGGTGAGTGACCCTGAACGTTTATGCCAAACATTAAAGCAGGAACAAATTACAGTATTGCATGCTGTACCAACATTACTGGCTTTATTCCCTGAAGATGTACCAAATTTACGCATTATCAACTTAGGTGGGGAAATGTGCCCAGACTCACTTGTTGACCGTTGGGCATTACCTCATCATCAAATGTTTAACACCTATGGCCCAACTGAGACTACGGTTACTGCAAGCTTAGAGCTATTACAACGTGGTAAACCCGTCACGATTGGAAAACCGTTACCGAACTACGGCATGTTGGTGATTAATGCAGAACGAGAATTACTGGCTCAAGGTGAAACAGGTGAGCTATGCATTTTCGGTCCGAGTGTAGCACCAGGCTATTTAGGCAGACCTGATTTAACGGCGGATAAGTTTATTGAAAACCCTTGGGCAATGAGTGCGGATGAAGAGTTGCTTTACCGTACTGGGGATTTGGCAAAAATTGATGAATTTGGTCAAGTACATTGCCTAGGTCGTGCTGATGATCAGGTGAAAATCCGTGGTTTCCGTGTTGAACTCGGTGAAATTGAAGCGGCACTTTGCGATATTGATGGCATTGGTACCGCGGCTGTAATTCTACGTGCAGAAGACGGAATTGATCAGCTGATTGCTTTTATTGCACCTGAACTTGATGCCAAACAACCGATAGAAATTAAGCAGCTTCGACATAATCTTGGTCAACGTCTACCACCTTATATGGTGCCGAATCGTTTTGAGATTATTGAAGAAGTACCACGTTTATTATCTGGAAAAATTGACCGTAAAGCGTTAAAAGCAAGACCGCTCACTAGTGTGATTGACCGTAGTGAATCTGACCAGCCGCAAAATCCAGCAGAAGAAATCTTATTTGAAATTTTGACTCGCCTGTTTCCAAACATGCCGATTAAGCTAGATTCGGACTTCTTTGATGATTTAGGTGGGCATTCGCTTTTAGCAGCCGTTTTAATTTCTAACCTGCGTGAACATCCTCAATATAGCCATCTTACAATTCAAAGCTTATATCAAGCCCGAAGAGTGGGGGCTATTGCAGCTTTAATGTTAGAGCAACCAGAGCCTACTTTATTTGATAGCCAGATTGGGCAAAACAACCCACGCAATCAAACTTATAAATGGCTATGTGGTATTGCTCAGTTTGCAACTATTCCCGTTTTAATCTCAATTAATATTTTGCAGTGGTTGGCACCATTCTTTACCTATCACTATTTTACAGGGGGAACCCGAGATAGCATCCCGTATGCGATCTTGTTGTCTCTATTGGTCTATGTCAGTGTCATTATTAGCAGTTTTGTACTTTCAATTACGGTGAAACGATTATTAATGTTGGGCATTGGTGCAGGACGTTACCCACTATGGGGGATGACTTATTTCCGTTGGTGGTTGGCAGACCGTATTAGTAATATTTCACCAGTTTATTTATTGTCGGGTTCAACTTTACTTAACCTCTATTTAAAAGCACTGGGTGCGAAAATCGGACATGATGTCACCATTAGTTCGGTTCATATTCGCATGCCATCTTTATTAACAGTTGAAGACGGTGTGAGTATTGGTTCTCAAGTGAATTTAGAAAATGCCAAAGTCGAACATGGTCATTTGGTGTTGGGTTCAATTCATCTTAAAGAAGATAGTTATGTGGGTTCGTATGCTGTATTAGAAGAAAATACAGTGTTAGAAAAACAAGCTCATGTAAATGCCTTAACTTCAATTGAATATGACACGGTTGTACCAGCCGGCGAAATTTGGGATGGTACGCCAGCTAAGAAAATAGGGCATGTAGATGAACACGCTAAAATGCCAGAACGTCCTAAATTATCGTTCATTCGTAAAATTTCTGAATATGGATATTATGGTGTTAGTGCGTTAATCATTGCTTGTCTGTTCTTTATTCCAATTTTCCCAAGTTTCCTTTTGGTCGATTGGTTAGATGTAAACGTATTTAATATTAATCCGAATAACCACCTGCAAATCGCACTTTATTATTTTGCTTTAGCGATTCCAGCTAGTGCAATGATGATGATTACTGCTGTCATTTCTTCAGCAATACGTAAAATTGCATTGCCTCATCTTGAGACTGGAACGTACGCTGTTCATGGCAGCACGTATTATCGTAAATGGTTTGCATCTCAAATTTTAGAAACAAGCTTACAAACATTGCATGGCCTGTTTGCTACGATTTATGCACCGATATGGTTCCGTATGTTAGGGGCGAAAGTAGGTAAAAATACCGAAATTTCTACCGCAAATGGTGTTATTCCTGAAATGCTGACTTTGGGCGAAGAAAGCTTTATTGCCGATGCTGTAATGTTGGGTGATGAAGAGATCAAAGGCGGTTGGATGACATTAAAATCGACCAAAATCGGGAATCGTAGCTTTGTCGGAAACAGTGCTTATATTACTGATGGAACTGTCTTGCCAGACAATGTCTTAATTGGCGTACAGTCAAAAACACCAGATAACCTTGAGATGTATGATGGTCAAACTTGGTTTGGTTCTCCGCCATTATTATTGCCTGCACGTGAAGCTGCTGAAAAATATCCTGACCATTTAACGTTTAAACCTAGTGCCAAGCGCCGTTTCATGCGTGGTTTTATTGAAGGACTTCGTGTTGTATTGCCAGCCGCACTCGCAATTGGCGTAGGTTATATGATTGTATTAGACGTTATTGATGTTATTAATAACTACGGCATAGCGAAAGGACTATTAGCATTAACCATTGCAGGGCTGCTCTATGGCGTCGGCTGTTTCGTTATTGTGGCTCTATTAAAATGGATTTTGATTGGACGTTATCAACCTCGTTCAGCGCCAATGTGGACCATGTTTGTATGGTTAAGTGAAGGGATTACCAGCTTATATGAATCGGTTGCGATTCCAAACTTCCTGAACTACTTAAGAGGAACGCCAATGTTGCCATTCTTCTTGCGTATTTTAGGTGTTCGAATTGGTAAAGATGTCTATATGGATACGGCTGATATCACAGAATTTGACTGTGTGAGTATTGGCGACCGTGCTGAATTTAATAGCTTTTCAGGTCCACAAACTCACTTGTTTGAAGATCGTATTATGAAAATCGGGCAGGTCAATGTTGGAAATGATGTGGTGGTAAATTCGCGTAGTATTATTTTATATAACGCCAATGTTAGTCACCATGCAGTTTTAGGGCCATTAACATTAGTTATGAAAGGGGAGAATATTCCTGCTAAATCTGCGTGGATTGGTTCGCCAGCTGTGCCTTGGGTTCATAAATAATTGATATTAAGTTGAATCATCTCATTTAAAAAAGTCCTTGTGAAAACAGGGGCTTTTTTTATGCATAGGACATAAATTACAGTCATAGTTAGCTTAAATATTGCTAACAAATCCTGAAAATTTCATATAAATCAAATAAGTACATATTTTAATCAAAATTGCTTCATTTATATAATATGTTTTTTATTTTCAGTATCTTATCAAGAGCGTGTCTATATATCAAAATCGAACAAGTTATTTGTAGAATATTCACTTATTGATATATGATGATCCAATATTTAGAAACTGATTCAAAACATAATTCTATTGTTCAGCGAGCAAGATCAAGGAAGAAATTAGGCTGAATTCAGGCTTCTAAACCCTTATATATCTGGAAATTACTTCCAGCCAAATATTGCATTTGACCCAATGGTTGGGAATGCCTCATTCTTTTGAAGAGTAGGCATTTCCTATTTTAGGATGTATCTATGAAAAAATTATTTAGTGTCCTGTTCAGCGCATCTGTACTTACACTGACTGCATGTAATAAACAACCTGCACAAACTGAAAATACAGCACCAGCTAATGACAAAACTGAGTCAGTACGCACAATTAAACTTGTTTCAACAGGTTCAGACACTGACGTATGGAAATATGTTGCAACGCTTCCTGAGACTAAAGAAGCGGGCATTAAACTGGAAGTGACCAACCTGACTGACTACGTTGTGTTGAACACATCTGTAGCAAGTGGCGAACAAGACGTAAATGCGTTCCAGTCATTTAACTATTTAGCGGCTTATAACGCTTCAAATACAGCTAAAGTTGCTGCTGTTGCGACAACTTACTTGGAACCAATGGGCCTTTATGCAAATAAAGTTAAAACTGTTGATGAGTTCCCACAAGGCGCTACAATCGCGATTCCTAACGATACTGCTAACGAAGCGCGTGCATTAACATTATTACAGTCTGCTAAACTCATTAAACTTAAACCAGACTTTGACCCTGTAAAAGGGACAACGAATGACATCGCTGAAAACCCTAAAGGTTTAAAATTAAAACCAATTCAAATGACAACAGCAGTTCGTGTTAAAAACGATGTAGATGCAATTGTATTGGGTAATACATTGGCACTTGAAGGTGGCTTAAACGTACTGAAAGATTCTATCTTCCGTGAACCTATTGACCAGTCTACAAAGCTTTATGTGAACCTATTAGGTGTGGCTGAAGCGAATAAAAATGACCCGATCTATACGAAGTTAGGTGAACTTTACCACTTACCTAAAGTACAAAAGTTTGTGAGCGAAAAATTTGCTGGCACAAAAGTTGAAGTCAACAAACCTGTTTCTGAGTTTACAGACATCAAATAAGTAGTTTTTTAATTAAAAATTATTTTAAAGCTAAGCCTCGGTAATCGGGGCTTAGCTTTTGTTTATTTAGAGCTTTTTTATTTATTAGTTTAAGAATATTATTCTCTAGAAAAATAAATTGCTAACATAAGTATAAGAGTAATAAAAAATCCCACGCCTACGCTGATAGTTACTAGTTCTAAATTAAATATCTCTTTCCATAAGCCATGTGCTCCCCAATCACCATCTATTCCTCGATTATTAGATTTACGGCCATAGGTAGCTGCTACACCAAAACCTAAAGTGGAAAACAAGAAACAAGCTAAAGAAAGTTTTAGGGGGTTAAACTTTAAAAATAAAGGCATTAATACTGTTGCAATAATAGTCACAACAACGGCGGTGATGATATGCTTCCAGTTATCCATAACTTCTCATTAAATTTTATTGTTTATAGCGTGTAGGAGAGAACACTCTCCTATATATCGTTATATTTTATCTTGTACCAGTGACGGAATATATAACAGATGGCTGGATAAAAAAATCTAGGGTATAGAAATAGGAGTATATTTTCCTATAGGAAAATTCCATTTTGTTAAATAAGTAGTATAGCTACACCAGTCCTCATAGCTAGATAATTTTACTTCTAATCCCATTCCATCTTTCTCACATCGATATACAGCCCAAGCCATATTTCTAGATTTATCAACTTTTAAGTCAACCAGCTTTGCTTCACTAAAACAGTTTTTTAAAGGAATCTCTAAAAGTCCATTTCCTGATTGATCGGGATGAAATAAATTGAGTTTTTTAGCTTCTAATAATTTTTCTTTTAGTTCAGGGTAACGAATTACTGAGTAATTGGTAGGAAAGCAATTTCTTCCTGGTCCACCGTTCGGTGATTTTTTCATTCTTTCCCCCCAATTGATAACAAATTCTTTTGGAGATATCTCAGATTCTTTTTTATTAATGAAATAAATAGCTGTAAGTGCTACAAGTACACTACTCGATACTAATAAGATTATCTTCACCTACTTTGACCTTGTCTTTATAATTTAAAATTTTCCTGAAATACAAATACAGGTTATATGAAATATGGCTTAGCTTTTGTTTATTTAGAGCTTTCGAAGTTCTAATAGTCCTTATAAAACAGGGCCTCTCATGTATTCTTTATCATATAATGAATAGAGTTTATAACTTTATATATTTAATAAAATATTATGAAAAATTTAGATGGTTTACTTAACCGAATTCAAGCAGAGACATTGAGTTTAGTTACTCATAGAGATGGAGCTACTGTATACAAAGCACAAACTACTCAAGGAGAGGTCTTTGTAAAGGCGTATACACGAAAAGTAGATAATGACAGATATTGTGAAATATTGAATGAGCTTAAGGCATTTTCCCTAGCCCCAGAGTTATTAAATAAATTTGAATGGGGAAATTATTTTATTGTTGTAATGAGTACTTTAGAAGGGCAGCCAGTAAACAGTATTTTAAAAAATTGCTCGAGAACAGAAAAGTTATTATTGCTAAAATCCGCAGGATCATCTCTAGGAAGTTTTCATCGAGAGATTAATTCTTGTCGTTTACTTGAGATGAATTTCTGGAAGGGACGAGATAATTCTTCTGAATATCCAACTTTATGGAGCGAACATCTAAAATTAATGACATCAAAGTGGATGTCCCGTATTAATCCATCTAAAGCTGACTATCAAGAATTTAGTTATGAGTTGAATGTATTGCTTTCATATTGCAAAGATTTACGAGAACCAAAGCAGTTGAGTCTTTTGCATTGTGACTATATTGGTCGGAACCTTCTTGCAACTAGCAGTAATAAAATCTCTGGTGTTTTAGATTTTGAGGCTGCTCGTATTGGAGATGCGGTTTATGATCTAGCGAAGATGGTCTGGGTAGATATAGATTTCTCTGATTTAGAATTAAGAAATTCATTTCTACGAGGTTGGGAAATGACTTATGGAGAAGAAGTTCCTCAAAGGGAATTTTTATGCTATGTCGGTATTCAATGTCTTGCAGCAATAGCATGGACAGATAAAAATAAGCTTATGGACGGTAATACTATATTTAGGGCTTCAGCCGTTAAGACATTAAAAATAGTACTAGAAGAGTTACAGATGTAGTTTTAGTAAATTTTTAGTTTCATTAATAAATATTGCTGATGATTGGTAAGTAATCTTACTTTTATTTAATACATATTATTTTGTTTTTAGAAAAACACCTATCTAATAAATCACTATAGAGCTTAACCTATTGTCTCTTTATCTGAAAAATTTCTACGTCTTAAATTTTTGCCATACAATCAAAAATCACAATAAAATTAAGGTGAAATAATGAAAAAAAATATATTGATTTTTAGCTTATTAATTATCAGTGTACAGAGCTGGGCCGAGTGTAAAATTGGTGATCTAGAGATTGATCCAAGTGCTTCGCAAACACCAGAAGGGACACCAAATCCAAGCAACTATATAACAATAACTGGGCAGAAAGTGTTAACTAAGGCTTTGGCTAATATAAACATAGGAACACTTATAAAAACTAAATCTGATACCAATATTGCTCAGTCTAATGTGATTGCTCTTGAATATATTTTCAAGAAACCAATAAATCTAAATTCAAATGAACTAGCTTCAGGATTTATCACGGGAACAAGTAATTATGACGGTATTGTTTTTGCCGCACCAAGTTTTGGAAGTGCGTATGGTTCACAGCAAAATTTATTTATGAGTTCTATTTCTGGAAATATAACCCCAACTCAGACACAAAATGAAGTCTTAGCAAATGAAACAGTGAGAGTTGGGGTTTATTACAATCAAATCAGCAAGAAAATTGGCTATATTGTAAATGGAGTCGATAGAGGATACACATGGAGTTATACAACTCCATTAAGCAAAATGAAATTTGCTATTGCAATTGAAGAAGGATTTTATGCTTCCAACTCAAGTGCTTTAGGTAAAGAAATATCATATGAAATAGTATCTGATTATTCAAAACTACAATTTACCTATCCAACAGGCACTACAGATATTTGTGGAACACCTCTTTAAAAATAAATTATATATCAAATAGGCTGTTTCACTACTTTAGTGAGACAGTTTTAATAGTCTATTGAGTAATCTATTTCTAAATTCTTATTTACTAATAGTGAAAGGTTATTCCTTTAAAATCATTTTTAAAGTTATTTATAAAAGTAGTACAAGCATTTATTAATTCTGAATATGTTACATAAATATTGTTTTGATTTTTATTGAACCAGGCAGAGTTAATTCTCCATAAATTATCTTTATCTTCTTCAAAAGTGAGAATATTTTTTTCCTCAAACTCCATGGAGGTATAGGAAAAATTTGACTTTTCATCTCTATCAAGCCATTGTTTTAAGTGAATGGCAAATTCCAGTAATAGCAGATTCTCTTCATTGAAGATAATTTTATTTTTAACTTTAATTATCAAAGTACCTTCAATTTCTGATGAAACAATAGGATCTATGATAGAGCTTTGTGGACTATGCGTGATTACGTAGGAAATTTCCATATTGCCTTTCTTTAATTTTATATAGTAGATATCTTAATAAATACTTTATTCTAAAGTTATTTTGTTTAATTCAGTTTTGAGCCAATTAAAAAAATTAATAAAATCTGTTTCAGATTGAAAGTAAATATTTGCTTCATCTGTGAAGATCTTCCAATCTAATAAATCATCATTTATTAGCTTTGAAATTTCATCAATACATATAGGAATTTCATCAGGATTTTTTTGAAAATAATTTAAAATATCTTGGTTGCTTTCAAGAATATCTAAATATCCCAGAAAAAATCCTATTAGATATCCATATTTATCAAAATATGTGGACATATATTTCCTCTTATTAGACTTAGAAAAAATGAAAATTTCCTAAAATACACAATACAGCTTATATGAAATTTACCAGCTTAATAAGTAAAAAACTTAGTATTTCTAATCGGCTGATTAACTAAATTGTATCTAAACTGCTGCATCAATTCTTTTAAAATTGGCTGAGGCTGCTGTAGTTACATCATCAAAAGCTGTAAAAATAGGTTTATAAATTATTTAGTGTTGAATTAAATATGTTATACGATGAAAAGCTCTTAATGTATCCTTATAAAATTCTAGAAATTTGAGTAAATTTATGTGGGACACGGTCATTTCTATTTCTATTTTTGATCATTGGCTTTCAGAAGTAGAAGCTGATCAATCGAATATCATTTGCTATGACATATCATTGAAAAATAATAGTCTAGATGAATATTTAAGTGGGGAGGAAAAATTCTTAAACTTTTACTATCAACTTTTTGATGAGTATTCTTTTAAAGATAATAAAAAAATAGATTTTGATGAATATAAAACCACCATTATACAAAGTCTAAGAGAGCAGCAGTTGATGGATATTTATGTTCAAAATCGAAAAATAAGGTTACAAGGTGGATTTGATAGGACTGATCAGCTCTTTTTAGCTAATAGATCTTTGATCCCAGATATTATGAAAAAACTAGAAATAAGTAAATTACACGTTTTAGAGATAATGAGTTATGAAGATCATTTAAAATTAATGTAATGCAGCTTATACAAAATCTTTCTAGCTTAAAACAGCTTGTAATCAATAGGCTTTTTTAATTTATAGTCATTTAAATAATGGTGTAACTCCAGAGATAGAACAGGTACTAAATGATTTAGAGCTTGAATTGGAAAATTATTAGAAAGATACGATATAGCCTCCTTAAGTGAGGCTAATTTCTAAGAGCAGTTATTCTATGAAAGAAGCTCACATTGTAATGAAAGCCAATTTTTAAGATCCTTCAAGAAAGTAGGCCATATCTCATCTAATTCTAATTTAGATATACCTTCTGAAGCCAAATATAACTCATCATCATAATAATTTATAAAATTGTATAGATCTTCATCTTCAGCAAATCTAGATATCTTTATTAATATTGCAAATAAATTAGAAATGAATTCTATTGAATATCCGATAGAGGGCGTTATCTCTGTATATTTTTTTAATATTTCATAAAGAATTTTTTTCTTAAGAGTAGGTTCTACATTAGTTTCAGCAATACTAATATTATTACAATAATCTAAGATTTCCTCATCTTTAGAGAAAAAACAAATGTCTAAAGCTAATAGATCTGCTGGGTTTTTGTCTAATTTATCTATAGCCCATTTTTGAATGTCTTGAGCAGATTTTAAGTTTAATGTTAACTCCAGTTTGAGCTGAAACTTCTCTGCATCATTCATTTCATATTATTCACTTCACTTAGAATTAATAGAATATACCTTATACAAAGAGTCTGTCATAGGGCGGCAGTTTTCTCTATATCCCTTTTATATATTCTAATCGTACCCACCTAAACTAATATATCTATGTAAATTTCAATCCCTTTATAAACCCCACTTTAACAATACCTCACTCATTATTTATCCTTACTTTTTAATGATCTAATTTAAAACAAATGTCATTTTGTGTGCTTGACTGCAAAAGGGCGGAGCACTATCCTTTGCCTGCTGGCCTACATTGCCAGTCGGTTGTCGCAGACCGTACTCAAGTGCATCGAAAAAATTCGTTTTTTTGATGTAGACCCGTTCGTCTCCCTTTTGTTGCGGTAGGACGGAAGGGGGACACCTTCGGGTGTGCTGGGTCTTGAGCCAGTCTGCGAACCCCTTTTCGTTCTGCCACCATAATTCCTATTCATGTCTGGCGGAACTCCCAATAAAAAGGAGTTGGCTTTGCACATTCTTAATTTCTTGGCAGCCTTTGCCAAAGTCTATATCGACACGACTTAAACTTTAAAAGCAGTTTGATGGCCATTGCGCTTTTCAGGCTTTAAATCGTCACGACCAAAAAACTTAATCAACAATAAAACTTGAGATGTGCCACGCACAGTCTTTACGGCTTTGCTATGCCTTTTTTCTCCCAAAAAAGTATCTCGTTTATCTACAACAATAATTTTATAACGGTAAAACTATGCGACATTTAGTGATCTCCCCACGTGCCATACAAGTCGTAAATAAATCGATTAATCTGTTTCACAACCACGGATTTCATACTGTTGGGATCGACAGAATCGTGAAAGATTCTCAAATTCCAAAAGCGACTTTTTATCATTATTTTCACTCTAAAGAGTGGTTTATCGAAATCTGTTTAACTGTGCAAAAAGAACGCTTAAAAGAAAAAGTAGTATCAATTGCTGACTACGACCAAGGTGCAGGTATGATGGATAAAATCAAAGCACTTTATCTTTTACATACCGATTTAGAAGGGTTGTACTATCTATTATTTAAAGCCATTTTTGAAACGAAACTGACCTATCCCAAAGCCTATCAAATCGCAGTGAGGTATAGAACGTGGCTACTGAATGAAATCTATAGCCAACTTATAAAACTAAAAACCGATGTTTCCTTTCAGGATGCCAAACTATTTTTATATATGATTGAAGGCGCGATTATTCAGCTTTTAAGCTCGGGTCAAGTAGGGGATAGAGAGATGATATTAGAATGTTTTTTGAAGCAGTTTAAATTTAGCGAGCCTATGTAATCTCTACACATTTTTAAAGAGAATCAAGTCTGAAAAAGCCCTCAGATGAGGGCCTTATATATTGCTTTTCTAGCTGAGCGATTCTTTGAGAAATCCTTCTTGGCCAAATAGCTTTTCTCGAAATTCGGCTTCGAGGCGCTCTGTTTGCATGTGTAAAGGATCAAAACTTTCTTCTCTGACATCAAGCATATCGACAAATGCTTTAGATAAAATTCCTAAGCGATTGATTCCGCCAAATCCTAAATAAATACCATCTTTCAACTGTTTTAAGGTGAATCTAATATCTTTTCTTTTCAAAATTTTTATCCAATATTCAAACATAATTGGCATGATAAGTTTTGAAACTCTCGCTAAAGCTGCTTTTCTGTTTTTGCTAGAATTTCCTCCTATCGCATTTAATACATCAAATGCGACCGATTTATGTTCAAGTTCTTCGAGTGCATGCCACTCCCAAAGATTTCTGCTCTCTTGCGTGGTTTTTTGTTTAATTAACTGGTCTGTGAGTAATAGGCGAGCGAGTGTAGCTGTATAGTGTTCCATTACTACTGTCGCCGCGACTTGTTCGACTGTTGAAAGTTTACGTAATTTATCCAATCGTGCTTTGGTTTTGGCCTCAATCTCTATCACTTCAGGATAATTAGAATGGATGAGATGATTGTTCAGTGTTTTATGTTCACGGCTATGAAAGGCTTCTTGAGCAATAAAGGCTCTGATATCTTCTAAAAGTTTTTCATCCTTAATTTGATTTCGAACATTTCTGATACTTTCAATAAAGAACATTTCACCTGGGGGAAACATAGCTGAAAGTACAACGAATAAAGACGTAACGACAGGATTTTCTTCATAATAAAAAGAGTAACTTTTATTCGCATCGTAAGAAAGTTCAACATTACGACGAACAATTTTTTGATTTGTAGCGAGAGCTGTATTCATTTTTTTAACTCATCTTTAAAAAACAATTGATCAAATTTTGATTTCAACTAGAATTTATCAATGAATTTATACGGAAAAAAGACGGATTTTTTGAAGGATAAAAAACAATGGTAACTATAAGAAAACCAAAACAAAATAGAGCTAAAAACACATTTGAATCTATAGTAAGTGCAGGATTTATATCTGTTATAAAAAACGGCTTGGACCATACCACTGTACTTAAAGTGTGTGAGATAGCAGGCGTAGGATCGGGAAGTTTTTATGAGTATTTCAAAAATAAAGAAGCACTTTTTATTGAGATGCAGCAGCACTTTATTATGGAAATATCAAAAGTCATTTATGAGGTAATTCCAGAAATTTTGGATTTAGAGATCCCTGAAGCAATCAGAAGAATTTTTTTAAAAATCGGTGAATTTTTGGCGAAGGATAATAATAAATATTTTTATTGGCTCAGTGTTTCTTCTAAATATAGTACTGAAGCAAGTCATGTAAAAGCTGTAAAAGCGATTAATGTATTGGCGATTGAATATGCCATGAAGCATCCTGAAGTATTAAAAATCAAAAACTTAAAAATGATGGTTTATATTTTGATTCATTCAAGTATTGCCTTAACGATGAACTTTTTTGCTTCACAAAATATGGGTTTTACTTTTGAAGAGTTAGTTGACTGCTTAATTAATCTTACGATGTCATACATCGAGAATGATAGGAATAAGGTGGTTTAATTTTCTGTTCGCAAATTTATGATTTTAGTCCCTAAATGCTTGCCAAATTAAAGGCTTCCAACTATTCATATTAAAATTAAGAAATAGTATGGAAGCCTAAAATCTGACTAAAAACTTAGAATGTATTTTTAATAATTACATCATCAAAAGGAAGTTTACCCACACGTGGGTAAGGCTCGGAAGCTGATTTACCAACTGCAATCATTAAACACACCACGTGATCTTCAGGTAAGTTAATGAGTTTCGCCATCGCATCAAAGTCAAAACCATCCATTGGGCAACTGTCTAAACCATGCTCTTGAGCAAGCAACATTAAAGTTTGAGCAAAAATACCCGCACTACGCATCACTTCGTCACGTTGAGTTTGTGGGCGGTCACGGTAATATTGATCAATCGCACCTACCATAATATTTTGAACTTCCGGAGAAGCCCCATCCCACACACGTTTAGCATCAGCTTCCCACGAGCTTACTTTCGCGCATAACACAATCAGTAATGATGCTTCAGTAACTTGTGGCTGGTCCCATGCAATCGTGCGAATCTTTTGTCTTAACTCAGCATCTTCAATCACAACAGGGCGCCAGTGTTGCAAGTTAAACGCACTTGGAGCATTTGCTAAAACTTCTTGTAATAACTGCTTTTTGTTATCGTCAGAAAGTTGAAATGTAGGGTCAAAGCGTTTAACTGCACGGCGGTTACGGATGGCATCAATAACATTCATAAGATTTTCCTACTTGAGAATTGGGTAGCAGTATTAGTTAGTTTTATAACGTTGGGCTACATCAGCCGAAGAAAAGTTTGGTAGTAATGTGATACGTGATTTTTCAAAATTATTCCATTGATTTTCGTCTTTTAGCACAGGAATTGTGATCGTTTCTTTACGGTCAAAACCAATCAGAGCTGCATCGACCAAATCATTGACATCCATTAATGGTGGAACTTGGCTTAAGTCGATGCCTGAACGTTCCCAAATTTCGGTTTTAGTTGCAGAAGGCAATACCGCTTGAACATGCACGCCATGATCTTTTAACTCTAAATGTAAGCCTTGGCTAAAAAATTGGATGAAAGATTTACTTGCGCCATAAATGGTCGAACCAAATTCAGGAGCTAATCCAAGCACTGAACCTAAATTAATAATAGCGCCTTTACCTTTGCGTAGAAGAGGTTGCGAAATTGCATGAGACAACCGAACAACCGCAGTCATATTTAAAGTAATGAGTTTTTCAATGTCTTTAATATCTTGAGTCAAAAAGTTTCCGTTCAGTGCAATACCTGCGTTATTTACTAAAATTTCAATATCAGCATCATTTTTGAGTACATCTTCAATTTTACTGATGTCTTGATCTTTTGATAGATCGGCTTGAATGAACTCGACTTGAACACCGTATTTTTCTTGAAGGTCTTTTGAGATTTTATCTAAGCGGTTGGTGTCTCGTGCAACCAAGATTAAGTTATGGCCACGTTGAGCAAATCGGTCTGCATAGACAGAACCAATTCCTGACGAAGCTCCTGTAATAAGTACTTTTGATTGAACTGACATGTGATGTCTCCACGCTTTAATTTTAGATGATGAGTATAATCTAAAATATACAAGTTTTGATGTCAATCATAATCAATGTATAATTATGAGCGGTAGGGTGAATAAAAAGTGAGTAGGCCAACATGAAAGTCAGTAAAACTCAGGTAA
This sequence comes from Acinetobacter sp. V102_4, assembly GCF_031799005.1. Taxonomy (NCBI): domain Bacteria; kingdom Pseudomonadati; phylum Pseudomonadota; class Gammaproteobacteria; order Moraxellales; family Moraxellaceae; genus Acinetobacter; species Acinetobacter sp. V102_4. The sequence continues at coordinate 359,811 of NZ_JAVQNR010000038.1, read as the reverse complement.
AAGAAAACCGAGAAAAAATTGTTGAAAAGGCGACTCAACTCTTTCGTAACAAAGGCTATGACGGAGTTGGCATTGCCGAATTAATGTCTAGCGCAGGCTTTACTCACGGCGGCTTTTATAAACATTTCACTTCGAAAACAGACCTTGTCTCGATTACCGTTAAGCACGGGCTTGAGCAGATTTTAAAAAGAATAGAAGGTTTAAACTTAACTCAATTTATTCAGCTTTATGTGTCTCGCACTCATCGAGATAACCGAGATTTGGGTTGTACCTTAACAGCATTATCTTGTGATGCTGCACGACAGCCAGACGAAGTAAAAGTCGAATTTGAAGAGGGTATTGAGCAACTTATTCAGTTCATTATGAATGAACGAGCAAAACAAGTTTCTTTGGAAGCGCCAGAGTTGAGAAAGCAAGCTATTAATATTCTTGCTCAATCTGTAGGGGCAATTGCCTTGTCTCGCGCCTGCCCAGACCAATCCATGCTTAGCGATGAAATATTGGAAAGCTGTAAAGAGAGCCTTTTAAAATTAGCCGATTAAGCTTTTTTATCTTTCAAGCTGGTTTGGCTAAACTGAATTAATCTCGCAATATCGATTGTTCTTTCGAAAATGAGTTCTGCTGCTTGTTCGCAGGCTTGTTCTAATGTGATTGGACCATTTGTTAGTGAAAAAGCAGCCGTAACACCGTGCTCATAAAGCGCTTGGTAGCCTTCGCCTAAAGTACCTGCAATCACAATAACAGGTACATTTTTCATTTTCGCGACTCGACTCACACCAAAAACTGTTTTGCCATTTAAAGTCTGTCGGTCAAATTTGCCTTCACCTGTAATGACCCAATCTGCATTGGAAATTTTACTGGCAAGTTGGTTAAGTTCAGCCACAACTTCAACCCCAGCTTTAAACTCTGCATTTAAATAACTTTTTGCTGCAAAGCCTAAACCTCCAGCCGCGCCAGAGCCAGCTTCATCTCTTTTATCGAAACCCAGAAGTTGGGCAGAGACATCGGCAAAATGGGCAAGGGCCTGATCAAGTAATTGTACTTGAGCAGGGGTAGCACCTTTTTGTGGGCCAAAAATATAAGATGCACCGTTTGGACCGCAAAGTGGATTGGTGACGTCGGCAGCCAACAAAAAACGTGTCTGCTGAATACGCGGGTCGAAATGCGTTAAATCAATTTTTGACAATGTTTTTAAAGCGAGGCCACCAGCGGATAAAACGTGTTGGTTCGAGTCTAATAAACGTGCACCTAATGCAGTTAATAAACCAGTGCCGCCATCGTTAGTTGCACTACCACCTACTGTTAAAATGATGTCTTTTGCACCTGCGTCTAAAGCATCTAAAATGAGCTGACCTGTTCCAAAAGTTGTGCTTTGACAGGCATCACGTTCTGAAGGTGGAACTAACTGTATGCCGCTGGCTTGTGCCATTTCAATCATCGCTATTTTTTGTTTTTCTAACCATCCCCATTTTGCTTGAACAGGTTTACCTAAGGGGCCAATTACGGTTTTTTCACGCCATTCACCTTTGCAGACTTCTAACACCGCTTCAAGTGTGCCTTCACCCCCATCTGCCATAGGGCATAGAATTGTTTCGGCTTTAGGAAAAACCTCTTGCCATCCTCGAGCAATTGCCTGAGCTACACACAAAGCAGATAGACTGTCTTTAAAAGAATCTGGCGCAATCACAACCTTCATACGTTCTCTAAATATTGCTTCTTTTCAACTAATTTATACTGCTTAAAGCAAAAAAGCCTAGATAATTTGTTTTATGGTCAAGATACTTTGATTTTGCTGTATTACCTGATAGTCAAATTAAGTGGAAATTTACATTTCTATTTTTTTCTAATTTTAAGCTAAGCAGAAGTTTTATACTTTATTATCAGACTTCGGTAGGTCGGAGTGTGTCCCAATGTCTTGGTTGCAGTCTCTAAAAGATTGGGCAAAACATCTAAAAAAACAAATTATTATGCTGTGGTTTGCATCGAAGCACCCGCAAATGCCGTGGTTACCAAAAATTATTGCTGTTGTGGCGGTAGCTTATGCTTTTAGTCCCATTGATTTAATTCCAGATTTTATTCCTATTTTGGGTTTGCTTGATGAAGCTTTAATTTTACCCATACTCATTTGGTTAGCTGTTCGCTTTACACCCAAACACGTCATTTTAGATGCAGAACAACAAGCTGAAGAATGGCTTGAACAACAAGAACGTCGTCCTCAAAATTATTTGGTCGCTGTGTTGATTATTCTAGTTTGGATAACATTGGCTGTGCTGGCTTATTTCTATTTTAGCGGTGGTTTATAAGTTCTAAAGGTTCAAGATATAGAGTACTAATTTAAAGGCATTAACATTGTACTTTGCTACAACTCAAAGGATAATAACGTTTTTATAAGCTATGAGTTGCAGACAATGAAAATCGTCGCAGATGAAAATTTGGCATTTACCGATTACTTTTTTTCAGAGTTTGGCGATATTCAACACCATGCAGGGCGTACCTTAACTCATGCAGATGTAAAAGATGCTCAAGCTTTACTGGTTCGCTCGGTAACAGCAGTTAACGATAGTTTAATTCGAGACACTTCAATAAAATATGTAGGTAGTGCCACAATTGGTACCGATCATTTAGATATTCCAGCTTTAGAAAAACAAGGAATTACATGGGCAAATGCGGCAGGTTGTAATGCCCAAGCAGTTGCTGAATATATAATTACTGCTTTACTGTATTTAGATGCTAACCTTTTAGAACAACAAGAAAAATTTACCCTAGGCATTGTTGGGCTTGGAAACGTCGGTAAACGTTTAGCATATATGGCTCAGTTGCTTGGCTGGCATGTGATTGGCTTTGACCCATATGTACAGTTAGATTCAATTGAAAATGTAAGCTTAGAAACGCTCTTGCGACAAGCGAATGCAATTTCAATTCATGTGCCTTTAACCAAAAATGGTGAGCATGCGACGTATCATCTTTTTGATGAGCAAGCGTTTGCAGCACTTCAACCTAATACAATTTTAATTAATAGTGCGCGTGGTCCAGTCGTTAAAGAAGCGGCTTTAATCGAAGATATTCAGCGTACAAAACGTAAAGTTGTGCTCGATGTATTTGAGCATGAGCCAGTCATTTCAGAAGAGCTTCTTGATATGTTGGCTTTGGCCACACCGCATATTGCTGGTTATAGCCTTGAAGGGAAGGCTCGCGGTACACAAATGATTTACGAAGCATTTTGTCAAAAATTTGGGTTCAATATAAATAAGCGTTTCGAGACACAATTGCCTGCGTGCGAAGATTATTTTTCAGGTAATGATTTAAAGGCTGTGTTAAAGCAAAAATTAACTCAAATTTATGACATTGCACAAGATGACGCCAACATACGTGCTTGTATTAAAGACGGCAAGGTTGAGCAAAAAGCATTTGATTTATTACGTAAGAACTATCCGCTGCGTCGCGAGTGGGCAGCACATGGAGGGCCGCAGGCATGAGTTTAAGTTATCAACCTACTTGTTCAATTGATGCCTTAAAAGCTCGTGCCAAGCTCTACACCCAAATCCGCCAGTTTTTTGCAGAACGTGGCGTCATGGAAGTTGAAACACCGATTGTTTCACAAGCAGGTGTCACCGATGTGCATTTAGCGTCTGTTCAAGCTTTGCGTCATATCAATGGCAAATTGCAAACTCAATATTTACAGACTTCGCCTGAGTTTGCCATGAAGCGATTATTGGCAAGTGGTAGTGGGCCGATTTACCAGATTTGTAAGGTTTTTCGAGACGATGAACACGGGCGTAAACACAATAGTGAATTTACGATGCTTGAATGGTACCGCCCGAGTTTTGATCTAAAAGCTTTAATGCATGAAACCGCCGATTTATTGCAAAGCTGTTTGCAGCATCGTTTTGGTGAAGTTCGTCCGTTTATTCTAAGTTATAAACATGCCTTTCAGGACCGTTTAGACATTAACCCATTACAAGCAACTTTGAAGCAACTCAAAGATACGGCAAATCGTGTGGGATTAAACCTTGATTTGGGCGACGACCGTTTAGCTTATATCGATTTGTTATTCTCGCATTTTGTTGAACCAAGTTTGGGGTTTGATGCACCTGTCTTTTTAACTGACTTTCCACCAGAAATGGCATCTTTGGCAAAGGTAAAACTCGATGAAGATGGGGAAGAGGTTGCTGCCCGTTTTGAGGTTTATATTGAAGGTCTAGAACTTGCCAATGCTTACGATGAATTGCTCGATGCAGACGTGTTACGTTCACGCTTTGAAGCAGATAATGCAGAACGGGCTAAGCAAGGGCTTCATGTCATGCCTTTAGATGAACAGCTATTAGCTGCTTTACCTCATATGCCGGAATGTTCGGGAATTGCTTTAGGTATAGACCGCCTATTAATGGTTGCAATAGATCAGGTCAAAATTGAAAAAGTCATTACATTCCCAGCAGATATTGCTTAAAAACTAACAAATAAAAAAGCCACAATATTGTGGCTTTTTTATTTAGAGCTTATTCAATTTAAGCTTGTTGAATACCTGCAACAACCCAGTCTTGTTGAGAGCCAGCAGGCTTAACAAAGTGCCAGATTTCAGTAAATGGTTGTGGCAAGCTATTTAAATCTTCACTCACATTACCTGTGAAGCGTACGCTCACAACGTATTGACCATTTTCAGTCGCACTGTCTACAACCATCGCATTAAGATTGCTAAATTCAGCAACGTCTTGATCTTGGTTTTCCATGATGTCGTTATACATAGAAGTATAAAGTTCTGGTGTTAAGTAACGGCGAATTTCTTCAATGTTACTTGCAGTATTCATCGATTGGATGTGATTAAAACGTTGACGTGCAATACGCAAGAACGCAGCTGGTTCACTACCGTCTGGAAGTTGGTTGCCATTGCTGGTTGTTACACCGCCAAAAGGAGCTTGGGTTGCAGCGCCACCAGCCACAGACTGACCAAAGATGTTTGTATTATCTCCAGCATTACGTGGTGTCGCTTGTGGTGCAGCCGAACGGCCAAATGGGTTTTGACCGCCGTTGTTTGGTGCGTAAGGATTATTACCCGCTAATTTTTTTTTTGCGCCCAATTTGCGGAAAACAAAAAAGGCTAAAGCTGCTGCAAGTAATACCCAAAGCCAGCCAGGAATTCCGCCTTTCTTCTCTTCTTGTGCTTGAGCAGCTTGGTCTGTAGCTTGATGTTCAGTTGATGTTGGTTTGTCATCAGCTAAAGCATTTGCTGCAACAGCACCTACGGCAGCACCAGCCACACCAGCTGCAACCATTGAACCAACGCCTGGACCAGATCTTTGAGGTGCAGTAGCAGGTTGTTGAGCAGGAGTCACTTGACGAGGTTGTTGATAAGACTGGCTTGAAGTAGTCGAGCGTGCCATACCGTGGCTTTTACCACCACCTGCACGTTTAGCTTCAGCAAGAGGCGAAATTGCTAAAGCAGCCATTAAAATACCGGTAATCAAGCCACGCTGGTGTACTTCCATAGGAAATTCCTGTTTAAAATTAAATTGTAATAGTATTTATGAAGGTATTTGCGCTAAATTTCAACTATAAAAGTATGTTTTTTTATGTCAATTCATCACTAAGTTGCATTGCTTCGGTCAATGCTTCATGCAGGCGGGCAACCGCAATGACTTGTACGCCTGGAATTGCTTTTTGCGGCGCATTACCTCTTGGTAAAATGACATATTTAAAGCCATGTTTTGCAGCTTCTTTTAAACGTTCTTGACCATTAGGGACTGGACGAATTTCACCAGAAAGACCAACTTCGCCAAAAACTGCAAGCTGCTGAGGCAAAGCTTTAGTACGTAAACTTGAGGCGCATGCTAACAAAACTGCTAAATCAGAACCTGTTTCGGTAATTTTTAAGCCACCCACAATATTGACATAGACGTCTTGCCCCGTGGTTTGGACACCGCCATGACGATGCATTACAGCAAGGAGCATGTTTAAACGATTTTGTTCAAGACCTAATGCCACACGTCGTGGTTGTCCCTGAGCATCGTCAACTAAAGCTTGTACTTCGACCAAAAGAGGACGAGTCCCTTCACGGCTAATCATGACAATTGAACCGGGGATCGCTTCATCATAACGACTCAAGAAAATGGCAGAAGGGTTAGCAACTTCACGTAACCCTTTATCTGTCATGGCAAATACACCCAGTTCATTGACCGCACCAAAACGATTTTTAACAGCACGAATCATTCGATAACGTGAGTCGGATTGACCTTCAAAGTAAAGTACACAATCCACCATGTGCTCTAAAACACGAGGGCCAGCAAGTGCACCTTCTTTGGTCACATGACCAACAAGAAATAGCGCCGTGCCACTATTTTTTGCATAGCGTGTAAGTAATGCAGCAGATTCACGAATTTGAGAAACACCACCTGGTGCCGATTGAAGTGTTTCGGTGTAAAGGGTCTGAATAGAATCTAAAATAGCTACCGCAGGCTTTTCTTGTTCTAAAACCTCACAAATTCGTTCTACACAGGTTTCGGCCATGGCTTTTAATTTGTCAGTAGGCAAATCAAGACGTTGAGCACGAAGAGCAACCTGAGATAAAGATTCTTCACCCGTAATATAAAGTGCAGAGCTTTTCTCGCTTGCCATGTGAGTCGCGGTTTGTAACAGAATGGTCGATTTACCAATACCGGGGTCACCGCCGATCAGTACAACTGAACCGGTAACTAAGCCTCCGCCAAGTACACGATCAAATTCGCTAATCCCTGTCTGTAAGCGGGTTTCATGGGAAACTGAGACTTTATTGAGTGTTGTAATATTGGCGGCTTGGCCTGCATAGCCCCCAGTTTTGGGACGTGCTCGGTGCACAGTGGTTGGTTCAACTCTGACTTCACTAAGACAATTCCATTCACCACACTCTGAACATTGACCTGCCCATTTAAGGTGGTCGGCACCACATTGTTCGCAACGGTAAACAGTTTTGACTTTGCTCATATTCGACTTCAGTTAAAAAACTTCTTAATCAATAGTAGAAATAGAGTATAGCAAAACCAAAATAGAGAATCAGTTTTGAAGTGGAATACATTTTGCTTAATTTAAAACAACGAAAATATCAGGTCATTGTCATGTGTTAAATAAATTGAAAGATTAAGGTCGAGAAGGGGTGTTTTTAATAAACAGATGAATGACTGAAATGAAATTGAATATTAGAAAAACGGTCAATTGAGTCGTCTTTTTAATTTAAAAATCAGACAAGTTCAAGTCATGTTTTTAGACCGTAAAGTGCGTTGTATTGCTATGGGCTTGTGCGTATTATCAGATTTAATTGTATGTAGCTTGAAATCATCAGCAATACAGATAAAAATCGGTTAGCTGAAAAATTATCAAAAAATATACATTTAAAAGATACCTGCAAATGGTGCGATATCGTCTTTTTGATTTTAGCTAACGGACTAAAAAAAATTACTGGAGTGTATTGATAAGATGTCGAATCAAAATCTGAGTGAGTCTCATGAACAAGGTGAGCTCCATCGTAGCCTCTCAAATCGGCATTTACAGCTGATCGCGATTGGCGGTGCAATTGGTACGGGATTGTTTATGGGATCGGGCAAAACAATTAGTCTTGCTGGCCCATCAATCTTATTCATTTACCTGATCATTGGTGTGATGGTGTTTTTTGTCATGCGTGCGCTTGGCGAACTACTTCTTTCAAATTTGGCCTACAAATCATTTATTGATTTCACAACAGATTTAATTGGCCCATGGGCAGGTTATTTTGTAGGCTGGACGTATTGGCTATGCTGGATCACAATTGGTATTGCCGATCTGTCTGCAATTATCTATTACTTACAATTCTTTAATAATGGTCTACCTTTCTCGCCTGTCGAAGGTGCCATGATCAGTGTTGCGGCCATCGTATTCATTATGGGTTTGAACTTGTTAACAGTTCGCTTGTTTGGTGAATTGGAGTTTTGGTTTGCGCTTATTAAGATCCTTGCAATTATCATTTTAATTGCTGTGGGTTTATGGATGATCTTTACGGGCTTTACTTCTACTACTGGTGAAGTGGCATCCTTTACTCATTTGTGGGCAAATGGTGGTTTCTTCCCAACAGGGGTGCATGGTTTCTTAGCAGGCTTCCAGATTGCGATTTTTGCTTTCGTTGGTGTAGAGCTGGTTGGAACAACGGCTGCGGAAACTAAAGATCCTGAACGTAATTTGCCTAAAGCAATTAACTCAATTCCAATTCGTATCATTATTTTCTATGTGTTCGCATTAATTATTGTAATGTCAGTAACACCATGGAATCGAATTGATCCAGCCATCAGTCCATTTGTAAATTTGTTTAGTCAAGCAGGTGTTGCAGCAGCAGCAATCTTGATGAACTTAGTCGTATTGTCATCAGTGATGTCATCAATGAACAGTGGCGTGTTTTCAACAAGTCGTATGTTATTTGGTCTATCACGTGAAGACCAAGGACCTAAAGCTTTTGGTAAATTGAACAAACGTGCAGTACCTGCAAATGCATTGTATTTCTCTGCTGCGTGTTTATTGTTAGGTGCGGCTTTACAGTATTTTGTTCCAAATACCGTTGAGGCGTTTACGCTTGCAACAACACTTTCAACGATTCTGTTCATTTGTGTGTGGTTGTTAATTATCTGGAGTTACATCCGCTATTACACTACGCGCCCTGAACTACATGCCAAATCAACATTTAAATTACCGGGTGGTTTATTTACATGTTGGATCACCATTATTTTCTTTGTTGGCATGATTTATGTGTTGTCTTTAGAGCCTGACACATTTAAGGCGCTTAAGGTAAGTCCAATCTGGTTTATTATCTTGCTCATTGGTTATTTCTTCTTCTATAAACCACGCAATAAAAAATAATTAAACTTATTTGGTTATGACTAAACGCCGGCTGAAAAGCTGGCGTTTTTTATGCATATTGTTTTTCTCTTTAAGTTTACTCTTTAGCCGCTTGCATGATCACGGTATACTGCATCGAATTGTTTAAATCAGGTGCTCAGATGCGTCGTGTCATTTGCCTCATCAGTTTATTGAGCAGCAGTGTTTTGCTTAGTGCTTGTGGTCAGTCAGGAGTATTACAACTACCTTCTGATCCAAATTATGACAAACGTGCAAAATACTTGCTCTATCGTAATAAAGAACCAAAACAAGTTGTGCAAAACGATGAAAAGGCTGATCAGTCAGTTGAATCATCATCAGCTCCAACCCAAACAACATCACCTTAAGCTTTGAAATAAGGACACATTCATGAGTTTCACCCGCATTAATGGAGTATTGCACGCAGAGCAATGTTCTCTGGAGCAGCTTGCGCAGCAATTTGGCACACCGTTGTATGTTTATTCAAAAACAGCTTTTGAAAAACATTATCTAGATATGGATCGTGCTTTTGACTTTATTGATCATCAAATCTGTTTTGCGGTGAAATCTAACTCAAATTTAGCTGTTCTTAATGTATTGGCAAAACTTGGTGCGGGTTTTGATATTGTATCTGGTGGTGAGCTTGCACGTGTTTTAAAAGCGGGTGGGGATGCATCTAAAATTGTTTTTTCGGGTTTAGGCAAAACTGAAGTTGATATTGAAACATCATTAAATGCGGGTATTGCCTGCTTTAATGTAGAGTCATACGCAGAACTAGACCGTCTTCAAAAAGTTGCGGCTCGTTTGGGTAAGAAAGCTCCGATTTCTTTACGTGTAAATCCTGATGTAGATGCAAAAACACATCCTTATATTTCAACAGGTCTTAAAGAAAATAAATTTGGTATTCCAAGTGATACCGTTTATGAAACCTATCAATATGCTGCGTCTTTACCCAATCTTGAAATTATTGGGATTGACTGCCATATCGGTTCGCAATTAACCGAGACTAAGCCATTTGTTGATGCTTTAGATCGTGTCATGTTGATGATTGATGAATTAAAAAAACTTGGCATCAATCTTAAACATATTGATATTGGCGGTGGTTTAGGTGTTTGTTATAAAGATGAGACACCACCAAGTGTTGAAGAATATGCAAATTCAATGAAACCTGCTTTAGAAAAATTAGGTCTTAAGGTTTATATGGAGCCGGGCCGTAGCATTAGCGCAAATGCCGGTGTGCTTTTAACAAAAGTTGATTTGCTCAAGCCAACAAGCCACCGTAACTTTGCCATTATTGATGCTGCAATGAACGATTTGATTCGCCCTGCATTATATGAAGCATGGATGGATATCCAATCTGTGGTACCAAGTTCAGATACTGAAGAAAAAACTTGGGATCTTGTTGGTGCAATCTGTGAGACAGGTGACTTTATTGGTAAAGACCGCTCATTGGCTTTAAAAGAAAATGACTTGTTAGCTGTTCTCGGTGCTGGTGCTTATGGTTTTGTAATGAGCTCAAATTACAACACACGTGGACGTGCCGCTGAAGTAATGGTATCAGGCGATAAAGCTCATTTGATTCGTGAGCGTGAAACAGTTGAATCCCTTTGGGAAAAAGAACGTTTATTGCCTGAGGAGTAAATGAGATGTTATTAGAATTTACTAAAATGCATGGCTTAGGCAATGACTTTATGGTGGTTGATCTGATTAGCCAGCGTGCTTATTTAGATACAGAAACAATTCAACGCTTAGCTGACCGTCATTTTGGGATTGGTTTTGATCAGCTTTTAATTGTTGAACCACCAGATTTACCAGAAGCAGATTTTAAATATCGTATTTTTAATGCTGATGGTTCTGAAGTTGAACAGTGTGGTAACGGTGTCCGTTGTTTTGCTCGTTTTGTACATGAGCGTCATTTAACGAGCAAAACCAATATTACTGTTCAAACCAAAGCCGGTATTGTAAAGCCAGAACTGGGGCAAAATGGTTGGGTACGCGTGAATATGGGTTACCCGAAATTTTTACCAAATGAAATTCCATTTGTTGCTGAACAACCGGAAGCTTTATATACACTTGAGTTAGCCAATGACCAAAACATTAGTATTGATGTGGTCAATATGGGCAATCCTCATGCCGTAACGATTGTTCCTGATGTACTCACAGCAGATGTTGCTGGTATTGGTCCACAAGTTGAGTCACATAAACGTTTTCCTGAGCGTGTTAATGCTGGTTTTATGCAAGTAATTGATGAAAACCATGTGCGCCTTCGTGTATTTGAACGTGGTGTAGGTGAAACACTTGCATGTGGTACAGGTGCTTGCGCTGCTGCGGTAAGTGGCATGCGCCGTGGCTTACTTGCTAATTCTGTAGAAGTTGAATTGGCTGGCGGTAAGCTACAAATCGAATGGCAAGAAGGCGATGTGGTTTGGATGACTGGTCCAACAACCCATGTGTATGATGGGCGTTTGGATTTACGTTATTTCCAAGGCTAAATTAGATTTGTCTTAGGGGAGAGGACTTAAAATAAGGCCTTTCCCCTTTATTTTATAAGAATAAATATTGAGGAAAAATGCAAAATAGAATTAAAGGAGCAATTTATGGTTTGCTGATTGGTGATGCAGTCGGTGTACCTTATGAATTTCATTCAGCGTCACAGCTCCCTCCTTATTCGCATATTGATATGATTCCACCTAAAAATTTTAGGCGAACTTATCCCGATATTCCAATTGGAACATGGTCAGATGATGGAGCCCAGGCACTGTGCTTATTAGCATCACTATTGTATTGTCAAAAACTCGATAGTATCGATTTTGCTAACCGTCTTCGCAATTGGTACCGTTATGGTTATATGGCGGTTGATTATCAAGTGTTTGATATTGGTGTACAAACTGCTCAGGCATTAAAGCGTTATGAAGCTGGGGTATCTGTAGAAGAGATAGCGAATACAGATGAACATTCGAATGGTAATGGAGCGTTGATGCGTACATTACCTTTGACATTATGGCATAGGGGATCAGATCAGCAATTAGTTGAGTTAGCCTATCAGCAGTCCCATTTGACCCATGCTCATCTCCGATCAAAAATTTGTTGTGCATTATATTGCTTATGGGCAAAATATTTATTGAAAGGACAATCAGTTAATAATGCTTGGAAATCTAGTATTTCAATACTGATGCAACTTTATAAAAATAGTGTTAATGAACAACAAGAACTCGATAATATTCTTGATTCAACACATGAGAAAAAAATATCAGGCAGTGGTTACGTAGTAGATTGTTTACATTCAGCCCGTTTTGCTCTGCAAAAAGATAGTTATCAAGACGTCATTAAAACAGCTATTGCTTTAGGACAAGATACTGATACAACCGCTTGTGTTGCAGGAGGATTGGCAGGAATTGTGTTTGGATATGAAGGGATTCCTGAAATATGGTTACAGCATTTAAGAGGGAAAGAAATGCTTGAACCATTATTAAAACAATTAGAAGAAGCATGACATGAATTTAATTTTCTTACCCGGTGCTTCAGGAAGTATTAGTTTTTGGCAACCATTAATTGAAAAACTACCTCAGCAGTATCATACAAAAATTATTGGTTATCCTGGCTTTGGAGATACACCAGAATCTGTAGAGGTCAAAAATTTTAAAGACTTAACAAACCATGTTCTTAATCAAATTAATGATGAGTCTGTAATTATTGCTCAATCTATGGGTGGGATTTTTGCTGTTGCCGCAGCATTGCAAAAACCTCAACTGGTGAAAGGGCTGGTTTTGATTGCAACTTCTGGTGGAATTAACCTTGAAAGATTTAATGTGCAAGACTGGCGAGAAGCATACCGCCAAGCATTTTTAAAATATCCAGATTGGTTTGTTACTAATAATGCTAACTACGAAGAGTTTTTATTAGATATAAACATTGAAACTTTATTAATCTGGGGCGATAACGATCCAGTGAGCCCCATTCAGGTAGGTCAATATTTAAATCAAAAATTTGAAAATTCGTCGTTATATGTTGTGAAAGGTGGGGACCATCAATTAGCAGAAAAATATGCCGATGAAGTTGCAATCCAAATAAAACACTATTTAAAAAAGCTGAAGTAACTCTTTAAGTTATATTAAGCGTGCTAGATATCAGCACGCTTTTTTAGATTTACTTTTTGCTCAAAGCCAATTTCAAAGCAAACAACACAAAAATACTGCCTGTAATACGGTCCATATATTTCACAAACTTAGGTTGCTTTAGATAACGTGACAGTGGTTGCATAGCCAAAATTAATAGAGTTGACCATAACATTCCAATTACTACATGAATCATCACAAGCCCCATGACCCAAGTAACAGCTGATGCTTGCGGTGGAATAAATTGGGGAAGAAATGAAATATAAAAAATGCCGACTTTAGGATTAAGTAAATTACCCAAAAAACCTTTAATGAACCAATTTTGTGAAGTGGGTATATTTGAATTACTCCCTTGCATATCTGCAAGTTGACTACGGGGTTTTAAAATCATATTCAAACCCAGCCATGCAAGATAAGCGGCCCCCATCCATTTCAATATATTAAAAGCTAAATCAGAAGCCATGAGCAAAGCACCCAGACCACAAGCAACTACAATTCCCCACGCGATACAACCAAGGCTAATGCCTACTGCTGCTTGGAATGCTTTAGATTTACCTTCAAGTGTAGCGGTACGAATAATTAAAGTCGTATCTAGACCAGGAGTAAGCGTAAGTAAGGTAATTGCAAGTAGATAGGGTATGAGTATGGTGGTCATGGCAGCAAGGTTCCGACAAATACTTGAGCTAAAGTGTAATACATATATAAGGTAGTTAGTTGTTATGCTGTACGATCTCAATTTTCCTGATCAACTACTTTTTGGTACACTGAAAAAATAAAATGAGCAAATAAATGGAGAGCAATTTGGATTTTGCATTACAACTGCTCTCAATGTGGTTAAAAGAAAGAAAAATTCAGAACCAGTCTGAGCACACGATTACTGCTTATGAAAGAGATGTTAAAAGCTTTCTTGAGTTTTGTGATCTCAAACAAATTGATTTAAGAAATGTTGAAGCTTCAGATTTACGTGAATATTTGGCCCAGCGTGTTGAGCAGGACCAGTTAAGTTCAAGCAGTATGCAGCGTCATCTCACTTCCATTCGCCAGTTCATGAAATGGGCAGAACAAGGAAAATATCTAGAAATTAATCCTACTGATGATTTTAAGCTAAAACGCCAGCCTAGACCTTTGCCCGGTATGATTGACATAGAAACGGTTAATCAGATTTTAGATCAACCTATGCCTGAAAAACCGATTGATCAGCAACTGTGGTTACGTGATAAAGCTATGTTGGAGTTGCTTTACTCAAGTGGTTTGCGTCTGGCTGAACTGCAAGGTTTAACAATTAAAGATATAGATTTTAATCGGCAACTGGTGCGTATTACAGGTAAAGGAAATAAAACCCGTATTGTACCATTTGGAAAAAACGCGAAAGAAAGCCTATTGAATTGGTTAAAAATTTACAAAATCTGGAAAGGCCATTTTGATCAAAATGCTTTTGTTTTTATTTCTCAAAGAGGTGGTGTATTAACCCCACGTCAAATCGAGAAGCGTGTAAAGCTTCAAGCGCAAAGAGCCGGTGTGAATGTAGATTTACATCCTCATTTATTGCGGCATTGTTTTGCTAGCCATATGTTATCAAGTAGTGGTGATTTACGATCGGTGCAAGAAATGTTGGGGCATAGCAACTTGTCTACCACACAAATTTATACGCATATTGATTTTGATCATTTGGCGCAAGTCTATGATCGAGCTCATCCGAGAGCGCAAAAGAATGAATAGATTTAAAAACTATCTTAATAATAAAGTTGACTAAAATGGCAAGTCTTATACGAATGTAGACATCATTTGTATTTTTTTAGAAATTTGTTTAAGAGAAATAGGGAAAATAGTCAAATTGACCATTTTGATCTTCGGATATTTTGTCGGTACCCCTGAGTCAAAAACATCTAATCTCGATTATTTAAAGGCGATCTTATGTTTCTGGCTAATAAGCTAAATAAGATAAAAAGATAATAAAAATCAATATATAAAATAGAGTGTAAAAAGAATGAAATAGCACCTAATAAGGCACAATATTTTTTTTATGAACTGATGGTTTCATTTTTTTTGTGCTGTTCTGGAAAATTGTGACTTGACCGAAATGCCAAACACATTGCAAGATAGGGTACCTAAAAAATTTTAATTGAAGAGTTAATATACTTTTCTCAACATTTACTTTTGCTAGAACAGCCGAGGATTACATGAAGGCTCTTGTTGCTGTAAAACGCGTGGTTGATGCCAACGTCAAAGTTCGTGTTAAGCCGGACAATAGTGGGGTTGACCTTACTAACGTTAAAATGTCAATTAACCCATTTTGTGAAATCGCAGTGGAAGAAGCGGTTCGCTTAAAAGAAAAAGGAACAGTATCAGAAATCGTTGTTGTTTCTGTTGGTCCTAAAGAAGCTCAAGAACAAATCCGTTCTGCAATGGCTTTGGGTGCAGACCGCGGTATTTTGGTTGAAACCACTGATGAAATTGGCGCTTTAGAAGTTGCTAAAATTTTAAAAGGTGTTGTTGATGCTGAAAAACCAGAACTTATCCTTCTTGGTAAACAAGCAATTGATGATGACTCTAACCAAGTAGGTCAAATGCTTGGCGCATTATTAGGTGCGGGTCAAGGTACATTCGCTTCTGAAGTGAAAGTTGATGGCGGCAAAGTACAAGTAACTCGTGAAGTTGACGGTGGTTTACAAACTGTTGAACTGGCACTTCCAGCAATCATTACAACTGACTTGCGTTTGAATGAGCCACGTTATGCAGCATTGCCTAACATCATGAAAGCTCGTAAGAAGCCACTTGATACTAAATCTCCTGCTGATTATGGCGTTACAGCTGGTACTAAGCTTAAAACTGTTAAAGTTGAAGCTCCAGCAGAACGTAAAGCTGGCGTACAAGTGAAATCTGTAGATGAGCTTGTTGAAAAATTGAAAAATGAAGCGAAAGTGATCTAATACGGAAGGATAAAATCATGAGTATTTTAGTTATCGCTGATCACAACAACCAAGTACTTAACGGTGCTACTTTAAACGTTGTTGCTGCAGCACAAAAAATCGGTGGTGATATTACTGTATTAGTTGCTGGTTCTGGTGCTCAGGCAGTTGCTGATGCTGCTGCTAAAGTTGCTGGTGTAAGCAAGGTTTTACTTGCTGACAACGCAGCTTATGCAAACCAGTTAGCTGAAAACGTAGCTGCTTTAGTTGCTGATTTGGCTAAAGGTTACAAATACGTATTAGCTGCTTCTACAACAACTGGTAAGAACATTCTTCCACGCGTTGCAGCTCTTCTTGATGTAAGCATGATCACAGATATTATTTCTGTTGAATCTGCTAACACATTCAAGCGTCCGATCTATGCAGGTAATGCGATTGCTACCGTTCAATCTGACGAAGCAATCATTGTTGGTACAGTCCGTGGTACAGCATTTGATCCAGTAGCTGCTGAAGGTGGTTCTGCTAGCGTTGAAGCAGTAAGTGAAGCGAAAGATGCAGGTATTTCTAATTTTGTATCTGAAGAAATCGTGAAACTTGACCGTCCTGAATTGACAGCTGCTCGCATTGTTGTTTCTGGTGGTCGTGGTGTAGGTTCTGGTGAGAACTACCATAAAGTACTTGATCCATTAGCTGACAAGCTTGGTGCAGCACAAGGTGCTTCACGTGCGGCAGTTGATGCAGGCTTCGTACCTAACGACTTCCAGGTTGGACAAACTGGTAAGATCGTTGCACCTGACCTTTATGTTGCTGTAGGTATTTCTGGTGCGATCCAGCATTTGGCTGGTATGAAAGATTCTAAAGTTATTGTTGCAATCAACAAAGACGAAGAAGCGCCAATCAACAGTGTTGCTGACTACTGGTTAGTTGGTGATTTGAACACTGTAGTACCAGAGTTGGTAAGCAAGTTGTAATTTACAGCTTGTCACTTATTCAAAAACGCCCTTGTGCTATAAATAGCCAAGGGCGTTTTTATTTAGATCATCATTATGAATATCAATTTTTCTGCTTCCGTAGAGGCTCATCAGTTGCATCAATCTCTTGTGAGATTGGCAAGGGCAGATATGGCGCGAGATTATTTGTGTATTCGATCTAAAAATCAGCATGGCTTGTCAAATATTAAAGTGAACCAGTTGCACATGGGCATCATTTTGCATGGTCAACAACAACTAAATATCCAAACAACAAAAATCAATTTAAGTGCTGGCCAGCTGTATATCGTGAAACCCGATACGATTATTGATGCAGTTAATCTGCCAGATCCAGTGACAGGTGAATATTTAACTATTCTTGTACCCATGTGTGAAGAGGTGATTCAAGCTGCACAGATGATTTGGGCTAAACCAGTTATAGATAAAACTGGAGCCATATTAAAATTTTCAATCGATGATTTTGCTACACATCTAGCTGAGTGGCAGACGGCTTTGTTTGATAATGATCTGGTGAAAGCCCGTTTATGCATTGCTTCTATACTGGTACAGTTATGCCAACAGCATTATTCAGATGTATTAATTCTGCCTCCACCTAAATTGGCAAAAATAATTCATGATTGGGTGATAGATAATCCAGAACATCATTGGCAATCGAGTGAGATTGAAATGCGTTTAAGCGTGAGTAGTGCAACACTTCGCCGCAAACTTAAGCATGAAGAAACGACCTTAAGAGAAACGATTACCCATGCACGTCTTGCTTATGCACTTGAGTTGTTATATTCAAATAAATTGCCCATGAAAACTATTGCAGCAAAAACGGGTTACCAATCTGTTTCTATCTTTCGTGAACGTTTTATGCAGCGTTATGGTGTAGATCCGACTGTGCTTGCTGCCGAATAATTCAATTTGAGCGATTCACACAGATTTTTGAGCGATTTAGATAGATAAAAATGGATAGAGTTGAGGTATTAAAATACTAAGGACTCTATTATGAAATCATTAAAATCAATTGCGATATTATTGCTAGCAAGCGCCAGTGTTATCATACATGCTCAACAAAACTCCAGCGTTCATCAGGTTGATGGTTACTTTTTACAACCAGTAGGAAACCTTAAGGTAACAGCATTGTTTGATGGCGAGTTAGGACTACCTCGTAGTGATTTATTGGGTATTTCAGCTGAAAAAGCGAATCAGTTGTTTGCAGAAAACTTTGTTCCCGTAGATGAGCATAATCAGATTGTCACAGATTTTTCTGCTTATCTTGTTCAAACACCCACACAAAATATTTTAATTGATGCTGGCACTGCAAAATGTTTTGGTCCAACTTTGGGTTATGTACGTGAAAATCTGAAGAAGGCAGGTATACAACCTGAACAAATAGATACGATTTTGATTACACATGCTCATCCTGATCATTTATGTGGAATTACGCTAGATGGCAAAATGGCTTATCCGAATGCCAAAGTATATTTAGCTAAAGAGGATGTGGACTACTGGACATCGACTGTTAATGAAGCAAAAGCCACTGATTTTTTTAAGCCAATATTTAAAATGACCAGAGATGCATTAAAGCCTTACCAGAAGGCTGGCCGATTGATTGCTTTTACTAAAGCTTCTTTTAACGTACCTAATGTTCAACTCATAACGACACATGGGCATACGGAAGGTCATTCATCTTATTTGGTAGATGGACAGAAAGGGCAAAAGTTCTTAGGTTTAGGTGATGTTGTACATTATGCGGCAGTACAATTTCCTTACCCCGAGGCAAGTTATAAACCTGATACTAACTCTAAGCATGCGATAGCAGTCCGTAAAAGTATTTTTGAGCAAGCCTATAAAAACCAATGGTGGGTGGGGGCGGCACATGTTGCTTTTCCTGGCATAGGACATATTGGTAAAAATTCAAAAGGATATCAGTGGGTTCCTGCTCAATATCGACCTGTAAAATAAAAACTCTAAAATGATTTTTAAAGAAATCAGAAGAATAATAGATTTGACTAAAAACAAGAATGTTTAAGCTAAATATCGTTGAACTAAGCTAATTAAAAAAGTTTTATTTTTAAGAATAAATAAAAAGTGCTCTTTAGGGAGCACTTTTGTGTTGGTTGTATTTTAGTCGAATTGTGCAGTTTTTAAAAATACATTTAAAAGCAGAAATGTCTAATTTTAACTTATTAATTCTAATGGAATTTTTATTGTAAAAAAATGCTATTTTCAGATTACTAAACTCCCAGTTAATGAGCAGTTTATGCTATAGTATACAGCTATATTTTTTTCGACTTTAGTTCAGTTTTCGGAACTAAATTTTTTGCAAGATCAAGACATATAAGCAGATGGAAATTTCTATCTGTAAGAAGGAGTATGCATGAGCGTATCGGAAATCCGACCGATTGCCATTGAGGATGAACTCAAGCATTCATATTTAGATTACGCGATGAGTGTAATCGTATCTCGTGCATTGCCGGATGTGAGAGACGGTCTAAAACCTGTTCACCGTCGTGTGCTATTTGCCATGCACGAATTAGGCAATGACTATAACAAAGCCTACAAGAAATCTGCACGTGTTGTTGGGGACGTAATCGGTAAATATCACCCTCATGGTGACTCAGCTGTTTATGAAACCATTGTACGTATGGCTCAGGACTTTAGCTTACGTTATTTATTGGTAGATGGTCAGGGTAACTTCGGTTCGATTGATGGTGATAGCGCAGCTGCAATGCGTTATACCGAAGTCCGTATGACAAAGTTAGCGCACGAACTTCTTGCAGATCTAGAAAAAGACACTGTTGACTGGGAAGATAACTACGACGGATCTGAGCGTATTCCTCAGGTGGTTCCGACACGTGTTCCAAACTTGCTGATTAATGGTGCTGCCGGTATTGCTGTTGGTATGGCAACAAACATGGCACCACACAACATGACAGAAGTTGTGAATGCATGTTTAGCCTATGCCGACAATCCGAATATCTCGATTGAAGGATTGATGGAATATA
Source organism: Acinetobacter sp. V102_4 (assembly GCF_031799005.1). Classification (NCBI taxonomy): domain Bacteria; kingdom Pseudomonadati; phylum Pseudomonadota; class Gammaproteobacteria; order Moraxellales; family Moraxellaceae; genus Acinetobacter; species Acinetobacter sp. V102_4. The sequence goes on along the minus strand of NZ_JAVQNR010000038.1, from coordinate 339,958 downwards.
TTAGTGGTCCTGATTTCCCTACAGGCGGTATTATTTACGGTAAATCAGGTATTGTTGATGCTTACCGTACAGGTAAAGGCCGACTACACATTCGTGGTAAGTACCATTTCGAAGAAGATGAAAAGACAGGTCGTATAACCATCGTCTTTACTGAAATTCCATATCAAGTTAACAAAGCAAGAGTTATTGAGCGTATTGCCGAGTTAGTTAAAGAGAAAAAACTTGAAGGTATTTCAGAGCTTCGTGATGAGTCTGATAAAGACGGTATGCGTATTGCGATTGACTTGAAACGCGGTGAAAACGCAGAAGTCATTGTAAATAACTTATTCTTAAATACACAGCTTGAAAACTCATTCAGCATCAACATGGTTTGTCTTGACAATGGACAACCAAAATTGATGAATCTGAAAGATATTATTGCGGCATTTATTCGTCACCGCCAAGAAGTAGTGACACGCCGTACCATGTTCGAATTGCGTAAAGCACGTGAACGTGGTCATATCTTGGAAGGCTTAACCGTTGCCTTAGCCAATATTGATGAAATTATCGAAACCATTAAAACTTCTGCTAACCCAGCTGAAGCGCGTGAGCGTTTACTAGCAGGTGAGTGGGCTGGCGGTGGTGTCGTTTCTTTACTCGAAAAAGCTGGTGCTATTTCTGTTCGTCCAGATGAAATCGAAGGTGAAAACCCAGATCGTCCATTTGGCTTGTCTGAATCGATTTATCGTCTATCTCCAACGCAAGTAGGTGCAATTTTAGAATTGCGTTTACATCGTTTAACGGGTCTTGAGCAAGATAAATTACATGCTGAATATACTGAAATTTTAGGTCAAATTGCTGAACTTACGGCAATTCTTAATGATTTCAATTTATTGATGGCTGTGATTCGTGAAGAATTAGCACAAGTTTTACAACAGTATGGTGATGGACGTCGTACGGAAATTATTGAATCGCGTATTGATTTTAGTCGTGAAGATTTAATTCCAGAAGAACAAGTTGTATTAACGGTTTCACAAACAGGCTACGCAAAAACTCAACCGCTTTCTGACTATCAGGCTCAGCGCCGTGGTGGACGTGGTAAGTCTGCAACTTCAATGAAGAGTGATGACTTTATTCAACATCTCATTGTAGCTTCAAACCATGCGACTGTGCTGTGCTTTACTAACGTAGGTAAAGTATATCGCCTTCGCGTATTTGAAGTGCCTCAAGCATCACGTGGTGCAAAAGGCCGCCCGATTATAAACTTGTTACCTTTAGATGCGAACGAAACAGTAACTGCGATCTTGCCGTTAACAGAGTTCCTAGAAAACCATTACGTATTTATGGCAACAGCTTCAGGTACAGTTAAACGTGTTGATTTAGAGCAGTTCTCTAACATTCGTTCAAATGGCTTACGTGCAATTGAACTTAATGAAGAGGATACCTTAATTGGTGTTGCGATTACTGATGGTAATCAGCAAATCATGTTGTTCTCAAATGAAGGTAAGGCAATTCGTTTTGCTGAAACTGATGTGCGTTCAATGGGTCGTACTGCTAAAGGCGTCCGTGGTATGCGCGTTAGCATTGCAAGCAACACTTTAAGTGAAGAAGATGCAGAAATTGAAAATGATGAATCTGATGATAATGAAGATTCAGCAGAGCTAAGTGTAGTAAGTCGCATCGTATCACTTGTTGTTGTTCCTGAAACGGGTGAAGTGCTGTGTGCGAGTGCCAATGGTTATGGTAAACGTACTCCTGTAAATGACTTCCCAACCAAAAAACGTGGTGGTAAGGGTGTTATTGCAATTAAGACAAGTGAACGTAATGGTGAGCTTGTGGGTGCGGTATCTATTGATGAAAGCAAAGAACTGTTGCTTATTTCTGATGGTGGTACATTAGTTCGTACTCGCGCGGCAGAAGTTGCAATGACTGGTCGTAATGCACAAGGTGTACGTCTAATTCGTTTAAGCGAAGAAGAAACCTTGGTGGGTGTTGTGTCTATTGAAGCGGTTGAAGATGAAGAAGAATTTCTCGAAGGAGAAGTGGATACTTCAGAATTAGATACTGAAGATGCAGTGTCTACGAATGACGATGCGTCAGAAGAGTAAGTCGTAATTAAATAAAAAAGGAAGCGTAAGCTTCCTTTTTTATTTTATGAAGAAGATTTTTTAACAAGTCGATAATAAGCTAAGCACATTAATATTAATCCGGCTGTCGCAAGAAATATCAATTTTGGTACAACCGTTGCTAAAGGAACACCCATCTGATTAAGTTGTACAAACATTTGTACGGCATGTGTAGAAGGTAAACACCAAGCAAACCATTGTAACCACTCGGGCATGGCTTGATGAGGCCATGCAGCTCCAGTTAATAAGAATAAAGGTATAGAGCTAAACACAATAATATGTCCAGCACGTTCTGGCATGTCTAAAAGTGAACCGATCAACATGCCTAATCCAATCACACAACTAATAAAAATAGGAACGGCGACTAGCAATCCAGTAAAGTTCCCACCATGTGGATAGTCATTGAACCACAAGGTAAAACCGAAAAGATAAAAACATCCTAAACAGCCAATGGTAAATATACTTGCAAAAATTCCAGCGAAGCGAACACCTGTAATTTTTTGGTGTTGTTCACGGTAGCTTGCGATTAGCATCGCTAAACCTAACACAATAGTTTGATGGATAATTAAACCTGCAACAGCTGGAAAAATATAACTTCCATATCCTGAAAGCGGGTTAAATAACGGGACTTGATGAATAGAAAGGGCCGGTTGGAAATGTGTGCGCTCTCCAAATCTTTCAATATATTCTTTTAATGTGGCTTCAATGGATGTGGCTAAACCTAAACCAATTTCTTTAGTTTTTAAAAAGTTGGTTGTGCTCAGATATAAGCCAATCCCACCTGTTTCTCCTCGGCGTAAGCTTTGAGTTAGGTTGCTTGGTAAAAGTAAAATACCATCGGCCTTTTGTTCACGCACCATTTGTTCAGCTTGTAAGAAATTACTTGTAACGGTAACAATATGAACATGTGGACTATTTGCACTTTGGCCGATTAATTGAGAGGTTAATAGGCTTTGTTCTTCATCAACAATCACAATTGGAATTGATTCTGCACGCTCAGCTTTATAGGCAGTTGGATAAAAAAAGCTATAAAGAATGACCGATAAAATCAGAGTTGTGAAAACCGAACTATTACTAACAATATCTTTAAATGTTTGCCCATAAGCCTTTAAAAAGTCTTTCATGGAGTTGCTCCCCGAATTAATTTTTTAAGCAGCAGAGAGCTTAAAAAGAAGTAAATAAGGCAGTAACCCAGAAGTATTAAAAAGGGAATCATTGAAATGAAAAGTGGGCTACCAATCACCCATTGTTCGGTTTGCAGCTTGGCATAAGGTGTATAGGGAATAATGAGTGACCAAAATTTAGTGAAAATCGGTGCATTATTTAAAGGCAGAGTAACGCCTGCAAAACTTAAAGATGAGCCACCATAGACGGCAATAAAGCCAAAAGTTTTACTTAAATTCTTGGTCGCAAGAATAACGGTACTGCTAATTAAAGCATAGGCAAAATAAAGTAAGAACTGTGCGACCAGCAATAAACTTAAGGAACCCGCTACGAACCAGCCACGGATTTCAACTAGCCAAAACATCCACAACCATGTCCAGAAACAGAAAATAAGGCTATAGAGCAAATTTTTAGCCAATAAGCCTTGAATAAAATTTTCTCGGTTCACCCATTGAGTGAGAGTATTACGTTTTAGTTCTTGTCCAATTGCAAAAGCAACACAGCAGCATAGCAACAGATGTAATACGGCAGGAACCATAAATGGCTCTAAATAAAACTCATAGCTCATGCTCGGGTTGTAAAGCGTTGATACTTTTACATGAGCTGTAGGTACATCTAAATAGGGAATATTATTTGCAAGATAACTTTGGCCTGCATAGTCTGCTAAAGCATTGAGGGTACTTACCAGCATTGCTGAAGAAATCGTATTTCCCACACTAAAGAAGGACTGGTTAAAAGCAATGCTGATTTGAGCATCTTGCGCTTTCACAAATCGCTTTTCAGCACCGTCTGGAATGAAAACATAACCCCAGATTTTAGTTTCGTTAAGTAATTGTTCCGCTTCAGTAGGGCTTGCCGTAATCGTTTTAATATCTACCGTATGATTCAACGAAAGATACTTTTCAATATTGCGGCTGAGTTCACTTTGGTCCTGGTCAATAATCGCAATCGGTAAGTGTTCAGCTTTACCTGCGTAAAACATGCTGCTAAACAAAAAAATGATAAAAGCAGGGATAAGTGTCACCATGCACAAATCCCATTTATTGCTTTTTAGATAGTTTAGTTCGCGTAATATACTGGCAAACATACGTTATTTTTCTTCTTTAATTTTAAATAGAACACTCATACCCACTTTTAAATCTTGCACTGGTTTTTCAGGTACAAGATGAAGTTTAAAGCTACGAATATCATAACCACCAGTTTGACGAGTAGTTTTAATCGTCGCAAATTCACCCTCAGCATCAATATTTTTAATTTTAAAAGTCACATTTTGATTAAGTGCGGGAATGAATCCTTCAAGGGTTTTATTTTTATAAACAGAAGCATACTGATTTTCTCCTACGTTTAAGCTGACCCATAAATCATCATCTTCTAAAATGCTGACAACAGGTACATCCATAGCGACTAACTCGGAAGGCTTCCCGTAAGTTTTTGAAATTGTACCGGAAATAGGAGAGAATAAACGTGTCTCAGCCTCAAGTGCTTTTGCTTCGCCTACAGCTGCTTTTGCAATTTCAACCTGTGCATCTGCTGTAGATTTTTGTTGACTCGTACTGCCACGTTTTGCACGAGCATATTGTTGATAAGAGGCTTCACTTAATTCTTGCGCAGAAGTTTGAGCGGCTAGCATCTCATCTCGTCTTTGGCGTGAAATAACACCTTGTCTATATAAATTTTCACCACGTTGGTAAGTGGTTTTTGCAAGGTTTGCTTGTGCTTTGGTGCTTTGCCAGTTGGCATAGAGAGTATCGATATTTTCTTGCTGAGAACCGCGGTCTACCGTAGATTGAAATGCTAAAGCTGATTGTAAAGCTGCCAAGGCTTGTTGCTTTTTAGCTTCTATTTCTGGGCTAACCAAGCGAACAAGTGGCTGGCCTTTGGAAATTTTCTGGCCTTCTTGTACATAAATTTCTTCAATACGACTTGGAACTTTCGTACTCACGTGAATAGTTTCGGCTTCAACCCGACCTTGTAGTTCAATAGGCTTTGGCTGATAACTTTTCCATAAACCAAAAATAATTAAACCTAATAGGGCAATAATTACTAAGCCAATAATCAGTTTAAGCTTGGAGTTTTTAGGTGGTTGAGAGTCACCGTTATTTATGTTTGATTCAGGGGTGTCACTCGCTTGATCGTTTTTTTGAGATTGGTTAATTTCTACCGTATCCGCAGCAAGAGAATCCTGTTCTGAATGAGATGATTCTTGATTCATTTTATACTCCTATTAACGGATATAGTCGGTATGTGGTTGATTGACATAAGCTTTAAATTGATCAATTGAACCATGACTTTGCAATAGAGTCGCGAGTGACATGACATATTTATAGGCATTTAAAGCCATTTCAGTTTTTAAAGCACTTAAAGCATTTTGTGCATCAATGACTTGGGTAGCTGTACCCATTCCTTCACGGAAAGACAGTTCTTGAATACGCAAGTTTTCTTGAGCGGCATTCACGTTTCTTTGTAAGAGTTGATGGCTTTGCTGAGCAGAATTGAGTTCGTTATATGACTTATTCAGAAGTGCCTCAATTTCTTGCTTGGTACGTTCGGTCATAAGTTCAGAGGCATAACGCTTTAATTCGGCGGCATGGATATTCTTATTTTTATCTACACCTGAAAATAGGTTGTATTTTGCCATTACACCTACAATCCAGTTTTCATTTTCATCAAGGGCATATTCACCAAATGCAAAAAGACTTGGTTTTTTCGCGGCTTGTTGAGCTTGAATATTTACGTTAGCCAGTTGGGTATCCATCTGCATTTTTTGTACAAGACTGGATTTTTGCGAATAACTGGTTAAAAGTGATTCTAGAGTTTGGCTTGGAGTGTTATTTACAAATAATGGGGTACTTAAATCTACATTATTTTGTTGATGTAGAAGATTATTAAGGCTAAAGCGACTGGCATTTAAGTTGGCTTGAGTACTTTGTAAAGTACGTTCCGCATTATTGCGAGCTACTTCAAACTGCATGCGTTGTCCTTTACTAATAAACCCTTGTTGTTCGAGCTTTAGGGCATTGCTGTAATGTTTTTGCATGGCATTAAAGTTGAATAAACTACTTGCTACCAGTTGCTGTTGTAATTGAACATTAAAATAACTTTGTACAACTTCAAACCGCTGTACATCTTGTTGTTGTTGACTTGAAAGTTCCGAACGCTGTGCTTGAATGTTGGCTATTTTTTTTGCACTACTGGTTAAGCCGCCTGTATATAGTGGCATAACGACCGAAATAGAAGGGCGTACAACCTGATCTTCTACAGTCAGATTCGCATAGTCGGGAAAGCGATTTATACCATCATGAATGGTTTGATTTGCACCTTCTTGAACTTGTCCAAGCACATCCGATGGAATGACATTGTTCCACTGTGAAAGTTTATCGTTGAACCCCTGACTTAAATCATTCTCAAGCTTTTGTTTAAAAGAGGCGAGGGGGACGTCTGTTTCGCTATGAAAGGCATATGCTCTAACATTTAAATCAACTCGAGGTAATCCGAGTCCTTTCACTGCTTCAGCTTCTAGTTGAGACGCTTGCTGCAAAGCCTGATTGGCTTGAGTGCTATATGAACTCTTCAAAGCTTGTTGTTCCGCTTCAGCATAGCTTAAGCTTTGAGCATATAAATGATTTGTGAAAAAAAGTCCTAAGGCCAAAGCAAGATGCTTGGGTTTAAAGAAAAAGGGGCAAATAGACTGTCTATATCGATGTACTGGCATTTTAAATAACAATTTCTGGCATCCCTTATAGTTTAAATTTCTTGTTATTAAATTCAATTATCATCTTGTTTCTTATACATTTGTATAGAAACAAGATAGTTTAAGCTCCCTTTAATTCTTAAATATTATAAAGCCCATATTTTGTACTACATATCAAAGTATGTGAAATCATAATCACAAGTCAAGTTGATCTTTACTCAATGAAAATGTTTTAAACTGATAAAATCACAAATAAAAGCAAAGAAATAAATACAACAATAATTGAAAAAATGATCCTAAATACAGTCCAGCATTGAAATATTTACTTGAGAAGCTGCTGCAAGCTTAAGCAATCTGTGGTTAAATGCCATTTTTATTGTGTTTGACTTTATACAAGGGAAAAATCATGCGCGCGTACAATTTCTGTGCTGGTCCTGCTGCATTACCTACTGCCGTTTTAGAAAAAGCTCAACAAGAAATGTTGGATTGGCATGGTAAAGGTCTATCCATCATGGAAATGAGTCATCGTAGTGCTGACTATGTTGCTATGGCTGAAAAAGCTGAAGCAGATTTACGCAAGTTAATGAATATTCCAGAAAATTATAAAGTACTGTTTTTACAAGGCGGTGCGTCATTACAATTTTCTGCGATTCCTTTAAACCTTTTGGGTAAGAACAATAAAGCTGATTATATTGATACTGGTATCTGGTCTGAAAAAGCGTTAAAAGAAGCAAAACGTTATGGCGACATTAATGTTGTAGAAGCTGGTATTAAAGTAGATGGTAAGTTCGCAATTTCTGAACAAAGCGAATGGAATTTATCTGACGACGCAGCCTATGTACATTATGCCGATAATGAAACGATTGGTGGCTTACAGTTTGCAGGAATTCCTGATGTAAAAGCGCCACTCGTTTGTGACTATTCATCAAGTATTTTATCTGCTCCATTAGATGTGACCAAGTTTGGTTTGATCTATGCTGGCGCACAAAAAAATATTGGTCCTGCTGGTTTAACAATTGTCATTATTCGTGATGACTTACTTGATCAAGCTAAACCAGAAATTCCAAGCATTTTGAAATATGGTGACCAAGCGAAAAATGGTTCTATGGTTAATACACCATCGACTTATGCTTGGTACTTGTCTGGTTTGGTATTTGAGTGGTTGCTAGAGCAGGGTGGGGTAGATGCTATCCATAAAGTTAACCTTGCAAAAGCTCAGTCATTATATGGTTATATAGACTCAAGCGATTTCTACAATAACCCGATTGCAATTCCAAACCGTTCAATTATGAATGTACCGTTTACCTTGGCAGATGAAGCTTTAGAAAAGCAATTCTTAAAAGAAGCGGAAGCAAACCATTTATTAAACTTAGCTGGACATCGCTCTGTCGGTGGTATGCGTGCAAGTATTTACAACGCAGTGCCTTTAGAAGGTGTACAGGCTTTAATCAACTTTATGGATGATTTTGCAAAGCGTAATGGTTAAGTAAATCAAAAATAAAGCCCTCAAATGAGGGCTTTATTTTTGAATAAATTTTATAAACTAAAAAGGAACTAAACCAAACTGGTGCATGAATATGGCAGCTAAAAACATACCCAATACAAAAAAGCAAAACGCACCAGTATCGACCTTTACGCGCAGGCTACTAGATTGAATGAGGCTGGTAGTTTGTTCGGGTATAATCTTCATTCAATAACCTAATTATTAAAATATTAGTGAAATTCAATTAGTTTCACCCTTTTTAGCACAAATAGTCGCCTGAATCCAGATATTACCGCGAATATATTCGCCAATATTAAAGTTTTTATACAAATCGTTTTTGGTTGCAATGCGCACTAATATGGCAGGAAGGTCATCTTCTAAAACCAAAGTAACATCATAAAGGGTATATTCTGCCCCCATAAATGTCATAGAAGTTTTGCCAACAATATTACCTTGGAACCATGCTTCATCTTCTTGACCAAGATTTTCACCATATAAATAAGCAACCATTTTAGAAAAATCAACGGTTACAGGTTCTTGATCTTCTGGAGTTTTTGGTTGCCATTCATTAATGAGTTCCTGTAAATTTTCAGGAGCAATACCATTATGTTCAGTTAAAATCACATTTAATGCACGGTGATGTTTAATTGAGGCTGGGTCATCAACAACGATTTTTTCGCCTGCTGGAACCGGTTCTAATTCATAAGCCCATGCATTAAATTGAACTTGATAGTCTTTAGTTTTGTCATATTGACATGAGTTAACGCTAAATAAATTATCAAATGCATAAACCGTTGTATCTTTATTTAGTTTTAAACTTAAAACAGCTTGTGTCGCAGAGTCACAAGTAATGATACGTTCAATTTTCGCATTATATTGATATGGACTTTCAAAACTTGGAAAGGCTGTTTTGAGTGCGCGAGGTTTCTGATTTTCAACCGCAATAATCTGGTTGATTGTAACTTTTTGGTTTTGTGGGCCTTGAATCAACCAAAAAGATTGATCCATATCGTCTTCATGTTCGCATAAGCCCATTGGCATTACGGGTGCATCAAGTGCTAGTCCTAACCATTTTGGTACATCTGTTTCGGGATGGGACGTCAATAGATTCCAATGTTCGCCATGACTACCAAAATTTTGGTCATTTACTTTAATAACTTCTGGACTGTTTTGATTTTTCATAAGCATGATGCTGTTGGGTTCACATTACTTGTTATATTAAATCGAGGGTGTTTGCTATTTTTCAAGTCACCATATGTAAATTCTCTTGTAAAAGCACATATTTAGTCATTGAAAGATAGATATTGCTGCTAATTATAAAATAAAAGGTAGATCTGGCTCTTAAAAAACTTAACACTAAATTAAAAATAAGTTTAATGTTTATTACTATTCACCTTAGAAAAGCATCTGTTAGACTTATATTTTTAATGGAAATAGAGAATAACTTGCTGCCATTTAAGCTATGGGTAGATGCAGATGCTTTACCAAGAATATTACGTGAAGTGATTTTGCGCGCATCAGATCGTTATCAGTTAGAAGTCATCTTTGTTGCTAATCAAAATGTTGGGATTACGCCTTCAGTTCGCATCAAGTCAATACAGGTTTTAAGTGGTGCAGATCAGGCCGATAAAGAAATAGTTGATCGTATGATTGAAAATGACATTGTCATTACGCAAGATATTCCACTAGCGGCTCAAGTAATTGAAAAGGGTGGCGTTGCTATTCACCCCCGAGGTGAGGTCTATACAACTGCGAATGTTAAAGCGCGGTTACATCTACGTGACTTCATGGATACGCTTCGTGGCGCGGGCGTGCAAACTGGTGGACCGCCACCTATTTCCGAGCGGGATAAGCGTGAATTTTCGAGTGCATTAGATCAAACAATTTTAAAGCAAAAACGTAAAACAGCTAAGTGAGCATCGCATGCCATCGCAAACCAATTTGGCTTTAACCTATGCCTTGTTAGTGTTTATATGGGCAACAACTCCCTTGGCTATTGTTTGGAGTGTGTCCGATCTACATCTTATGTGGGCATTGTTGTTACGCTTTTTTATTGCATTGCCTTTGGCAGTAATCATATTACTGATTTTAAAAACGCCTTTTCCAACTCATCGACAAGCTATTCATAGCTATGTTGCCGGATCTTTTAGCTTAATTGGTTCTCAAATTTTCACATATGCCGCTACCCAATATTTAAGTTCAGGCATGATTGCACTTATGTTTGGTTTAGCACCCATTATGGCTGGGCTGATTGGCCGTTTTGCATTTGGTCAGCAACTTTATAAGTTGCAATGGTTAGGTATGGCTATTGCCGTAAGTGGTTTAGCGATTATTTGCTTGAATGGATCGAATCAGCATGTGCATCCGTTTGGCATTGTTCTCATGCTGATCAGTGTTTTTGTCTATTCTTTTTCAATTTTCTGGGTTAAGAAAGTTAATGCACAGATCCAGCCTATGGCTCAGGCAACGGGCTCTATTTTAGTTTCTTCGATTTTGGCAAGTTGTCTTATTCCATTTATTTGGCAATATGCACCGACACATTTACCAGAGGCCAAATCTTTATTTGCCTTAATTTATACGGTATTGATGGCTTCATTAGTCGCCATGTTTTGTTATTTCAAGCTTATACAAAACATTCAGGCAACGACTTTATCTTTAACGACAGTTATTACGCCAATGTTAGCCATGATGATTGGAGCTGCTTTAAATCATGAACAACTTTCGATTATGGTTTTTGTAGGTGCTTTAATTATCCTGTTTGGACTATTTTTATATTTCTATAAAGACATTCAGGCAAATCGAAATTTTGCCCGGCATATTAAGTCTAAATAGGAGAAGATTTGGGTAATTTGTTGAGCTTATTCATTAAATTGTTCTAATTCGTAGCGAAATGCATGATCAAATTGATCTCCCAACTTAAGTAGTAGAAAATAGCGCAGCAATATAATATTAGGATTGTTAAGGAAAGATCAGAACTTACTGATTTTTAAACCTTAATACAGCATCTAACGATATGGCCAAATAGTAGATGTGGATGCGATTTGACATGAGCATCTGCTATTTCCCATCAATCACCTTGGATTTAGAAGGTATGTTTAAACCAATCTCACTGTATATAGGGTTGAGATATACTCGCGCAAGACGCAGTAATCATTTTATTTCTTTTATTGCATTGGTTTCGATGGTCGGTTTGACACTAGGTGTCGCTGTGCTAATTACGGTACTTTCTGTGATGAACGGTTTCGATCGCGAATTAAAAAACCGTGTTTTGGGAATGGTTCCGCAAGCGACAGTTTCATCTACACAAATCCTCACGGATTGGCCTGAACTGGTAAAACGAGTTGAACATCATCCACATGTAACTGGGGTTGCACCTTTTACCCAATTGCAAGGTATGTTAACCGCGCAAGGGCAAGTCGCAGGTATTATGGTGACGGGTATTGACCCAAAATATGAAAAGAATGTGTCTATTATTCAAAATCATATTGTTGCTGGTAGCTTAGATTCACTTAAAAAGGGTGAGTTTGGTATTGTTCTTGGTAAAGATATGGCCGATTCATTAGGCTTACGTCTAAATGACAGTGTGACATTGGTTTTACCTGAAGCAACGCCATCTCCAGCAGGTGTAGTACCTCGTTTCAAGCGTTTTAAAGTGGTTGGTATTTTTAGTGTAGGTGCTGAAGTCGACTCTATGGTGGGTTATATCGCCCTATATGATGCGTCAACCCTATTACGCTTACCAGATGGTGCTCAGGGTGTCCGTTTAAAACTAGATGATATTTTTGCCGCGCCAAAAGTTGCGGACGACTTGGTAAAAAGTTTACCAAGTAATTTCTACGCGACGAACTGGACCTATACGCATGGCAATCTGTTTAATGCCATTCAAATGGAAAAAACACTAGTTGGTTTGTTACTTGTACTTATCATTGTGGTTGCAGCATTTAATATTGTTTCGTCTTTAGTAATGGTTGTGACTGATAAAAAATCAGATATTGCCATTTTGCGTACATTAGGCGCGTCACCATCAATGATTACTAAAATATTTATGGTGCAAGGCACCGTGATTGGTGTGATTGGGACAGTTGCGGGTACGGTTTTAGGTGTAATTTTGGCTTTAACCATTAGTGACATCATTTCATGGTTTAACAATGTGTTGGGCCTAAATCTATTTGATGCTTACTTTGTGCATTACCTACCTTCTTATTTAAGATGGCAAGATGTGACGATTATTGTGATTGTGTCTTTACTTCTAAGCTTCTTGGCAACTATCTATCCGGCGCTTCGTGCGGCCAAAGTTCAACCTGCCGAGGCACTCCGCTATGAGTAAAATTGTTTTAGAAGCGAAAGATATCTATAAACATTTTGATGATGGTAAATCTAAGGTTGAAGTCATTAAAGGTCTTTCTTTACAAGTTGAAGCAGGGCAGTTTGTTTCTATTGTTGGTGCGAGTGGTTCAGGTAAAAGTACTTTGCTTCATGCGCTAGGCGGTCTAGAGCAACCAACCCAAGGACAAGTATTTTTAAATGGTCAGCGTTTTGATAATTTAGGTGAAGCCGAGCGTGGTTTTCAACGTAACAAATACCTCGGTTTTGTTTATCAGTTTCATCACTTATTACCAGAGTTTTCTGCGCTTGAAAATGTGGCAATGCCTCTTATGCTTCGCCCAGATAGCCAATACAAATCGGTAAAAGCACAAGCTGAATATTTACTAGACCGAGTGGGTTTATCTCATCGTATGGATCATCAGCCAGGTGAGCTTTCCGGCGGTGAGCGCCAACGTGTCGCTTTGGCCCGTGCTTTGGTCACTCAACCTGCGGTTGTTTTGGCTGATGAACCTACCGGTAACCTAGATCGTAAAACAGCTTTAAGCATTTTTGAATTATTGACCGATCTTAAGAAAGAACTTAACATGGCTATGCTCATTGTGACTCATGATGAGCAGTTGGCGCAGGCAGCAGATTCAATCTTGCATATGGAAGATGGTCTTTGGGTGAGCGGTTCTTAAAAAATTGTCATTAAATCACATTGTTAAAGCCCACTCAGTTGGGCTTTAATTTTGCCCCTAAAAAGATAACGATATGATTTTAAATGTTAAAGATTATTTTAGTGGGGTGGGTTGGTGGTATTGCATTCATGGGAATAGATATTCCTTTAATAATGCAATATGGATGGATTGGGAAAGTTGTCCTCTTTATCAGCTTTATTTTTTATATTTTTAAGCAGCACATCGTTGTAAATCGTCCTCTATTAAAGGCAGGTTACTGTTTAATCTGTGGTCTAAGCCTTTTTGTTATAGGTCATCAATATGCTCAGCATGCCTTAAATGAAAGACTACAACTACGGGAGATACAACCTGAGTCTTTAGACGTTATTGTTTATATAGATCGAATAAGTGAAGAAAATGATAATAAGACACAGCAACTCGCTCAGGTTCTAGGGCGGTCATCCCATGTGGTGAATTGGTTGTTATATTTAAAAAATGAAAATGAGAGTGCGTTAATAGAGGGGCCAAAATTACAATTAGGCCATTACTATCGGATTTCGGGTAAAACCAGACCAGCTCATAGTTACGCAGTATCTGGTGCTTTTGATCAGGAACAATGGTTCATTCAACGAAATATAATGTCAGGTTTCAGTGTTCAGCATATTGAACCTTTAAGCTCTGATGAAATTTATCGATTGGGTTATCAAAATCATTTACAACAGCAACAAAAGTTTTTTACTAGGCAACAATTAAATATAGAAAAATTGCGCCTAAAATTTAGATTGATGCTAAAAAAATCTCCCTTACAGAACAAAGGACTGTTATTAGCACTTCTAACAGGAGATGAAAGTCTTTTAAATGAACAGATTAAAAATCAATTTAAGCAGTTAGGAATCTCTCATTTGTTGGCCATTTCAGGGCCTCATGTCCTTATTTTTTCCATCATGTTGTCTTGGGGATTGCATCAATTAGTACGACGTTATTATCCGCAGATTTATTTGTGGCACCCCAAGCAAATATTGGCAATGATTCCGTTATGTTTTGGAGTTTTGATTTATACGGCTTTTGTAGGCTTTGAAACTCCAGCCTTAAGAACTTTACTTTCAGTATTTTTATTCGCCTTTTTATTATTGGTAAAACTACCTGTTAAGCCATTTTCCCTCTTGGTTTTCAGTGCAAGTCTACTTTTGCTTTTCGATCCATTTAGTGTCTTATCGGCAGGTTTTTGGCTCTCTTATGGTTCTTGTTTTATTTTATTACGCATTTATCAAACCATAGTACAGACTCCAAATCTTGCTTCAGTGAGTCTGCTATCTAGAATAATTCTTTTAAGCAAGACCCTCATTGAATCTCAGGGCAAAATATTTATCGCCCTATGTCCCTTAATGCTGTTTTTCTTTCAACAAATTTCATGGGTTGCACCTCTCACAAATATTATTGCAGTTCCTTTGCTAGGAGGAATTATTGTTCCTTTGAATATTTTTGCTGCTTGTGTGTGGCTTATTTTTAATTCAATTGGAAATGCACTCTTTCAGATTAATGATATTTTGCTCAGTATAGTGCTGACATGTTTTAGTTTTTTAGAGAAGTTATCTCTACCGTTGCAAGGTTTTAGCCTGACACTACTTGCTTTAGTGTGTCTTAGCTGTGTCATTATTATTTTATTTTTACCGCGTGGTATTTTACCGAAATCTTGGGGGCTCATATGTTGTTTACCCTTAATCATTCCAAATAAGTCATCCCAGCAAATCCAATTAAATATTATAGACGTAGGCCAGGGCCAAGCGATTTTTTTACAACATTCAGAGCAGACATGGTTAATTGATACTGGCGGTTCTTATGATGAGAAGGCTTTTAGTATTGGTCAAAATGTAGTGATCCCATATTTACGACAGAAAGGTGTTAAACAATTAGATCATGTCGTGTTATCTCATCTTGACCAAGATCATAGTGGTGCATTTCCTGCCATAAGTCAGGCTTTTCCTATCAAACAGGTCATATCAAATGAGTTGTGGAAAGAGCAGGTTAAAGAACCATTTACTTATTGTCATCAAGGGCAAAAATGGCAATATCCCCAGTTAGATATTGAAATACTTTGGCCTAAAGAAAATGATTTAAATTTAGTTCCTTCTAATCAAAATCAATATTCTTGTGTCGTTTATATTCATTTAAAACAAGTAAAGGGTTATCAAAATTATTTAATTATGGGGGATGCTGGATGGGAAGCAGAATATCAATTGATAAAAGAATATCCTGATTTAAAGGTAGATGTTTTGGTATTGGGTCATCATGGTAGTAAACATAGTTCTGCCTATGACTTCTTAGCGACTTTAAATCCCAAGCTTGTTGTTGCCTCTGCCGGCTTTAATAACCGATACGGTCATCCAAGCAAAGAGGTGATAGCGAGAATACAAGCACTTAATATTCCTTTTAAAAGTACAATTGAGCAAGGAACATTAAGTTTTGTATCTCAGAATCATCAAATGGCTTTATACACTCGACGTTTTGAGCGTACTTGGCTTCACAGAACTTTGTGAAGCTTCGGCTTTAAGTCTATCTACAATTTGAAGTGCTTCATTTGGATCAATATTGTAAATATTATCTAAAGCAGGATTTGCCTTAAAACGTTTATAGCTCCAGTGATAGTGTTCTGGATAACGCTGGATGAGTTGTTCAATAGCCTGATGAATGACATAAGTTCCATCATCCGCACTACCTTCGTAGATTTTCTCATCCATAGGTTCAATGTGCATCGTAAAACCATCATTTTCGTTACGAATCGCGTAAAGGAATAAAGCTTTTGCTTTAGTCTTTTGAATAAGCTTGGTACTTAAATTACTTGAGGCAAGGGGAACACCAAAATAATTGATCATACTGCCGCCGACATTAGGCGTATGGTCAGGCAAAATTACGGTAGTTTCACCTTGTTTTAAAGCTTTAAAAATTTGTCTTACACCAGTTTCGTCAGTAGGAACCAAGTGGGCTTGTTCACGACTACGTGCTTCTCGAACAAAACGGTCTGCATCTTCATTTTTTACTGGCTTGTATAAAATTGTCATTGAAGTGAATTGTGAACACCAAGCATTCAGGACTTCCCATGTACCAAAATGTGGAACAATCAAAACTACACCTTTTTTTGCTGCAAGTGCTTCGTGAAAGTAATGTTCGCCTTCAATATGATGAATTCTTTCGATATTCTTACTATTTGATGAACCCCAAATACTTAAAAATTCAAAGTATGAGGTGACTTCATTACGAATAGCTTGTTGCGTAATTTCTATTCGCTGCTGTGGCATTAAATGTGGAAGGGCGATTTGTAAGTTTAGTTCTATACTTTTTGATGTTTTAGTAATTTTTAAAGTATTGATTAACCCTGCCAACATACGAGCAAGAAAACGTCCAAATTGAATTGGCTGGCGGCTAAAAGTTTTGAGTAGGTAGTAGTTCATGCTTTTTGTATCTAATTTGGTCATCTATCGCGGGAAAAAGGAAGCAATAATTAAAAAAAGATAAAATTATTATAAATGAAATCATATTATTTAGACAGTTTTTATCAAATCAACGTATATAATGACATCATTTTAGATTAATTTGGATTGGAATTTTATGTCCGATTGGCCGCCAAAACCACAAAATGAACCTATAATCCCTAAACAAAATGGACCAGAATGGCAAATTCTCGAGAAGGCTGTGCTTGCCTCTGTAGAGGAACAGCGTCGAAGTCGCCGTTGGGGTATCTTCTTTAAAACATTAACTTTTATTTATTTGTTATTCATTATTGTACTCATGGGTAAAGGCTGCTCAACCAGTAAAGAAGGATCTGCTGTGAGTAGCAGCAGTGCTCATCTGGCAGTGGTAGATATTATTGGAACTATTGATGCTTCAAGCAATCAATCTGTGAATAGTGAAGATACCAATAAAGCGCTTAAGCGTGCTTTTGAGGCATCAAATAGTAAAGCTGTTGTACTTAATATTAACTCACCTGGCGGTTCTCCAGTTCAGTCTGATGAAATCTGGCAGGAAATTCGTTATTTGAAAAAACAACATCCTGATAAGAAGGTTTACGCCGTTATTGGTGATATGGGTGCATCGGGTGCGTACTATATTGCTTCTGCTGCAGATGAGATTATTGTCAATCCATCGAGTTTAGTGGGCTCAATTGGTGTCATCATGCCTAACTATGGGATTACTGGTTTAGCTCAGAAACTTGGTATCGAAGATCGCACTTTAACAGCAGGAACGAATAAAGACATTTTAAGTATGACAAAACCGATTGATCCTGCACAAAAGCAGCACATTCAATCTGTTCTTGATAATGTTCATACTCACTTTATTACCGCAGTTAAAGAAGGGCGTGGAAAGCGTTTGAAATCGAATGATCCAGCTATTTTTTCTGGTTTGTTCTGGACCGGTGACCAAGCAATCCAGTTAGGTGTTGCTGACCGTTCAGGTAACATTACGAGCTTGATGCGTGAACTAAACCTTGATAATAAAGTTGACTACACAATTGAGCGTAACCCATTACAATCAATTTTAGGTCGTATGGGTGCACAAATAGGGCAAGGAGTAAGTGAATCTATTGCTCAAGAAGTGCAGACTCGTCAAAGCGCAAAATTACAATAAAATCTGTTTTAGGATAGCGGTATGTCAATGAAACCAGTTATACACTTTGCTCATGCGAATGGCGTACCCTCAAAAGTGTATCAAAAACTGTTTGACCAGTTGAAAGGGGAATATGACATTATTTATGTTCCCCTGATTGGTCCTGATAAGCGTTATCCTGTGACTAACCATTGGCCTTCTTTGGTTGATCAGGTGATTGATAGTATTGTGCGGCAGGCGAAAGGACGTAAAGTCATTGGACTTGGGCATTCTCTTGGTTCAGTTTTAACTTTGATGGCCTCTTTTCAGCGTCCTGAACTCTTTTCTCAAGTGATTATGCTAGATCCTCCTCTTATTTTAGGACGATATTCATTTGCTTTTCATATGGCAAAATTATTTCGTCCTAAATTAGTTGATGCGATGACACCAGCAGGCTTATCTGCACGTCGTCGTGAACATTGGGAATCGAGAGAACAGGCGGCCGAATTGCTGCGTCCTAAAGGCTTCTATAAAGATTTTGATGAAGATTGTTTTCAAGCTTACATTGACTATGCTTTAAAAGAAGACTCGGTCCGCGGTGGAGTTACTTTAACTATTTCTCGTGAAGATGAAGTTGCAATTTTCCGAAAAAATCCTTCTTGGTGGTGGCTACCTATGCCAAAACCTAAGATGCCTGTACATTTAGTGGTGGGGAAAAAAAGTGATTTCTTAAAAAGAGGCTTTCCTCAAATGGCAAAGCGAAAAATGGGAATCCCATTTACTGTAGTTGAAGGGGGGCATATGTTCCCTCTAGAACATCCTATTGATACAGTGAACTCTATAAAGAAATTGATTCATACTCAGCCAAATTAATTTTTAAACTTATAAAAAAAGGACATGCCAGCATGTCCTTTTTTTATTTTTGCTTGTAAGTAAAATGTTTTACCAATTTGCAAAACGAATAGGGTGTTTAAGAATTTGATCACGGAAATAAGCTTGACCATTTTTCCATGTAAGTTGGCCGTTACATAACCACTCTGCTACTTGTGGGTAAATAAAGTGCTCAAGTGTATGTACTCGATCTGCTAATGAAGCGGCAGTATCATGTTCTTTAACTGAAATAGCAGATTGGGCAATTGATTGACCAGAATCCAGTTCGGCAGTTACAAAGTGTACGGTACAACCATGTAAACGATCACCTGTGTTTAAAACACGTTGATGAGTGTTCACGCCTTTGTAAGCTGGAAGAAGTGAAGGATGTATGTTCAGCATTTTCCCTTGCCATTTATTGACAAAGGTGGGAGTTAAAATGCGCATGAAGCCGGCTAAAATAACTACATCCACTTGCCAAGCTAAGAGTTGTTGATGCATTGCTTCATCAAACACTTCACGAGTTGGAAAGTCTTTATGCGAAATAACAGCCGTAGCAATATTAGCTTTTTGAGCACGCTCTAGGGCATAAGCATCTGCTTTATTAGACAGTACACCTACAATTTGCCCTGATAGATTTGCATCTATCAAGGCTTGTAAATTACTGCCGTTCCCAGAGACTAGAACAGCAATTTTTATCATGCAAAGATCACACGAATTTTTTCGTCTGCGCCTTCCACTGATTCAGCATTTTCTTGGATATGTCCGATTTTCCAAGCTTTTTCACCTTGAGCATTAAGCACTTCAATTGCTTTTTCTGCATCATTTGCATCAACAGCAATGACCATACCTACGCCACAGTTAAACGTACGGTACATTTCAAAGCGTTCTACATTGCCTTCGCGTTGTAAAAGTTGGAATAATTCAGACCATTCCCAAGAAGCTTCATCAATGACAGCTTGTGCACCATTTGGTAATACACGAGGTAAGTTACCTGGTAAACCGCCACCAGTGATGTGTGCCATAGCATGTACATCAACTTGTTTGCATAGCTCAAGAACTGGTTTTACATAAATACGAGTTGGCTCCATTGCTACATCAGCAAGAGGACGGCCATCAATCATTTGAGTTAAATCAACATTTTTAACGTCTAAAATTTTACGTAATAATGAATAACCATTTGAGTGAGCACCACTTGATGCAACACCAATAAGCACATCACCAGACTTTACTTTAGAACCATCAATAATTTTACTTTGCTCAACAACACCAACAGCAAAACCAGCAAGATCGTAATCTTCGCCTTCATACATGCCTGGCATTTCTGCGGTTTCCCCACCTACAAGTGCGCAACCTGCAAGCTCACAACCTTTACCAATACCAGTAACAACATTTGCAGCAACGTCAACATTTAAGTGACCAGTTGCATAATAATCAAGGAAGAATAATGGTTCTGCGCCACAAACTAAAAGGTCGTTTACACACATAGCCACAAGATCTTGGCCGATTGTGTCATGACGATTAAGATTAAGTGCCAAACGTAATTTAGTTCCTACACCATCGGTTCCAGAAACTAAAACAGGCTCTTCATAACCTTTAGGAATTTTGCATAGTGCACCAAAGCCACCAAGTCCGCCCATTACTTCAGGACGACTTGTACGTTTAGCGACTGACTTGATACGATCGACCAGTGCGTCGCCCGCTTCAATGTCGACACCCGCATCTTTATAGCTTAAACCGGTATTTGGGGTAGAAGTTGAGTTGCTCATAAATGAAGTCTCCGCATTGGCGGCAGATTATAACCTGAATATACGAAACTCTTATGTTATTTATGCTCGAAAATGCTATCTTTAATAAAAATATTTTTTCATTTATAACGATTAAATCAAAAAAGGCTAGATTTTATGCAAGATCGTATACTGCGCCGTATTTTTTTACTCGCAGGTATTGTATTGCTGGTATGGGTATTATACTTACTCAAGCCTGTAGTCATTCCTTTTATCGGCGCTTTTTTCCTGGCTTATTTATTCAGTCCACTTGTTGATGTTCTGGTAAAAATCAAATTGCCTCGCTGGTTAGCAATTAGCGTGGTGTTTATAGGAATAGGTGTAACTTTAACTATCGCTTTGTGGTATTTGGTTCCTCTAATTTGGAAACAATTGGTTTATGCCCGAGATAGTATTCCAGCTGGTATTCACTGGATTAACGCTACCTTTTTGCCTTGGGTATCTTCGACTTTTAATCTACAGGCAATGGAAATTGACACAGAGCAGATGTCTAAAGCTGTGATGGAATATGTTCAAACCAATTATAGTGCCGATAGTATTCAGTCAGTGTTATTAAAATTGGCCCAGTCTGGTTTGAATTTTATTCAAATTGGTGGAACAGTTGTTTTAATTCCAATTATTGCTTTTTATTTTTTACTAGACTGGGATCGTATGTTACAGAACTTACGTCGTCTCATTCCACGTCGATATGAAGCAAATACTTTACAGATCGTTGGTGAATGCCATAGCGTTTTAGGGGCATTTGTTAAAGGTCAGTTTCTCGTCATGCTATTGCTAGGCATAGTATATGCAGTTGGATTGCAGCTCATTGGTTTGGAAGTTGGTCTTATTATTGGTATGGTGGCTGGCCTCGCCAGTATTATTCCTTATTTAGGATTTGCAGTAGGTATTATTGCAGCGGTTATCGCAAGTTTGTTCCAGTTCGGCTTGGACTGGATGCATTTATTACTCGTTGGTGTAGTTTTCATGATTGGCCAAGCGGTAGAGGGTTATATTCTACAGCCATTCTTACTGGGTGATAAAATTGGCCTATCTCCTGTAGCAGTTGTCTTTGCAGTATTAGCAGGTGCACAACTTGCAGGTTTCTTGGGAATGTTAATTGCATTGCCTGTTGCGGCTGTTATTGTAGTGTTGTTGAAACATTTAAGAGATAACTATGAAAAAAGCTCACTTTATGCTTCACCGTCTACGTTAGTCATACAACAAGGTGATATTAAGCAAATTCATGTAGAAACCGAAAGCACTAAGCTTGATCTTGAGGTTAAAACACAGCAAGATACAGATAAACTGAAACCATCTGACCAGAAATAATTTCAAGGTTAATTCGATATATGCGTCAACTCCAACTGGATATAGAACCTCAACTTGATGCCCGAATCAGTGATTTCTCGGGACCAAGTTGGGGGAATGTAGTCGATGCTGTGCGTCAACTACATGCTGGTCTGGTCAGTAGGTTTTATATCTACGGTGGCGCAGGGACAGGTAAGAGTCATTTACTTTCGGCAATTTGTGACTCTTATTTAGAAATAGGCAAATCTGCGATTAAAGTTTCTTTGCTTGAACTCCTGGATGCTCCTATCGAAGCAATTACATCTTTAGAGCATTATGACCTTGTTGCTCTGGATGATATTGAATCGATTAGTGGTGTGCCCCATTGGCAAAAAGCTGTCTTTCATTTAATGAATAATCACGAAGGGCAGTTGGTATTTTCTTCGCGTGTAGCACCTATCGAATTAAAGTTGGAATTACCAGACTTACAATCACGACTTACCCAAGCTGTCAGTGTTAAGGTACCGAGTGGAAGTTTATATGCGGATCGCTATGCTTTGGTTACATCTGTAATGTCTAGACGTGGTATTCATTTTGATCAGCAAATTGTTGACTATTTATTGTTACATGGCCCTCATCAAGCTTCTCTTTTGCTACAGACAGTTGCCCAATTAGAAAAATTACTCAAAGGCGAAAAAACAAAACTTTCGAATGCAACGTTAAGACAAATTTATGCTTTGATTGATGAATATCAACAATAGATATTCTTTCACTTTGGTTTATTGCTTTGCCTAAATTTATAAAAACCTATTAAAAATAGAGTCTCTGGCACAAGATTTCTAATTTCAGAGCACTTGCATTTATATCTTTTTAAATTTCCTTCTAATTTTTAAATGAGTCAATTTTTGTATTTAAAAAAGTTTTTTGAATGTATGAAGCTTTTTGTAATCTGGTTCAAAAATGACTCTACAGACCGACCAAAATGTCTTGAGAAATTCTACTTGCTGTGACAAAGTACGCACAAAGGATGCGATTGCAAAAGTAAAATTTTTGCAATATTGACAAAAAAAATGAAAAAAGATGTAAGGAGATGGGTATGCTCAAACGGAGCATTGCTTTTGCTTTATTGGCTGCTGCTGGACACGCTTATTCTGCCGATATTCAAGTCACAACTACAATTGATGAAGATGTCGATAATACAGTCTGTTCATTACGCGAGGCTGTAGTACTGATAAATAAGCGTAATTCAAGTGATTCTACCGTTGTTGCTTCTGTAAAAGATGGTTATCGCGGGTGTGGAAGTAAAGACGTCTCTTCAAATATTATTTTGCAGCGTGATAAGGAATATGCCCTAAATAAAAGTATAAAGATTTCTGCGGCTCTAACTATTAGTACAGCAAAGAATGATTCTACTCTGGTTGAGGAAGGAGCACCCAATTCTCATAATGCAACTATTAAAATGATAGGTACGGATCAATTATTCCGTATAGATGATGATAGTGTTGAAAAAGCCTCTTTTACAGTTTCATTTATTGATATCAATTTAAAAGGTGCTGGCTCAAAAAGTGTAGTCCCTCAGGGTAACGGCGGATTAATTTATAATCATGAACAATTGGTTATTCAAAATTCGCGTTTAATGGATGGGTATGCAACAAGTGGTGGAGCAATTTATAACGCTGGTAATTTATCGAATACTACAAAAACAGCAGGTTCGGTAATGATTACTAATAGCCTGATGCAGAATAATAAAGCGAGTCAGGGGGGAGTTTTATATAGTGATATGCCACTTTACTATATCAGTCGCTCTGTAGTGCGTGATAATGAAGTAACGGCACCAGATGGCGCATTGTTCCACGCACAAACTAAATTTGCAGATGAAAGTACAGGGGGATATTTAACTTCTCGTGTTATTGGTTTGAGTAATAGTACGATTTTCCATAATAAAGGTAGTTTTATTGGCATTGTCCGAGATGGGATGGTGATCAATAACATTACAATGATTAAAAACGCGGGCGGGCTATTTTTTGATGCTCCACAAGGAAAAGCTTCCGTTTCTAATAGTATTTTAGTAGGCAATACAACAAACTGTCAGACATCTGCAACAGATAAAACGATTGTACAGAGCAATTTGGTGACTGCGGAATGTAACCGTAATGCTTCAGCAACACTTCCTAATATTATTTATCCAGCCAGTGAAAAACTAATTGCAGGGAATGCCGATGAAGGAACCTGCGATGTACCACCTGCAGATGGATTGCTTTGTCCTTATTCAACACCAAGTGATAGTTTCTTAGGTTTCTTTAAACCCCGAATTCTCGATAAATATACAAGCCTTTCACAGTCATTGTTAATTAACAAAGGTCGTTTATATAGTGATGGAACTTCTGTCGGTTTAGCAAGTTGTGAAAAACAAGATCAACGTGGAAAAAATCGAAGTGCTTATGATGAGCTATGCGATTTAGGCTCAATTGAATTAACAATTAACCGTGATGATATTAGTACGCATGGTCAAGATATTAAATATGGAGAAATTGCGAAATTTAATATTGCT
Organism: Acinetobacter sp. V102_4; assembly: GCF_031799005.1. Classification (NCBI taxonomy): domain Bacteria; kingdom Pseudomonadati; phylum Pseudomonadota; class Gammaproteobacteria; order Moraxellales; family Moraxellaceae; genus Acinetobacter; species Acinetobacter sp. V102_4. The sequence goes on along the minus strand of NZ_JAVQNR010000038.1, from coordinate 315,472 downwards.
GATGTTGTAGGTGATGGTGAATTAGTTTCTCCAAAAACATGTGAAAAAATGTTTGGAAAAAGAACAGATGGTAAAGCATGGCAACCAGGCTGTATGAAAGTGGTTCAAACAAGCACACCATCTAAAGGAACTTTGTCGATTGATACACAAGGGAACTTAACTTACGTTCCAAATGGTAACTGGCATGGGGCAGATGTTTTTAATCTCTTGGTCGTCACAACAACAACACGTTTTAATGACGCTGCGGATGTTTATTTAACAGTTCCTGTTCAAATCGTACAAGATCCACCGTCGGGAATAGAAGATAAATCAGTGAGTACTGGTGGAGGAAGCGTTGGTGGTGGTTTAATTTTAGGTTTATTTGGCTTAATTGCTTTGCGACGTTTAAAGTCATAATCAAGGATGATAAGGCTATGAAAAATTATAAAAAAGCTTTTTTAGCATTAGCTGTGATTACTGCAATGCCATTATTTGCAGATACCACTAATGGAAGAATTGATGTTACCACTTTTGTGGATGAAGATGGTGATAATACCAATGCTTGTTCATTGCGTGAAGCGATAAAGACTGCTGAATTACGTAAGTCTTATGGTGGTTGTACAGTTATTGATACACGTGAGACTACACAGAAATCTATTCAGCTTAAAGCAGGAACTTATACTTTAACCAAGGAGTTAGTTCCTAATGCCAATATTGCTATTTTTGGTGCTGACCCCGTAGATTGGCAGAAGAAAAGTGTTTTAACCAATGATTATCCCGCACAGCTTGAATTACAAACGTATATTGATGCCCAAGGTAAATCACGTGTTTTTAATACAACGCCCTATAAGCAACCCTTAAGCTTAAATAATATCATTCTTGCAAATGGCGTTACAACCGGTCAGGGTGGGGCGATTTATGCCGGTGCTGATATTGCTTTACAAAATAGCCAGATTTTATCATCACGAGCAACAAGTGGTGGAGCAATTTATTTAGCTTCACCTAATATTACTTTGTCAGTAAATCATTCATTACTGAAAGGTAATAGCGCAACACAAGGCACTGTTTTATCAATGGGGTGTTTTAGTGACACCGTTTATGCACCACGTACCATTACGTTTACATCAAATAGTATTGTGAATAATGGTAATACAGCTTCAATAAGTACATTTGAGTTTTGCGGTAAACCTAGTGCGACATTATCGGTTAATACTATTGCAAAAAATATAGCGAATAGTACTAACGGCAGTATTATTAAGTTTACTGGCGATACCAATAATCCAGCCAATACATCAAGTATTTTAAGTTCAAGCAGTAGTTTAGTACTCTTAAATAATACAATTGTTGAAAACAACGCAAACAGTACTTTCCTCTACGACAAACTGGGCACAAAAAAGCTTAGTTTTAACGTACTGGCTTATAATACTGGAAGTTATGCCTGTAAATATCTTTTAGGTGCGGCAGCAGAACAAAAGAGTGTAGGTTTAATGCTGGATTTCAATGCCCTTAACTGGACATCAGCAACAGCAAAATGTGATGTTCCAAAGGAATCTCTGCCAGATGGTCACACGAATATTAACATCAGTACACAATCATTTAGCAGTTTACTAAGCCCACAGGATGCAACGGCTGATACAGGCTGGTTACCTATTTATTATCCAAAAGAGATTACTGACCCTCAGCAAATAGATTTAATTGATGTTGATAAAGATGGTAAAGGAAGCTGTGCTACAGCTGACCAACGCGGTTTAAATCGTTTGACAGATGGCACATCATATTACCAATCAGGAAGTCGTAATAGCTGTGATATTGGTTCTGTGGAGTTAATGAAATTAACAGCAGGTGATTTAGAGGATGTTAGTAATATTTCATTAACAACTTTAATTGATACTTATCAACAAAATTATGATTTATTTGATAAGTATATTAAGGATCCTAAGACGCCTTCTAACTTTATTACTTATTATAAAGTACGTTTAGCAGAGTTTAAAAACCTGATTGATACAACCAAGGCAAATCTTAAATATCGTGCTATATATCTTGATTTAAAGAATTATGATTTACCTTTGCCGGCCGAAGATGCTAATCATGTGTTGAAGTTCTTCAATACAACTGACTATCGTATTACAACAGAGGCATTGGGTATTGGGTCACTTGATGACAAATATGATGAACAACAAGTTAAAGACTTGTCTGATGAAGATAAGGTATTCTGTGAGTGGAATAGTGCTTTACAGCAAATTGTTTTTTATCGCAAAGACGATACGGTGACTCAAGCTGGTACCTATGCTTATTGTAAATATACAATTACAACAGCCGATAATAAATTAAGCTCAAGCGGTCTGATAAAAGCTCGTTTTAATAATATTGAACCTATTTCTGGTGATGGAACAGTTACCTTTAAATATCTTGCAAATGAAACTATTCCATTGAATTTGCTTAAATATGCGAATGATGATGGTGATGGGCCTGTCAAAACGCTTTTAAAACCTAAATCACAGTTTTGGGTAGATGAAAAAGGCGTAGAATTACCAATCTATTTACCGAGCAAAACTTCAAAAGATGGAATTTTTAAGGTAGTTAAAGCTGACCGAGAAGGGCCATGTCCGAAAACTGACAAAGATAAAACTTGTTATGGTGGGAATATCTATATTCAGGCAAATAACGTCTTTAACGTTTTCAATGATTCATTAAGCTATAACGTTTATGATGCTGATGGTAAAATTTCACCTAAAGCTGGCACAATTAACCTAGTAAGTACTGCAACTACCACAGACGATACACGTGGCGGAGGCGGTGGTGGTAGCTTAGGAATTTTATCTATAGCATCTTTACTTGGTTTAGCGATCTATAGACGCTATCGTAAATAAATCATTTAAAATAAAAAGCCTCCAATTAGAGGCTTTTTATATAAAATTATTTAAGGCATTAAATCTACTACATACGAATTTTACAGAGTTGTATTTAATGTTCTAAATACTTGTTCATATACTCTTCACGAATAGCTGTTCTTTCTTCACCATTCGCTTTAAGCATACGCTGGCGTAAATCATTACGCTCTTGTGTACTCATTTTCTGCCATGCTTCACGCATTTTTTCTTTTTCAGCATCGGGGAGCTGAGTAAACCAGTCCATACGTTGCTGTAGGTTCGTACTTTGATTGGCTGGTAATTCTTTTAAGCTCTGGTAACGTTTAATGACTGCACGTTGTTCCTCTTCAGAAAGGGCATTCCATGTGTCATCAACTTGTGTATTGGCATCTTTAGAAAAAATCCAAAATCGTTCAAAACCTGCAAAACTAGTTTGCAAGAAACTTAATGAACAAAGGATAAGAGCTAATTTTTTAGCTGCCATGTTGTACTTTATCCTCACCCAAGACCATTAGCATTTCTAAATCTTCCACCATTTGTGGGGATAATTTAGGATTTACAATCACTTGATTTTGCGGCTTATCAACAATATCTGCTGAATTAGGTAAAATTACAAAACCTGTGATCGCTGCTGCAAGTGCAAAACCAGACATTTTCCAGACACTATAAAAAGAGGCTGGTTTTTGTTGAATATGGTCAAGCACATGATTCATGACCACTGTTTTATTTTTATGGTGATGTGCCAAACTATCAAGTTTAGACGTCACCTTTTTAGTGAAATCATCATGATTCATCAGAACCTCCCAAGGGATTTAAATGGGCCAAGTACTCTCTAAGTCCCTGAATTGCTCGGTGATAATGGGTTTTTACACTACCTTCGCTACAGTCCATGATCTGAGCTGTTGTGTGTGTGTCAAAACCTTCCCACGCACGTAACATAAATGCCTGTTGTTGACGAACAGGTAATTTTGAAATCGCTTCTCGAATTTCTTCGATAGTTACTGCTTGATCGAGAAAATCCGCAGGATTAATGGCTTTTTCATCAACTACATCAATAATTTCGTCGTCGTCATTGTCCAGACTAACTTTTTTGAAGAATGAAAATGGGTTTGCTCTACGAGACTCTTTGCGGCGCCAATCCTGAAGTTTGTTGTTTAAAATCGTATAAAACAGGGGATACCATTCTTCTGTACTTTTATCGGCATAAGATTTGTGTAAAGCAATAAATGCTTCTTGAACCAAATCCATTGCAATACCTTGTTGACCTTGGGTAGCACTCTCCATCATCACCAAAGCACGACCAGTTACATCTTGCATGAAAACTTTCAGGCGTTGTTCAGCCGTGCTTGCATGAGCACTAGATGTTTCCGATCGAGACTTTTTCGGTGCTAAATCCATGGAGATGGAAAATCCTGTCATTGGACATACCCACCTTATCTTCAATATATCTCTTATATAACGTTGAAAAGAGGTGGGAGGTTGACAACAATCGGCTATTTTTTACTAGTGTAATTGATTTTTTTCACAAATATGTGAGATGTAAAATAAATTAACGTTTTATTGGCGTTGACGAACCATCTCAAAAAAACAAATAGATCCTGCAATTGCTACGTTTAATGACTCTTGTCCACCTGGTTGAGGAATAGTCACTGATTGTGCGTGATCTAATGCGTAATCACTAGCACCTTGACCTTCATTTCCTAAAATCCATACACAGGGTTTAGAAAGATCTTGTGAATAGAGGCTTGTTGAGCGATGTGAGCTTGTAACAAAAACTGGAATAGGAAATTTTGGAAGAATATCTGTGAGTTGGAAGTTTTCAAAACAATGTAAGCTAAAATGAGCTCCCATACCTGCTCTTAAAACTCGCGGAGACCAAAGTGATGCAGAGCCTTGTGTGCAAATAATTTGTTTAATATTTGCTGCTGCTGCTGAACGTAGTAATGTGCCTACATTACCTGGATCTTGGATATTCTCCAGAATTAAAGTATCTACGTTATAATCGATTGTTGATGCAGTTTTAGGTAAATCGATAATAGCTAAACAAGGCAGACTCGTACCTAATGTACTCAAATCTCTATATAAAACTTCACTAATAACAAAGATATGACCTTGATGCAGTTCGATTATTTCTTTTAAATCGTCGTGTTCTAATGCTTGTTCTGTTGTAAATAAAGAGAAAAGCTTCTTCTGTTGCTGTAGCCAAGCTAAACAAAGATGAGTGCCTTCAAGAACTGTTTGCTGGTGTTTTTTTCGGGCGTTACTAAGTTCGATTAATCCACGCAAATGTTTAATTTTTGCATTGTCTTTTGATTCTAAAAAAATAACAGCCATAAGGAAATATCCAACAAAAGGGCACCATCATACTATGATGCCCTAAGTAATTAAAATTATTAATGATAGCTTGTTACGCGTTCAACTTCATTTTTAGAGCCAATAATCACAGGAACTCGTTGATGAAGTTCTGTTGGTTCGATGTCTAAAATGCGAACACGTCCTGTAGTTGATGCACCACCAGCTTGTTCAATCAGCATACTCATTGGATTCGCCTCATACATTAAACGTAAGCGACCCGCTTTTGTCGGATCTTTTAAGTCGTATGGATAAAGGAAAATACCACTGCGGCATAAAATACGGTGAATATCACCCACCATACATGCTACCCAGCGCATGTTGAAATCTTTTTCACGAACAGAGGTTTTACCTGCAAGTAATTCATTAATATATTGTTTTACAGGATCTTCCCAATGACGCTGATTAGAAGCATTAATTGCAAACTCTTGAGTATCTGCTGCAACTTGAACATTGTCAGTAGTGAGCAAGAATGTTTGAGTTTCTGGGTCTAAAGTAAAGAATGCTACGCCATTTCCAACTGTTAAAGCCATCATGGTTGATGGGCCATAAAGTACGTAACCAGCAGCAACTTGCTGTGTACCAGCTTGCATGAAATCTTCTGCTTGTGTTACCGCATTTTTTGCCGGCAGAATAGAGAAAATTGTACCTACACACATATTAATATCGATGTTACTTGAACCATCTAATGGGTCAAACAAAACTAGATATTTACCATTTTCTTGGGCTGGTGTGAACTCATCAAGCTCTTCAGAAGCAAGACCACCTACTTGAGGATGAACTTTTAATGCATCGATTAAATAGTCATTAGAAATCACATCAAGTTTTTTCTGTGTTTCACCTTGAACATTTTCATTACCAGCACTTCCTAAAATACCAGCGAGCGCACCTTTTTGTAAGGCTTGATCGATAGTTTTACAGGTTGTGGCGATAGTATCGATGACTTGAGCCAACTCCGGTGTTAGATTCCCTTTTTGTTGTTCTAAAAATTGGGACAAGGTGAGGTTGGACATAGAAAATAGCTCCTGTGCTTCAAGCATCAAAATGAGTCAGATAAATACGTGGCATATTCTAGATGAGAATGTCACAAAAGAAAAATTATCTTACTTTATTTGTGTTGGATTTATGCTTACAACCCCCATTTTAAGTGGTATGTTGATTATATAACAACGGACTGTATATTTTAGGAGAATCGAAATGACAACAAAGAAGTTTGATGCGACCCCAACGGCAGGTGAACCAATCAATCTAGATGAAATTTCGAAAGAGAATGTTCAGGATGCTTGGAAAGATTATGAGGCAAAACCTGAATATAAAGATTTTAATAAGCATGATTTGATTGAATCGATGCAACATTCTGAAGAAGAAAAGAAATCTTCCTAAGTTTGGTTGTTATAAAAAAACGCTCATAAAAATATGAGCGTTTTTTTATGCGTATTCTTTATTTTAATAAAGGGGGTACTGCTTCGTAATTAATTTCAACGCGGCGGTTTTCTTTCCACGCAGATTCATCATGTCCTGCATTAACAGGAGCTTCTTTACCATAACTTACAGCTTCAAGTTGCTGTGGGTTTACGCCATTGGTAATTAAGTAACTTTGTACAGCTTTAGCACGACGCTCACCTAATGCCATATTGTACTCACGTGTACCACGTTCATCTGTATGACCGGTTAAAGCAACTTTTGAATTTGCATTTGCCATAAGAAATTGTGCGTGAGCTTGGAGAGTTTGATAGTCTTCAGTAGATAAGTCACTGCTGTCATAATCAAAATGAACAACGCGTTTAGCCAAAGCAGCTTTATTTGCCTCAGTTACACCTTTAGATGAAGCACCTGCCAAATTTTGAGCATTTAATGCTGCATCTTCACTTAAACCAGAAGTGTTTACCGTACTTGGATTTGTACCAGTTGTTGTAGTTGCTGCCGGTTTGCGGCTAGCACAACCTGTCATCACAAGTGCTACGCTAAGAAAGGGTAAAGCTAAATATTTGATTGATTTCATGATCATCTCCATCAATGGAATTAAAAGTTATTTTGGTGCCCATGCCGGTTCACGTACTTCACCTTGTTCACTTGGTAAATTCATACGGAAACGTCCATCAGTAGACATAATAGACAACAAGCCACGGTTGCCTTCACGAGTTGCGTAGACCACCATTTGCCCATTTGGTGAGAAACTTGGTGATTCATCTAAACTGGTTGGGGTAAGAATATTGGTGATGCCAGTATTAATGTCCTGAATTGCAACTTTATAACTGCTGCCACTTGGGCGATGAACAAGAGCAATCTTTTTGCCATCTGCACTCAGAGTTCCACGTGCATTAAATGAACCTTTAAACGTTAGACGTTTTACTGAGCCATCAGCAAAGGTATAACGATAGATTTGGGCAGAACCACCACGGTCAGAAGTAAAAATAAACGATTTTCCATCTGGTGTATAACGTGCTTCAGTATCAATTGCCGAGTCGTTTGTCATACGTTTGACTTGGCGAGTTGATAAATCCATTTGATAGATTTCAGGGTTGCCATTCATAGATGCTGTAAATAGCATTGATTGGCCATCAGGTGAAAAACTCGGTGCGCCATTTAGGCCTTTAAAACTCGTCAGTACTTCACGCGTCCCTGTAGATAAATCTTGTAAATAAATTGCTGGACGTTTGGTTTCAAACGAAACATAAGCAATTTTCTTGGCATCAGGTGTCCATGCCGGAGAAAGAATTGGATCACGAGATGACAAAACAGTTTTTGGTTGTTCACCATCCGTATCTGCAATCTGTAACGTATAACGTTCTGCAGGAGTTGCCGGATTTCTGAGAACATACGCAATACGGCCACTAAAATCACCCGGAATGCCTGTAAGTGCCTGATAAATAGCATCACTTACCATATGGCCAGCTTGACGTATGCGTGAAGCTGGTACATTTAAAAGTTCATTTAAAATGTATTGCTGCTTTTGTACATCATAAAGTTGGTAATGAACTTCAAAACCAGTAGCTGTTTGTTTAATTTGTCCAGTAACTACATATGGAATTCCAGCAGCTTGCCAGTCAGAAGCTTGAATCTGATTGATTGCAGCATTAGCAGGTAAATTTTTAGATGAGCTTGTAAAGCGTCCAGAACGATTTAAGTCAGTTTCAACAATAGGAGAGAGCCCATTGTCATTATTAAACGGGACAATAGCAATTTTAGGTGCCTGATCTGGTGCTTTAGCAATTTCCAGATATAACTGGGCAAAAGCAGTTGTAGGAGCTAGAGGGCTTAATGCGGTGATCAATGCTAAAGATAGCAGGTGTTTGCGGCTCGTATTCATAAGTTTAAAGTCATAGCTGGTATTTTTGTGACTGTTGATTTTGTAGCATAGTTACATGCCTTAAACTATTTAAAGCATGTAACTCTTTCAAAATTATTGCGCTCTAAATGTAGAGGTAACACTTCTTGCTTCGCGCCTTGCATCTGGGTCTGATGGCATAGGATATGGCGCAGAGGCTTGAATTGCGGCCTTAATACTTGCATCTAAAGCATCATCTCCGCTTGAACGCGTGATTACAATTGAATTGACACTTCCCGAATCTGAGAGGGTAAAACGAACACCAACTGTTTTACCACTACTGCCCGTCGGAACATCCCAAGAGCGTCGAATTTTTTGCTCAAAATCACGTCTAGCTGAAGAAGCAACTTTTTTAGCCTCAGCTTTCTTTTGAGCTGCCTCTTCTTGTGCTTTTTGAGCAGATGCAGCTTTTGCTTCAGCCTCTGCTTCAGCTTTACGTTTAGCATCGTCAGCAGCTTTTTGCTGCTTAGCTTTTGCATCGGCGTCAGCTTTGCGTTTAGCGTCGTCATTGGCTTTTTGCTGTTTAGCTTTTGCATCGGCATCAGCTTTACGTTTAGCGTCGTCATTGGCTTTTTGCTGTTTAGCTTTTGCATCGGCATCAGCTTTACGTTTAGCATCGTCATTGGCTTTTTGCTGTTTAGCTTTTGCATCGGCGTCAGCTTTACGTTTGGCATCTTCATTTGCTTTTTGTTGCTTAGCTTTTGCATCGGCGTCAGCTTTACGTTTAGCATCGTCATTAGCTTTTTGTTGCTTAGCTTTCGCATCGGCATCGGCTTTACGTTTAGCGTCGTCATTGGCTTTTTGCTGTTTGGCTTTTGCCTCAGCTTCAGCTTTACGTTTAGCTTCTTGTTGGGCTAAAAGTTTAGCGTTTTCAGACTTTTGAGCCTCACGTTTCAGTTTTGCATCGGTCTCAGCTTTACGCTTAGCCTCTTCAGCGACTTTTTGTCTAGCCTTAGCATCTGCTTCAGCTTTCGCACTTTGTTCGGCTTTGCGTTTTTGTTCAGCTTCCGCTCTTGCTTTAGCTTCAGTTTGACGTTTAGCTTCAGCCTGCTGCTTTTGTGCTTCCTCTACACGTTGCTGCTCTGTTGCTTGTTTAGCTTTCGCCGCTTCCTCAGCCTTGCGTTTTTGTTCAGCTAATTTTGCTTGTTGTGCCTGTTCAGCTTTTTGCTTTTCAGCAGCGAGCTGCTGTGCAGTCGGAGGAGGGGGCACTGCTGGAAGATTTTGAGGAAGAGTTTCATCCACAATAGGGCTTAACACCTCTTTTGCTTCATTTGTAGCAGTTGTCTCTTGTTCAATTTCTTTCGCTAAAGGCGGGGGTAAATCTTCTGGCTTAACTAAAATAGTTGTTAGCTTTTTTGGCTGTTCAGGTGGTTTACTCAAGCCTAAAAAAAGCAAGCCAACAATGGCAATTGCATGAACTCCAATTGTAAAGCTCAATGCAATCGCATTTTGTTTAAAGTGTGGCTTTTGATTTTTATTCATAGCTTATTTTAAAGGCTCTGTCAGAAGGCCAACCTGAGTTAAACCTGCTTCTTGTAAACTTGCCATCAGTGATACGACCTCTCCATAAGGACGAGACTTATCACCATTGACTAAAACTGTGAGTTGTTTATTTTCTTGTTCAGCTTGTTTTTGAGCATCGCTTAAAACTTCTTCAAGTTTTTCACGAGATAATGGCTCACTATCTTTGTAATCTTCATACTGAAGATAAATATTGCCATCTTTACCAATCGTTACCATAGCAGGCATATCTTTTGATTCGATTGGATGGTTATTTGCTTGAGGTAAATCGACTTTAATACCACTGGTAATCATGGGAGCAGTCACCATGAAAATAACCAAAAGTACGAGCATAACGTCAATATAAGGTACGACGTTCATATCACTTTTTAGTGGTTTTTTTATGCGCTCAAAGCGCCCTGAACGCTGAATTGCCATTATGCATCTTCCTGTGATGAACCCACAGACTGACGTTGCAATAAGGCAATCATCTCTTCAGCAAATAAAGCACGATCAGAGTAAACACTTTCACTTTTAGAAGTGAAGTGGTTAAAAGCCAATACAGCAGGAATTGCAGCAAATAAACCAATTGCGGTTGCAATAAGTGCTTCGGCAATACCCGGTGCAACAGTTGCCAGAGTAACTTGATCAACAGCAGCTAAACCGATAAAGGCATTCATAATGCCCCAAACAGTACCGAATAGACCGATATAAGGAGCTACAGAACCGATACTTGCCAAACTACCTAAGCCATATTCTAGGTGGCTCTGATCACGACTCAAACCTACACGTAAAATACGTTCAGTTCCTTCGATCGTTTGTGAAACAGGGGCCTGACGTTTTTTAAGTTTAAAAAATTCACTTAATCCTTGATAAAAAATATCTTCAAGACCTGAGCGTTTTGAGTTGAGTTGAGCATTGTTGTAAAGCGTATTGAGTTCAGCACCAGACCAGAACATTTTCTGGAAATGTTCATCTTCTTGATGTGCTTTTTTATAACTCATATGTAACTTGGCAATCAGATACCAACTAAAGATTGATGCTAATAATAAAATTAGCATGACCAACTGAACGACTGGACTTGCCTGTAAAATAAGGTCAGAAATATGCAGGGTTGATTCAATGTTTGTTGCCATAGTTACATATGCCGGTTGTTTTTTTAGTCTTGTTCCAATTCTTTACGAATAAGATCACGTATTTCTTCTGGAAGACGACGAGCTATCAGTTCTTTGCTTAAACATGCCAACTCAACCTCGCCAGAAGCAAGCAAGATTTCACCACGATAAATATTTTGTTGCAACACAAATGACGCAGCTTTACATGAAACTACACGTGCTGTAACAGTAATTAAATCATCCATTAAAATAGGACGCATGTATTTTACGTCAATTTTGTGTACGACAAAGTTGTAGTCTTTTTGATGCCAGTAATGATCAACGCCAGAAGCACGGAGCCATTCAGTACGGGTACGTTCCATATAGCGAATGTGGTTGGCATGGTAAACAATACCACCTGCGTCCGTATCTTCAATATAAACACGAATGTTGAATTCAAAATGATTCGCCATGAGAGGATTCCGTTTTAGTTCACTATAGAGCTTTGCATTTAAAATATGACTGCTGAATAAAACATCAATTTTATTCGAAGCCACGTATATGCTTTAAATACGGGGCAGTTTAGCAGATTGCATACTAAGTCCTATGGCACAACCTTTCAATTGCGATTGCTGTATTTCTAGTCTAAAAACGGTACATCTTATGGCTAGCACGCTTTTAAATTATGACGGTTTCCATGTGGTTTGAACTTGTTTTGATATATTCGGATAATCTAATACGAACCTTATATGTAACTCGGTTCCTGTTTTTAAGGCCTTGTCATCTACAATAAAATAAGGATTGTGATTCGGTGCAGCCTGACTTAAATCTTGATTTTCTGGTGTAGCTCCTAAGAAAACAAAGAATGAAGGCATCAATTTGCCATAATATGCAAAATCTTCACTTGCACTCGCATTATGATCTAAAACATGTAATTTTGAATCTCCAGCAACTTTGGCTAAAGTTGGCTGAATAAGTTGAGTAAGAGTTTTGTCATTCATGGTCACTGGTGCATAAGGTGCAATTTCAACTTTCGCAGTTACATCATTGGCTTGAGCATTATGCTCTATCATGACCGGTAAGCTTTTTAAGATATTATTTCTTATTTGTTCGCTATTAGAGCGAATGGTCCCGATCATATTGACCTGTTCAGGAATTACATTTCCTGCAGTGCCGCCTTGAATATTACCGATACTGATTACGCCCATACCTTCAGTCAGATCTGTTCTTCGGCTAATAAGACTTTGTAAATTGTTAATCATCAGTGCAGATGCATAAATTGGATCTTTGCCTAACCATGGGGTAGAGCCATGGACCTGTTTGCCATTGACCTGAATACGTAAGTGATCTGCACTATTTAAAATGGCCCCATCTTTATAGTAAAGATGACCACTTTTCATGCCTGCCATGACATGCATGCCAAAAATAGCTTCTAGCTTATAGTCTTTAAAGGCGCCGTCTGCGATCATTTTTCTAGAGCCGATTTGATCGCCATGAGTAAAGTTATCTATATCTGCACCACCTTCTTCAGCAGGTTGAAAAACAAAAACAACTGTGCCCGATACTTTATCTTTATTAGCAGCCAGAATTTTTGCTGCGCCTAATAACATTGCAGTGTGTGCATCATGTCCGCAAGCATGCATCACATAAGTTTCTTTACCTTGATAAATTGCTTTTTGTTTACTTGCAAAGGGTAGACCGCTTTTTTCTTCCATCGGCAGAGCATCCATATCAGCTCTAAGTGCGATGATAGGGCCGGGTTTGTCGCCTTTTAAAATGCCGATTACGCCAGTTTTTGCATAACCAGTTTTGACCTGAATGCCATAAGATTTCAATTCTTTTTGAACAAGGGCAGATGTTTTAAACTCCATATTGCCCAGTTCAGGATGTTGGTGAATGTTTTGTCTTAGCTGAATAATCCGATTTTCATTTTGTTGAGCAGCATGGTTGACCCAATCTGCTAGGCTTAGCTGACTTATGAGGGCGAGTGGCAAAAATAAAGTGGCTTTCTTATACATGTCCTTATCCTAAAAATATTATTGTTCATAAGATTTAATATCTTGATTTCTTATAATTCAGTTTTTAAAAATATTAAAAAATCAATAAGGTATAAAGAAATACTTAAAAGGTATCGAGTCGCTAATTGATTGATAAGACAATTATTATTTTAGTTAAATAGAATCGTTAAATTAAAAAAAGGAAGAGAAAATTCTCTTCCTTTGGCTAGTTTTTAGGCTCAGGTGGCGTCAGTCCAAACTGTAAATAAGATTGATTGGTAGCAATACGACCTCGAGCAGTACGCATCACATAACCTTGTTGAATTAAATACGGTTCAATCACATCTTCAAGTGTGCCACTATCTTCAGCCATTGCTGCTGCAAGTGCTTCAACGCCAGCAGGACCACCATCAAAACGCTCTAGTAGCATGCTCAAATAACGTCGGTCTAGGGTGTCTAAGCCTGCCTTATCAACATTGAGCATATCAAGAGCACGTTGAGCCATGTCATGGGTCACTTCACCTGTACCTTTTACTTGTGCATAGTCACGCACACGACGTAATAGACGATTGGCAATACGAGGTGTTCCACGTGCACGGCGTGCAACTTCTTCTGCACCCTCAACTGTAATTGGCACATTCATTAAGTTTGCAGAGCGCGACACAATATGAGTTAGGTCTTCTACTGAGTAAAACTCAAGACGTTGTACAATACCGAAACGGTCACGTAGTGGCGAGGTAAGCAAGCCCGCACGTGTAGTCGCAGCGACGAGTGTAAAAGGTGGTAAATCCAGTTTGATTGAGCGAGCAGCAGGACCTTCACCAATCATGATATCCAGTTGGTAATCTTCCATCGCTGGGTAAAGAATTTCTTCAATAACTGGAGAAAGACGGTGAATTTCGTCAATGAACAAGACATCGCCTTCTTCAAGGTTGGTAAGCATTGCAGCTAAGTCGCCCGCACGCTCCAAAACTGGCCCCGAAGTAGATTTAAGATTACCGCCCATTTCACGCGCAATAATGTTGGCAAGTGTGGTTTTACCCAAGCCGGGTGGACCAAAAATCAGCGTGTGATCGAGTGCTTCACCACGACCGCGAGCAGCGCCAATGAAAATTTCCATTTGTTCGCGTACTACAGGTTGCCCAATATAGTCGGCAAGTGAAGTTGGTCGAATCGCCCGATCAAAATGATCTTCTGGTTTTTCTGCTCCACTGATTAAACGGTCTTGCATAAGTGTTTTACTTCATCATTGATTTTAGAGCAGCGCGAATAATATCGGCTGATTCGGTGTAATCGGCTTTAACAGCAGCAACAGCTTTTTGTGCTTCAAGTGGCTTGTAACCTAAAGATTGCAAAGCTGCTTCTGCTTCTGCCACAGGAGAGTTTGCAGCAAACTGAATTTGAGGCAGGGTAGTCGAAGAAGAAGTTCCTTGAGCCAATGTTTTGAAACGGTCACGAAGTTCAATCATTAAACGCTCGGCTGTTTTTTTGCCAACGCCTGGGACTTTTATTAACGTGTTGATGTCGTCATGTTCAATTGTATGCACCAGTAACTCAACACTTAACGTCGATAGAATCCCTAATGCCATTTTCGGGCCAACACCATTTACTTTTAATAAGGTGCGGAAAATTATTTTTTCTTGAGCATCACTGAAACCGTAAAGCTGTTGAGCATCTTCACGGACCACCAAATGCGTCCATAACGTAACTTTTTGGCCTTTTTGTAATTGGCAAAATGTTGAAAGTGGCGTATCAATTTCATAACCCACACCATTTACATTCAGTAAGACAGTAGGGGCTTCCAGGGCAAACACTTCGCCAATTAAACATCCGATCATAGAGTAATTTCACTTATTCATAACTGTAAATCTGGTCGTTCTAACATTCATTGAAAACGACACAGGTTTTATTTCTTTCTATATCAAGCCAGCTTAAAACAAGCCAATTTTATTACCTTGTAACTCTTGAGCCAAGCTATATGCCTGATGATCTGAGAACTTACTGATAATATCGAGTACTTGCATAATATTACTGTAGTGATTATTGCTAAAGTTAGCACCATACAGATTAAGGATAGACATTAAACGTTGTTCTTTAAAGCTCAAAGATTTATGTGGCGTGGTCAAAGGTACAAATGCATCCAAAATTGTTTGCAAACTTTGATGTGCAATAATTTCTAAACCAGACTTTTGTGGATGTTCAAAAATTTTATCACGTGCCAAATTTTTGGCTGTTTCGATACCAATTGCAATATCGGGTGAGCAATATTGTAAAAGGTTGCCTTTAAGCTGACCGGTAATAATTTCATAATGATGTTTAGCAAAAGCTGTGGTGACTTCATCCACAAGACGTTTCATGACACGACCACGTAATGCTGAAATTTTTTGTTGCCACGTACTGTCTGGGTGTGACAATTCTTCAGGCTGACCATAATCGGCAATGAGGTTTAAGAAAATTGGCTCAACTTCTTGGTAACTCAGCATATTTAAGATAATGCCATCTTCTAAGTCAATTAACGCATAGCAAATGTCATCAGCAGCTTCTAACAAGTAAGTCAGTGGGTGACGGCAATAATGATATTCACCTAACTGAATAAGTCCGAGCTGTTCAGCAATCTGTTTTAAAATTTCTTTTTCAGACTGATAACAACCAAACTTTGCTCGTTGATGAGAAGGGCGATCACCTTGTGAAGCAATGGTTTTTGAAAGCCATGGATACTTTAAATAAGCCCCTAAAGTTGCATAGGTTAAGCGCATCCCGCCATCATTTGGATGATAATCAATCCGACTTAATAAACGTAATCCTTGAGCATTACCTTCAAACTGGCGAACATCGGCTTCTTCTTCGGGGCTTAGTTTCTTCAAAAAATCATCATGTGAGGCATCATCGAACCACTCACGAATTGCATATTCACCCGCATGTCCGAAAGGTGGGTTACCAATATCGTGAGCCAGACAGGCTGCTTGAATAATTGCACCGACATCGGCAGGAGAAATCCAGACAGGTAATTCATTTTTTATTTTTTCTGCTGCGAGCATGCCCATTGAGCGGCCAATACAGGAAACTTCAAGTGAGTGAGTTAAACGGGTATGAATGCCATCATGCTGTGCGAGTGGGTGAACTTGCGTCTTACGGTTTAGCTGACGAAAACTTTGAGAAAATATAATGCGGTCATAATCTTTATGGAATGGGCTACGAGCCAGTTCTGTACTGCTTTTTTTACTACCTAAACGAACTGCAGAAAGCAGCTCTAACCAACGCATTTGTTCCATTTATCATTATTCAAAACTGTAAAACCTGATCATGCCAAAAAAAAGTTAAAAGCACTAGCTTGGTGCGACATAGTTTGTCTTAGTTCAGGTTTTATTATGTTATTGAACAAACATGAAACAATTTATTTTTAGCTAGAATGCCTAAAAAAATGATTTTGAACAAAAAACTAATCACTTCTTGCAGAATTAGGTTACAGAATACTGATTCTACATCTAGCTGATTTTAGCAAGAAGCAGTAGAATATGCGCTCTCTCTAAAGTCACATTGCGGTAAGGTTCATAAGACCTGCCCGTGGAGCCAAAATCAACATGTTTATCGTGGCCGGTGCAGCAGCACATTCTTCTTTTAAGAAAGCTCAACTATTAACACGTTTATCGTCAATTAGTTCTGTTCAATCTTTTGACAGCCAATGGGTCTATTTGTTTGATCAAGCGCTCAACGAGCAGCAACATCAATCTGCTTTGCAATTATTGAATGACGGTGAGTCTTTTGAACTTCGTCAATCTGCAAGTGATGAGATTCAGATTTTAGTTACACCACGTGTGGGTACTATTTCACCTTGGTCTTCTAAAGCAACTGATATTTTCAAAAACTGTAATACGCCAGTGCATCGTTTAGAACGTGGCCTTTTATTTACGTTAAAAGGTGTTTCTGAACTTTCTAATGAAGTTAAACAAGTACTTCATGACCGTATGACAGAAACAGTTTTTGCTCAAATTGATGATGCAAAAGCATTATTTTCAGAAACGGCACCAAAACCATTAAATTCAATTGATATCTTGGGTCAAGGCAAAGAAGCTTTGGTTAAGGCGAATAATGAGTTTGGTTTTGCGTTATCTGAACAAGAAATTGATTACCTAACTGAAGCATTCGGTAAGCTTGGTCGTAATCCAAATGACATCGAGTTGATGATGTTTGCACAGGCAAACTCTGAGCACTGTCGTCATAAAATCTTTGGATCTGAATGGACAATTGATGGTGAAAAACAACCATTATCATTGTTCCAGATGATTAAAAACACTTATAAAGAATCTCCAACTGATGTGTTATCTGCTTATAAAGATAATGCTTCAGTGATTGTGGGTTATGACACGATGCGTTTTTATCCGAAAGCGGATGAAAATGGTCACTTCGTTTATAAATATAAGAGCCAAGCTGCTCATATTTTAATGAAGGTTGAAACTCATAACCACCCAACAGCAATTTCTCCATTTGCTGGTGCTGCAACTGGTTCAGGCGGTGAAATCCGTGATGAAGGTGCAACAGGCCGTGGTGGTAAACCAAAAGCTGGTTTAACAGGTTTTACAGTTTCGAACTTAAACATTCCTGGTTTTGAACAACCTTGGGAAGAAAACTACGGTAAACCTTCACGTATGGCATCGCCATTACAAATCATGATTGAAGGTCCATTAGGTGGCGCGGCATTTAACAATGAATTCGGTCGTCCTGCATTAAATGGTTATTTCCGTACTTTCGAACAGAATGTAAATGGTGAAGTGAAAGGCTTCCATAAGCCAATCATGATTGCTGGTGGTTACGGTAATATCCGTCCAGATCATGTAGAAAAAGATGCGATTCAACCAGGTGATTTACTCATTGTCTTGGGTGGCCCTGCAATGTTGATCGGTCTTGGTGGTGGTGCTGCATCTTCAGTAGATAGCGGTACAATGGGTGAAAGCCTTGATTTCGCATCTGTACAACGTGAAAACCCAGAAATGGAACGCCGTTGTCAAGAAGTGATTGATACTTGCTGGCGTTTAGAAGACTTCAACCCAATCGTTTCTGTACACGACGTTGGTGCTGGTGGTCTATCAAATGCTATGCCTGAACTTGTGAATGATCATGAGTTAGGTGCGGTACTTAATCTTCGTAAGATTCCTTCATTAGAGCCGGGCATGAGCCCAATGGAAATCTGGTCAAATGAAGCACAAGAACGTTATGTTCTCGCAATTCGCCCAGAATCTTTGGATCAGTTCGAAGCAATCTGTGCCCGTGAGCGTTGTCCATTTGCTGTTTTAGGTGAAGCAACAGAAGCGCGTCACTTAACAGTTGAAGATCCATTGTTCCAAAACGATGCAGTTGATATCCCAATGCAAGTAATGCTTGGTGGTACACCACGTATGCAACGTTCTTATGAAACTATTGAACGTAGTGGTGATGATTTCGACGCTTCAAAAGTTGATTTGAAAGATGCGATTTTCCGTGTATTGAAAAATCCTACAGTTGCGTCTAAGTCATTCTTGATTACCATTGGTGACCGTTCAATTACAGGTATGGTTGCACGTGATCAAATGGTTGGTCGTTGGCAGGTTCCTGTTGCAGATGCAGCAGTAACGACAACAAGTTTGCAAGGTTTCACTGGTGAAGCAATGGCAATGGGTGAACGTCCACCAGTTGCATTGTTAAATCCAGCAGCATCTGCTCGTTTAGCAGTTGCTGAAGCAATTACCAATATTGCATGTGCGAACATTGAGCAAATTAGTGATATCAAACTTTCTGCAAACTGGATGGCTGCTGCTGGTCAAAAAGGCGAAGACCAAGCATTGTTTGAAGGCGTGAAAGCAATTGGTATGGAAATGTGTCCTGCTTTGGGAATTGCGATTCCAGTAGGTAAAGACTCACTTTCAATGCGTACAACTTGGAATGACGACGGTGAAGATAAAGCCGTAACTTCTCCAATGACCGGTGTAATCACTGCGTTTGCTCCAGTGACAGATGTTCGTAAGACCTTAACACCTGAACTTAAAAATTTAGAAGATTCAGTACTTGTACGTATTGATTTATCTAAAGGTCAGTTCCGTTTAGGTGGTTCGATTCTTGCGCAAGTATATAAAGCAATCGGTTCAATCACTCCTGACGTTGATAGTTTTGATGATTTCAAAGCGTTCTTTGCTTTAATCCAAGACTGGAACAACCGTGGCTTGATTCAGGCTTATCATGACATCGGTGATGGTGGTTTATTAGCCTCTGTAGCTGAAATGATGTTTGCTGCGCGTTTAGGTGTTGCATTAGAAGACCAAACTCAAGCAAGTTTGTTTGCAGAAGAAATTGGTGCAGTACTTCAAATCAAAGCAACTGATTGGGAAGCTTTACAAGCAGAAATCGCTGCTTCTAGCTTGAAAGATGCAATTGCTGTAGTTGGTCGTGTAAATAACTCAGATCAATTATCTGTAAATGGTTTAACTTTAGATCGTGCTGAATTACAACAAGCTTGGTCTGAGGTATCTCATCAGATCCAACGTCTACGTGATAATGTAGAAACTGCTGATCAGGAATTTTCATTAATTACTGATAATACGCATCAAGGTTTAATTGCTAAACCAACATTCGACTTGAATGAACCTGTTGAAGCGCCGTTTATCAACACACGTCGCCCAAATATGGCAATCTTGCGTGAGCAAGGTGTAAACGGTCATATTGAAATGGCAGCAGCCTTTGATAAGGTTGGTTTCAATACTGTTGATGTGCACATGAGCGATTTACTTGCTGGTCGTGTAAGCCTAAGCGATTTCGAAGGTTTAGTGACTTGTGGTGGTTTCTCTTACGGTGACGTAATGGGTGCTGGTGGTGGTTGGGCAAAATCAGTATTGTTCAACGCTAAATTACGTGATCAGTTTGAACAATTCTTCCATCGCGATGAAACGTTCAGCTTAGGTATCTGTAATGGTTGCCAAATGTTGTCACAATTAGCGCCACTTATTCCTGGTGCTGAACACTGGCCGCGTTTCCACCGCAATATGTCAGAAGTTTTTGAAGCTCGTAGCGTAAACGTTCGTGTTGAAAAATCTGTTTCTGTATTGCTTGATGGTATGGAAGGTTCAATCTTACCGATTGCTGTTGCACACGGTGAAGGTCGTGCTGTTGCAAGTGAAGCTAGCATTGCAAGCTTGAACGCAGCTAACCAAGTGGCATTACGTTATGTTGATAGCCTTGGTAACCCAACTCAGCACTATCCATTGAACCCAAATGGTTCACCTGAAGCGATTACTGGTGTGACTTCTAAAGACGGTCGTGCAACCATTATGATGCCGCATCCAGAGCGTACTTTCCGTGCGCTTCAGCATTCTTGGAAACCAGAAGAGTGGACTGAAGACGGTGCATGGTTGCGTATGTTCCGAAATGCGCGTAAGTTTATTGGTTAATGTAAAGATTGAAATAAGCCACCGTAAGGTGGCTTATTTATGTGTACTAGAATATTAAAAATAGTGGAGAAGAAAAATGAAATCAAAAATCCATTTTCGTGAGTTTGCTTTGCTCATGGCATTACTCATGTCGATTGTTTCTTTTTCTATTGATGCAGTTTTACCAGCTTTAGGTGAGATTGGACGTATTTTTGAATTAAAAAATAATAACCAGTCGCAATGGGTCATCATTGGTATTTTTTCTGGAATGACAATCGGGCAGCTCATTGCAGGTCCATTATCTGATGCGATCGGGCGTAAACGGATTTTATTCACAGGAATTATTATTTATTTTCTGGGAAGTTTATTGTGCTTTTCTACACAAAGTTTTGAGTGGTTTTTAGTTGGGCGCTTTATTCAAGGTATTGGAGTGTCAGGGCCTTACGTTGCTTCTATTTCAATCGTTAGAGATAAATACAGCGGGGCTCAAATGGCTCGCATCATGTCTTTAATTATGATGGTGTTTATGGTTGCTCCAGCAATTGCACCGAGTTTAGGACAACTCATTATTCATTTCTTTGGTTGGCGTGAAATCTTTGTTTTATATATGGTCTATGCCACTGTTGTGGGAGCATGGGTCGCTTTGCGACTAGAAGAGACTTTACTTCCCGAAAATCGTTTACCTATGCGTATAAAAGCATTTAAGGAAGGCTTTAAAGAAGTTGTGAGTAATAAAACTACCATGAGCTATTTACTATGTGCTGGATTCTGTTTTGGTGGATTTATTGGTTATTTAGGAACGTCACAGCAAATTTTTATGCAGCAATTTGGCAAAACAGGGCAAGAGTTTAGTGCTTACTTTGCTGTGCTTGCGGGTGTGATGGGAATCGCATCATTTACAAACTCTAAAATTGTCATGAAGTTTGGCATGCGTCCAATCTGTATTTATGGCTTTCTTGGACTGTGCTTAATTTCTTTGATTTTCTTGTTGATTCAACTTGCGGGTGTAACGGTATCATTTTGGATGTTTATGCTTTATGCCTGTATTTTGTTTTTATTGTTTGGAACCCTCTTTGGTAATTTGAATGCGATTGCCATGGAGCCGATGGGGCATGTTGCTGGAATGGCATCGGCTATTATTGGTGCAGCTTCCTCTGTATTGTCACTTATTCTTGCTTCTATCATTGGGCAGTTATATAACGGTACATTAGTTCCAATGACCTGTGGTTTTGTGATTTTGTGTGGTTTAGCTTTTGCTATGACAATATATGAGAATAGATATTTAAAGAAATCGGATGCTTAAAATTATAAAGATGAAGATAGATTACTGAATTTTAAACTTTTCTTCAGACTAAGATTTGCATATGGATGAGTGCTGTTCTTTTAAGCGTTTTAGACAACTTACGAGACTATAGACATAGAGCTATTTATCCCCGTATGCTTGGTTCGAGGTTGGTTCAATTTTTGCTTTCTCTGTAGCAACGATAAAAATCGGAGATCAAAATGATGAAAAATAAGTATCACATAAGAACAATGTATACCAAAGATAATGGCTGGCGCTTATTTGGCTTGGCGCTTGCTATTCAAATACTTTTTATTGGAGCAAATTATTTAGCAATGATGAGCTGACTTTGCTTCTAAAGCTTGCTTAGCGGTATGATCTAAACCTTGTTCATAAAAGTTTTGAGTCATTCTTGTTATGTTAAAGCTGATTTATTACGTGCCTGAGTCACATCTTGAATTAACTAAACAAGCCATTTTCTCTGCTGGTGCAGGTGGTATTAGTAATTATGAACACTGCGCATGGCAAGTAAAAGGAATAGGGCAGTTTAAGCCAGTTAAAGGGGCTGCTCCCTATATTGGGCAGCTAGATGAACTTGAACAAGTTGATGAGTGGCGTGTTGAAACAATTGTGCTTGAAGAAAAAGCAAGTGCGGTAGCGAAAGCATTAAAGGCAAGCCATCCTTATGAAGAGCCTGCCTTTGAGTTTATTCAAATCATAGAAATTGATTTTAATTAAACTGAGAGAAATCTGGTTTACGTTTTTGCATAAATGCTTGAACAGCCTCTAGCATTTCAGGTGAGCGCACACGTTGCATAAAGATTTCAGCTTCATGATCAACACATTCGATAATCTGCTCTAAATTATGCTTCATGAGTGCTTTGGTTTGTTTTAAAGATGCAAGAGGCAAGGCCGTTAATTGTTGAGCAGTTTGTTGAGCTGAAACATAAGCATCTTCAACTACTTCATTGACTAAACCTGCTTGCACCGCAGTTTCTGCATTAAACTTTTTCGCAGTAAATAGCAGCTCAGCTGCTTTATGGTAGCCAGCTTGTTGAACAAGTAATTGACTTGCACCACCTTCCGGAGAAAGACCTAGGCTTACGAATGGAATTTGGAAAAGAGCGGTGTTGTCAGCAAAAACCAGATCTGCATGCAATAAAATTGTAACGCCAATACCAATTGCAACGCCTTTTACTGCAATGATAAGTGGTTTAGATAATTTGGCTGCCGCTTTAAGTAAAACGAATGGTGGGACTTCTCCCGCTGGGCCGATGTTAGGATTTTGTACAAAACCCATAAAATCTTTCATGTCATTGCCAGCTGTAAAATCTTGTTCTACACCGCGTAGAACGACTACTCTAACTTCTTTATTGAGGTCGGCTTCATTCAGTGCTTTGGCAATCCATAAATAAAGTTCGCCGTACAATGCATTTTTTGCATCTGGGCGATTTATGGCTAAGGTGAGTACGCCACCTTCTAAATTTGCGTTTAAATGTTGATGAGGTTGTTGAATACAGCTAAGTGTCATCGTACTATCCTTGCTTTAAACCACGTTGTTAATTTTTAGGTTCTCATTATGGCGCATATTTTTTGTAATGAGCGTTACTGATGAGTTCATAAAAAGTGAAAATCTAATTATGTATAAATTTGACTATCTCGTTTTTATAGGTCGCTTTCAACCATTTCATTTGGCTCATATGCAGACAATTGAAATTGCCTTACAGCAAAGCCACTATGTGGTTTTGGCATTAGGCTCTGCGCAAATGGAACGTAATATTAAAAATCCATTTCTTGCGATTGAACGAGAGCAAATGATTTTATCTAATTTTTCATTAGATGAGCAAAAACGTATTAAATTTGTGCATGTGGTCGATGTTTATAATGATGAAAAATGGGTGAAACAAGTCAAATCTTTAGTGAATGGCGTGATTGAACCGAACTCAAAAGTAGGTTTGATTGGGCATTTTAAAGATGAGTCTTCTTACTATTTAAAACTTTTCCCTGAATGGATTATGGTTGAGCTTGATAGTTTGAAAGATTCTATTTCAGCCACTCCGATGCGTGAAGCATATTATCGTGGTGAAATCCAAACTGAATTTTTTCCTGTAGGAACCATTCAGTTTTTGGATGAATTTCAAAAAACACGTGTTTATCAGCAACTTCAGCAACGCTTTGAAGAGGATGACCTCTCTAATCTAGATGAGTTTGAATAAGAGCATATAGCTTAAGCATCTGCCCAAAAGATAATTCGGTTGGAAAACGGATCGGTGATACTGAGTTCAAGTGTTTCCCAATCTGTTTTTTCAACTTGAGGTTTGGCGAACTTATAATCTTTTTGACTCAATTCGCTATGCAGCTCATAAATAGGTTCCCAATAAATGCGGATTGCGCTATGCGGGCTTGCATCTCCAAAATGCTCAGATAAATGAATAACGCAATCATCTTTGGAAATTTGTAAATATAACGGAAAGTTATCTTCAAATTGATGTTGCCAATCAAGTTGGAAACCTAAGAATTCAAGATAAAATGATTGGGCTAAATCAACATCAAAAATTCTTAAAATTGGGGTGATTGAACCTGATTGCATCATTTTTTCCTTTTAACGTGTACCAAATTGTTGAGTCCAATAGCTCTTTTGCTTTACAGACTGATCGGAAGCACAAGCGATTGCGTAAGTTGTAAATTTGGGGTTCATTAGATTACTACAATGTAGAGGACTCGGCAGCCATTTAGACATAACTTCACTCAAAGTTTTCTGGCCGCTAGCGACATTTTCACCATTAGCTTTACCGAGTGTATTATAAATTTTCAAACGTGACTTTAAATCTAGTCCTGTTGAACTCACATGTCCGAGAAAGTTATGTTTTGCCATATCTTCACTATGAGAAAGTGCACCTTTATATAAATTATTATTCCAACTCAGCGGTTTAGCAGCAGGGAAAAATTGTTGACCACACTTGCGTGGTTGTTGGCGTATCTGGTTAATTGTATTAAGTATGGCCTGTTGATAAGCCGGGTTTTGTAAATCTTGGCAGCTTATTTCAATGGCAGTTTTCTGAATTTGAGCAATTGATGGGGTGGTGTCGGTTGGCATGGGTAATGTATTTGCACTACATGCACCGATAAAAAGAGTCAAAGGCAGTAAAGAGTAATTTTTGAGTAGACTCATGTGAACGCCTTAAAATAATTATTCTAATGTTTTTATCATACGCCAAAGTAAAATTATTGAGCAATTCTTTGCAATAAAAAAGCGAGTTCGATACTCGCTTTTTTATTGCATATTTTTATCAAGCTGATTGAAGGGCTTTTAGGTCTTCAAGTACTTGTTCAGCATGTCCTGCTGCTTTGACTTTACGGTAGCTTTTAACTAAGGTTTTGTTATGGAAAATGAAAGTAGAGCGTTCAATTCCCATAACTTTTTTGCCATACATGTTTTTTTCTTTAATGACATCAAAATGATTACAAAGTACTTCTTCTTTGTCGCTAATGAGGTCAATCGTGAGCGCTTGTTTTTCAGTAAAGTTTTGATGGGCTTTTACTGAGTCGCGCGAAACACCAAAAATACGTGTACCCAAAGCTTCAAATTGGTCTTTTAAACAAGAGAAACCGACTGCTTGTGTTGTACACCCTGGGGTTGAATCTTTTGGGTAGAAATAAATGATTAACCATTCATTTTCGACCTCGGCCAAGTTCACTTCACCGTGGGTAGTAGGGAAAACCTGATGTGGTAATTGAATATTCTCAGTCATTTCTCATCCTTCAAAAAGCTAAATTTGATCTAATTCAAGTGGTAAAAAAGCATATTCTTCATGATAAACAATATCGAGCTTTCTTACAGGAATTGGTTTGTTAAAAATTGGACCGTCAATCACAGTGGTATGAAATTCACCGCCTTCACCACATGGATCAATACCGCGATTCTCAAGTTCTTGGATATATTCTAAGGTTAAAGTTTTTCCTAAATCTTCAATTGTCATGCCTAGTTTTAAGTTTACTGTCACAATGACACTACGGAAACCAAGATTGATAAACTCTTCAACAACCTCATGATGTGGACGTAGCCAAAGAGGCATGCCTAATTTGAGTCCCACTTGTTGAGTGATCCGATCATGCCAACACCCATGTTCAGGCATATCAAGGTCACCTGTAACGAGTACCTCGGCACCTTGTTGTTTTGCCTGAGTTAGTAATTCAATAAATTTAGCTTCATAGTCATTCCAACTTGATGAAGCCATAAATACTGGTAGGCCGATTGCTTTAGCTTGTGCTTGAATAATATCAAGTGGCATAGCATGTGAACGAGAGCGCTGACCTTGTTCTTCCAGCATGACGATGAGTCCACTAACCGTACCAGTTTGCATTGCATGGTAGAGTGCAAGGGAGCTGTCTTTACCCCCACTAAATGAGACAATAGACTGTTTGTTAATTGTGTTGGTTTTCCATTGTTCTTGCATGATTTATTTCAAATGAATTGGTCAAGATCGATTTTATTTTAACAGAGCACAAAAAAGCCTGCATAAATGCAGGCTTAATTTGGAATAACAAAAGCTTATTTTTTAGGAGCTTGTTGTTGAGCTGCTTTCATAGCCTCTTCAGTTAATTTTTCAAGCTTAGTTGTTAACTGAGGACCGAAACATGCTTTAAGATCACGGTTTTGTTGTTGTACAAATCCTAGAGAGCTTGGGCTTTTCTTCGCATTGATTGCACTTTGGATTTCCCATTTTTGTGCTTCAGTTACTTTACCTTGTGCTTCAACTTGGCAGCTACAGAATTTGCTAACTTCAGATGAACTTAGTTTACCGCCTTTAGCTGTTTGATCTTTACAAACGTTAACTAATGCACCTTTAACGTTAGTACTTTTATATGCTGCTTGAACTGGGTTTTCCGCAGCATGTGCTGCACCAGCCATAAGAGCAACAGTTGAAAACAAAGATGAAAGAATAAGATTTGATTTTAACAACTTCATAAATTTTACCTACTTATTACGGTATATAGCGTGTTGGGTCGGCAACACCGGCCTCGATAAAGCCTTCTTTACGCAAACGGCAACTGTCACATTTGCCACACGCACGTCCTTGAGCATCTGCTTGGTAGCAAGATACCGTTTGACTATAGTCTACGCCATGTTCAATCCCTAAACGTATAATATTCGCTTTGGATAAATGTAACAGGGGTGTTTCAAATTTAAGTGGTTTTCCTTCCACGCCAGCTTTGGTTGCTAAACGTGCCATATTGGCAAAAGCGTCAATAAATTCAGGGCGACAATCAGGATATCCTGAATAATCAACGGCATTGATACCAATAACGATAGCTTCAGCATTGAATACTTCTGCTGCTGCTAAGGCATATGAAAGAAAAATTGTGTTACGTGCTGGTACATAAGTTACAGGAATGCCTTCTTGTAATTGTTCTGGTACAGCAATGTTATGGTCTGTAAGTGCAGATCCACCTAAATTAGCCAAATCAATATTAATTACACGATGTTCAACACCTGCACGTTGAGTTAATGCTTTTGCTGCATCTAGTTCAGTGGTTGAGCGTTGACCATACATAAAACTAATAGCAATACATTCATAGCGTGCTTGTGCCCAAGCTAGGCAAGTGGTTGAGTCTAAGCCGCCTGAAAGTAAAACAATGGCACGAGGGCGCATATTTTTCTCCATATTCGGAATGATTTATTTTATTGAGTGATTAGCGACCTGATTCGTCATTCCACAGCAGTTTATGTAACTGAAGTTGGAAACGAACAGGTAATTTATCATCCAGTATCCACTGTGCCAGATCACGCGCTAGACGTGGCAGGCCAACAGCACCTTTTTCAACTGCAAAGGCAGGGGAGAACCAAACGGTACTGACTTTTTTATGCAGTTGATATTTTTCAACTTGTTGCTTTGACCATTCATAATCTTCGCGGTTACAAATGACGAATTTAATTTGGTCATGCGCAGTCAAATGATCAAGATTGCTGATGAGGTTACGATGTTCCTCACCAGAAGTTGGAGTTTTTAAATCGAGAACTTTAGAAACACGCAAATCTACTTTTGAGACATCGAGCGCGCCACTGGTTTCTAAAGAAACATCAAAGCCAGCTTCACATAGACGTTGTAATAAAATCAAACAGTTTGGCTGTGCAAGTGGCTCACCACCAGTTACACAAATATAAGGCGTTTGAAATTGTGTAGCTGTTTCAATGATATGTTCAAGTGAAAAACGTTCACCACCTTCAAAAGAATAAGTGGTATCACAATAGCTACAACGTAATGGACAGCCCGTTAGACGAATAAATACAGTCGGTAGGCCAGAGGCATTTGCTTCACCCTGCAACGAGTAAAAAATCTCGGTAATGCGTAAACCGGACGCAGGGTCTGAGACAGGGATTGCAGAGGAACGTAAGGAAGCCATTCTAGAAATACCACACTATATAAAAAATAAAATCTCTACGATCAGTGTTGACCGTAGAGATGTTTGATCAAACTGAAATTAGTCAGCGCGTAACAAATCGTTCAAACTTGTTTTTGCACGTGTTTGCGCATCAACTTTTTTCACAATAATTGCAGCATATAAGCTGTATTTACCATCAGCAGACGGCAGGCTACCTGCTACAACAACTGAACCTGCTGGAACGCGACCATAATGGATTTCGCCAGTTGCGCGGTCATAAATTTTAGTCGATTGACCAATGAAAACGCCCATTGAAATTACTGAGCCTTCTTCAACAATAACGCCTTCAACGATTTCTGAACGCGCACCGATAAAGCAGTTGTCTTCAATAATGGTTGGGTTAGCTTGTAATGGTTCTAAAACACCACCGATACCTACACCGCCAGACAAGTGAACATTTTTACCGATTTGAGCACATGAACCTACAGTTGCCCATGTATCAACCATTGTGCCTTCATCTACGTAAGCACCGATGTTGACATAAGAAGGCATTAACACTACGTTTTTAGCTTGGAAGCTACCACGACGTGCTACAGCAGGAGGAACAACACGAACACCTGCTGCTTTAAATTGTTCTTCAGTCCAACCAGAGAATTTAGTTTCAACTTTGTCGTAGAAACGAAGATCACATGACTCGATTGGTTTATTGTCATTGAGTTTAAATGATAATAAAACAGCTTTTTTTAACCATTGGTGAACAACCCATTCACCATTGATTTTTTCAGCAACTCGAAGTGTACCGTTATCTAAACCAGCAATTGCTTCTTCAACAGCTTGGCGAATTTCGCTTGGGCAATCTGCTGCAGTAAGGTTTGCGCGGTCTTCAAATGCTTGCTCAATGATCGTAGAAAGCTGAGACATGATCTTCCTTCCATAAAAAATTTTAAAGATTTTACACTAATTTGTGACAAGAATCTTTGAAAAAACGTGTTACGTTTAATCGAGAGTATAAATGAGGTAAATGAAATTAAGCTTATTAGATAATCAAGTGTTTTTTACACAAAAATGATTTGAAAATAAAAATTTAACTCAATTTGTATCAAAAAATAACAGAAATCTAGCATTTTTTGTATAAAAAAGAATCTAAGCTGTCTTTATTATGATTTTAGTCACAAGATGAATAAATTAAAAACAGAGCCTTTTTAAGGAGAAAACCATGAAAGTATTACGTGTATTAGTAACAACTACTGCTTTATTCGCTGCTGGAGCAGCAATGGCAGATGAAGCTGTTGTTCATGACAGCTACGCATTTGATCAAAAACAATTACTTCCTGTGGGGGGTCGTGCTGAAGTAGGTACAACTGGTTACGGTGGTGCTTTATTGTGGCAAGCAAATCCATATGTAGGTTTGGCTTTGGGTTATAATGGTGGTGACATTTCATGGACAGATGATGTTTCTGTGAATGGTACGAAATATGACCTAGACATGGATAACAACAATATCTATTTAAATGCTGAGATTCGTCCTTGGGGTGCTAGTTCTAACCCATGGGCTCAAGGCCTATATGTAGCTGCAGGTGCTGCTTATCTAGATAATGATTATGACTTGGCTAAACGCATTGGTAATGGTGAAACATTATCTATTGATGGTAAGAACTATCAACAAGCAGTTGCTGGTCAAGAGGGCGGCGTAAAAGGTAAAATGAATTATGAAAACAATATTGCCCCTTATGTAGGTCTCGGTTTTGCTCCTAAAATTAACAAAAACTGGGGTGTATTCGGTGAGGTAGGTGCATACTATACTGGTAATCCAAAAGTGCAGTTAACTCAATATAATCTTGCTCCTGTGACTGGCAATCCAACATCTGCTCAAGATGCAGTAGATAAGGAAGAAAACGAAATCCGTAATGATGATAAATATAAATGGTTACCAGTTGGTAAAGTTGGTGTGAACTTCTACTGGTAAGATCCTAAAGAAAAAACGAGCTGCGGCTCGTTTTTTTGTGTTTAATAAAAATAAAAGAGCTAAAAAGCTCTTTTATTTTTTCCTTAATTTTTATTCATCTGGATAAGCAATTTTCTTAAGTGCTTTAATATCGGCATCAGGTGAGCATAAAGAAATAAACTCGTAACCATAACCGCGTAATAGATGGCCTTTACGAACTGCAATCCATGTCGTGTTTACACCAAAAATATCGGTTTTAGTTTGTTTTAAACGATGATCACGTTCTGTGTCATAAGCTACGGCATTGACAATTCCGACCCCCATGCCCAATTCGACATAAGTCTTGATAACGTCCGCATCAAGCGCAGACATCACGATATCTGCATCGAGGTGAGCTTCTTCGAAAGCTTTGTCAATTTTAGATCGACCTGTAAAACCGCCATGATAAGTAATGAGTGGATAGTCCGCTAAAAGTTCAAGCGTAATCTTGTCTGCCTTCACTAAAGGATGATTTTGCGGTGTGATAATACTATGTTGCCATTGATAGTAAGGAATACTCGCTAGATTTTCTTCAGTCGTTAAAGACTCTGTAGCAATTCCAATATCAGCCTCACCTTGTAAGAGCATTTCTGAAATTTCAACAGGACTGGCTTGTTGTAAAATCAAATGAACTTTAGGAAATAACTTCTTAAATTGATTGACGATTGGAGGCAGTACATAACGTGCTTGAGTATGGGTCGTCGCGATCGTCAATGTTCCTTCATCAACTTTATTAAAGTCTTCTGCAAGGCGTTTAATATTTTCAGCATCAACTAACATGCGTTCAACGATGCCAAGAAGAGATTGTCCTGGTTCGGTTAAACCTAAAAGACGTTTACCTTTTCGTATAAAAAGTTGTACACCTAGCTCATCTTCTAAATCTTTAATATGTTTACTTACGCCCGATTGAGACGTGTAGAGTGCAGCCGATGCTTCGGTTAAGTTAAAGTTTTGGCGTACAGTTTCTCGGATAATTCTTAATTGTTGAAAGTTCATTCACACTTTTCCTTACCAAATATATTTCTTAAGCAACTTGATCTGCAAATAAGTGCAGTTGAGATGCACTTACCCAAACGGTTTGATTCGGTTTAAACGCATGTAATTTTGCAGCTTCATTGCTTAGAGCAATCTCAATTAAACGTCCATTACGGTCTTGTAATTCTGCCACTACTTTTCCAGCAATCCAGATTTCACGTACAAAAGTCGCTTCAATAGTATTCGCCTGCGGTTGCGAGTGAATATGTAACTCATCTGGACGCGCAAAAGCAATCACTTTTCCTTGAGGCGCCTCAACTAACGTTGGTAATTGAATACGGTCATTGCCAATACGGATAATACCGCCTGTGTTTTCACCTTCAAAACGATTTGCCTGACCCAAGAAATCAAATACAAATGGTGTTGATGGTTTTTCATAAACTTCACGAGGCGAACCGATCTGCTCTACATTACCTTTATTCATTACAATGATCTGATCGGCAACTTCAAGTGCTTCTTCCTGATCGTGGGTCACGAAAATTGAAGTAATATGCAATTCATCATGTAAGTTGCGTAACCAGCGGCGTAATTCCTTACGGACTTTGGCATCTAGTGCACCAAATGGTTCATCAAGTAATAATACTCTTGGCTCTACTGCCAAGGCGCGGGCTAAAGCAATACGTTGACGTTGTCCGCCCGAAAGCTGAGCAGGGTAGCGGTCTGCCAAAAATCCAAGTTGAACTAGATCAAGTAAACGAGTAACGCGTTTTTTAATTTCAGCTTCCGAGGGACGGGTTGCACGAGGGCGAACGCGTAAGCCAAAGGCAATATTGTCAAATACAGTCATATGGCGGAATAAAGCATAGTGTTGAAATACAAAGCCGACCTGACGCTCACGCACATGTACATTGGTTGCATCTTCACCTTCAAGTAATACTTGACCACCATCAGCTGATTCTAGACCCGCAATAATACGGAGTAGCGTCGTTTTACCACAGCCTGATGGCCCGAGTAGGGCAACCAGTTCACCTTCAGGAAAGTCTAGGGAAATATTTTTAAGCGCATGGAATGCACCAAAGTGTTTTTCAATATTTTTAACTTGAATACTCATGATTTCATTCCTTACGAATCAGTTGAATGCGGTTCTGGTTTGTCTTGATGTAGTTCTAACCACGTTTTCAATACCAGTGTTAATAGGGCTAAGAAAGCAAGTAATGAGGACACGGCAAACGCTGCGCTAAAGGTGTACTCGTTATATAAAATTTCGACATGAAGTGGCAGGGTATTGGTTTCACCACGGATGTGACCAGAAACTACAGATACTGCGCCGAACTCACCCATTGCACGGGCATTACATAGAATCACGCCGTAAATTAAACCCCATTTAATGTTTGGTAGAGTGACCTTCCAAAAGGTTTGCCATCCTGATGCACCGAGTACAATCGCTGCTTCTTCCTCTTCAGTCCCTTGAGCTTCCATGAGTGGAATTAACTCACGTGCAACAAATGGAACAGTAATAAAAATAGTGGCTAAAACAATTGCTGGTACGGCATATAAAACTTTGATGTCATGTTCCATTAACCATCCGCCAAACCAGCCTTGCGCACCAAAAATTAATACAATCATTAAACCGGCAATAACGGGTGAAACCGAAAAAGGCATATCAATGATGGTGGTTAAAATTGCCTTACCTTTAAACTGGAACTTAGAGACAGCCCATGCAGCGCCAACACCAAATATCACGTTAATTGGTACAGCAATTGCTGCGGTTAATAAGGTCAATTTCACTGCCGATAGCGTGTCTGGATCAATCAACGCTTGAACATAGACTTCAAGTCCTTGTTTAAATGCTTCTACAAAAACCAGAATGAGTGGCAACATCAAGCAGCTTAAGAAAAAAATCAGAGCCACGGTAATGAGTGTGTAACGTACCCAAGTTGGTTCACGTGTCGCATCTCGTGATTGCAATTTAAGCGCAAGCGCATTGCTGTCAGTATGTAGGTTCATGTGACATTTCTCCCTGTACGACGGTTTGCCCACGCTTGAAGTAAATTAATGGCAAATAAAATGATGAAAGAGAGAACTAACATGACCGCAGCAATCGTTGTTGCGCCTGCATAATCATATTCTTCAAGACGTGAAATGATCATGAGTGGAGCAATTTCTGTTTTAAACGGCTGGTTACCCGCAATAAAAATAACTGAACCATATTCACCCACACCGCGGGCAAATGCTAAAGCAAAACCTGTGAACAAAGCCGGTAGTAATATCGGTAAAATAATTTTAGTAATCGTCTGCCAGCGATTTGCGCCAAGTGCTGAAGCTGCTTCTTCAAGCTCAGTTTCGATATCACTGAGTACTGGTTGAACTGTTCTTACAATGAATGGAATACCAATGAAGACCAATGCCAACGTAATACCGATTGGGCTATATGCGACCTGAATGCCTAGAGGTTCGAGATATTGACCAATCCAGCCAGTAGGTGCATAGAGTGAGGTAAGTGCAATACCTGCAACTGCAGTTGGAAGAGCAAAAGGTAGATCGACTAATGCATCAACCAGACGTTTCCCTGGGAAGTTGTAACGTACAAGGCACCAAGCCAGAAGTAAGCCAAACACAACATTAATAAATGCTGCTATTAAAGCTGAACTAAAACTGAGTTGAAGCGATTTTAAAATACGTTCAGACGTTAAAATTTCCCATAATCCGTCCCATCCAATTCCAAATGATTTGATAAAGACTGCGGCTAATGGAATAAGCACAATAAAAGACACATAGGCGAGGGTGAAGCCCAAAGATAGACCAAACCCAGGCAGCACTCGGGATCGCTGCGACATGATATTTCCTCAAAGAGAAAAGCCTGCTGAAACCAGTAAGCGAATAAATAAAGATAAACGGTGCGATATAAAGATGGGTATTAAGCAAATTTCAAAGAGAAATGAGTTTTTACCGGGTCGATAGATGAGTGACTACACATCGAATCTTCTGGAATCAGATAATTCAGCAAATCTGGAAATGGTCCAAAACCTGAAGCAACATTAATATGGCCGACCTCACCAAGATTAACTGGATTTAATTTCCACGACTTAGCAAGTTGTAAAGCATCAAAAAAGCCGAGCCATGGATCATTTTCACTAATGAGCAGAGATGTTGGGACATCAATTTTTAACTGATGAAAATATGTTTTGTAGTCGGTCAAGCTATGGCGGGCAAAACCAGCTTCCCCAAAGCGTGCTGGATTTGCTGGAGCAACCAAAATAAGTTTCTTAACTTGTCCCTTTAACTCTGGATATTCAGCTAAAGCAGCAACACTCGTTAAGCAACCGAAACTATGCGCAACAATTTGTACAGGAGCTTGCGCTGCTTGAACTGTTTTAACGAATTGTTCAACCCATTCACTTAATACTGGTCTATCCCAGTTTTTTTGCTCAACACGAGAACTAGACACGAGTTGACGCTGCAACCAAGATTGCCAATGCTGATGTTCACTTCCACCTACACCCGGAACAATTACAGTGTGAATCATGTCTGTTCTCCTTATCTTTAGTACAAAGAATTACTTCTCTGTACTATTGATTTTCACGATTTGATCGAAAACACCACCATTGTCAAAGTGTTGTTTTTGTACCTTCGTCCAACCACCAAATTCTTTGTCGATGGTTACAAGCTTCAATGGCTTAAATACATTGCTGTATTTCTTAAGAACGGCTGCATTACGTGGACGGTAGAAGTTACGTGCTGCAATTTCTTGGCCAGCTGGTGAATACAAGTAGTTGAGGTAACCTTTTGCAATCGTGAGGTTGCCTTTTTTAGTCGCATTCTTTTCAACAATTGCAACTGGAGGTTCAGCTAGGATCGAAAGAGAAGGGGTAATAATTTCAAATTTGCCTGGCTGTTCGCGAAGCGCTAAATGTGCTTCATTTTCCCAAGCAAGTAACACATCACCAATGCCACGTTCAGCAAAAGTAGTGGTTGCGCCACGAGCACCCGAATCTAGGACTTTAGTATGTTTATAAATTTGACGAACATATTCTTGTGCTTTTGCATCATTACCACCTGGTTGATGTTTTGCCCAAGCCCAAGCTGCAAGATAATTCCAACGAGCGCCACCAGAGGTTTTAGGGTTTGGTGTAATAATTTCTACGCCTGGTTTGATTAAATCACCCCAGTCTTTAATTTGTTTAGGGTTACCCTTACGTACTAAAAACACAATTGTTGAGGTGTATGGGGTAGAGTTCTGCGGTAACTTTTTCTGCCAGTCAATTGGAAGTAATTTTGCTTTTTCAGCAATTTCATCGATATCTGCTGCAAGTGCTAATGTCACTACATCTGCATTTAAGCCATCGATAACAGCACGTGCCTGTTTACCAGAACCACCGTGTGATTGTTTAAACTCAATATCTTGACCAGTACGTTGTTTCCAGTAAGTACCGAACTGTTTATTGAAATCTGTATATAACTCACGAGTAGGGTCGTAAGAGACGTTTAAAAATTCTTGAGCTGCAAATGATGAAACTGAAAGAAGTGCAGCAATAACCCCGACTTTTAACTGAGAAAAACGCATGAGATAATCCCTCAAAAAATATGAAATGTTCAAAACATGAACGCAGAATAGCGCTAGTCTTTATTCTAAAAAAATAATAAAAAACGAATTTAATATGAAAAAAATAGAAATAGTAAAAACAGATAAGTTATTCTTAAATCTTGATATACAACAAGTTTCAAAAGTAGATACGAAATCGGTATAATTTTTTAAAATCAGTCATTTATTATTTAAATGAAAGGTGTTGTATTGTTGGATCGTTTTAAGCAAAGGGTGGATTAAACATGTGGTGTTTTAAAAATGGTCAACCTGTTGAAACCATTCCTTTACTGGATCGAGCATTTCATTATGGAGATGGGTGCTTCACCACAATTCGTATTTTTCAAAACCAGATTGAGCTTAAAGAAAGACATTGGGAACGCCTAAAACTTGCATGTCAAAAACTGTTTTTAACTGCAGATTTTGAATTAATAGAACAGAGTTTGCAGCAACTACAAAAACAGCATCTTGTGCTCAATGGCACTTTAAAAATTGTGATCAGTCGTGGGATAGGTGACCGTGGTTATAGTTTGCCAAAGCATCAGGCTGATATTTATATCTGGTTTTATCCGAAAGCTTTAGAGCCATTTCAGCCAGACTTTATTCAGTGTGGCGTTTTAAATCAGGCTTTAGGTTTAACCATGCCAAGCTTAGTTGGGCTTAAATCTTTAAACCGTCTTGAACAAGTATTGCTAAAAAAAGAAGCAGATCAACTTGGGTGGGCTGAAGCATTAGTTACTGATGTACAAGGTTATATTGTTGAAGGAGTCAGTAGTAATTGTTTTATTCGTTTAAATGATAGATGGATTACTCCCGAACTTCGCTATAATGGCGTCCACGGTGTAATGCGGGCGGAAATTTTAGCGCGTATGCAGCACCATGGAATTGCCTGTGAAGTACGTATAATTGAGCTAGATGAAGTATCTGAAATACAAAGTCTATTCTTTTGTAATGCTTTACATCCTATGCGAGTGGTCACTCATTTAGGAGCGAAAACGTTAGAAACACAGGCATGCATAGATTTATTTCATCTCCTTAACTTAAATCAGATTCATTAATATGCCGAAGCCACCTGTGAATGCGAAAGCAAAAAACGCCAAGAAAAATAACAAAAAACAAGCTCCAAAATTTTCTAAGCGATTGGTTCTAATTGGCCTGTTTATTGTTTTAATTTCTACTTTTGCCATTTTATGGTCGAGTCTATTTAAAGCTTATCCGATTGAAGGCAAAAAACAGATGTTATCCATTACATCTGGTGAGACCTATTCTGGTTTTATTGATCGGTTGGCGAAAGAAGGCAAAATTAGCTTTCCAGTGGTATTAAAGCTTTATCAGAAATTTATGATTCATGACAGCATGAAAGCTGGTGTGTATGAAATTGAACAGGGAATGAGTGTAAGAGAAGTATTAGAGATGTTATCTGATGCAGATAATGCTCAGATGAACCGTGTTTTGGTCATTGAAGGTACAACTTTTAAACAGCTTATCACTGCATTAAAAAATGATAAAAACGTAGAAAATACAATATTAGATTTACCTGATGATCAGCTTATGAAGGCGCTTGGCATTCCTTATGGACACCCTGAAGGTTTGTTTGCACCTAATACGTATTTCTTTGCAAAAGGTGAGACTGACAAGAAAATTCTTACCGATTTATATCATCGTCAAATCAAAGCTCTAGATGCAGCTTGGGCAAATCGTGCGCCGAATTTACCTTATAAAGACAAATATGAAGCCTTAATTATGGCTTCTATTGTTGAGAAAGAAACAAGTTTAGACAGTGAACTTACACAAGTTTCGGGAGTTTTTGTTCGCCGTTTAAAAATTGGTATGCGTTTACAAACTGATCCAACTGTTATTTACGGTATGGGCAATAACTATAAGGGAAATATTACCCGAGAAGACCTGCGTACCCCAACAGCATATAATACCTATACTATTAATGGCTTACCGCCAACTCCAATTGCTTTGCCAAGCCAAAAAGCAATTGAAGCTGCGTTGCATCCAGATGACTCAAATAACATCTACTTTGTAGCGACTGGCAATGGTGGGCATAAATTTACGGCAAGTTTGCAAGCGCATAATCAAGCGGTGCAAGACTATTTATCCGTGTTGAGATCGAAGAAATAAGGAAAAGAGATGTTTATTAGCTTTGAAGGCACGGAAGGTGTAGGTAAAACTACACTCATTCGAAAAATTCATCAGCATTTTGAAGAGCAAGGCAAACAAGTTGTTTTAACGCGAGAGCCGGGTGGTACTCCTCTAGCTGAACAGATACGCTCTATGCTTTTGGCAGTCAATCATGATGAAAATATGAGTCATGATACCGAGCTATTACTCATTTATGCGGCACGTGCTCAACATTTACAACAGGTCATTTTGCCGGCTCTAGAGTCTAATAAAATTGTATTAAGCGATCGTTTTACCGATGCAAGTTTTGCTTATCAATGTTCTGGTCGTGGCCTAAGCCAAGATAAATTACAGCTTTTAAATCAGAACTTTGTTTCACGCATGCCAGAGGTGACTTTCTGGTTAGATGCACCGATTGAACTCGGGATGGATCGTGCGCGTGAACGTGGAGCTTTAGACCGTTTTGAACAAGAAAAGTTAAGTTTTTTCACTAAGGTTCGTGAAGGTTATGAAACCTTATGGAAAGCTGAACCCGAACGTATTAAGCGAATAGATGCAACCCAAAGTCCTGATCAGGTGTTCGAACAGGCATTGCAATATTTAGGATAAGTAATTGGATGAGCCACTCTTATAAAAATGGGAGTGGTTAAAAATGACGTTAATTCTGATTTAAAACATCATAGAAGATATCTGTAATTTTCTTATGCTATCTTACATATGATTTATAGATTGAAGAATAACAAGGATGAAAAGCTCAAAAGAAGAAATCGTGGCATTTCTTGAAAAGGAATTTCCACCAAGTCTTGAACATTGCACGATTGAATCAGTCACGCCTAAAGCTGCTGTCGTTTATTATCATGTCGATCAAAGACATCAACGTCCTGGTGGAACCATATCTGGCCCGACCATGATGACCTTAGCAGATTTTGCTTTATATATTGCTATCTTAGGTGAAATCGGAATTATTGGCTTAGCTGTGACCACCAACTTTAATATTAACTTTTTACGCAAACCTGCGGGTGATCAAGACTTACGCAGTGAGTGTAAACTCATGAAAGTAGGAAAGAGTCTGGTTGTGGGGGAAGTCTGGATTTATTCAGTAGGGTTGGATGAACCCGTTGCACATGTGACCGCGACTTATTCAATTCCACCTAAATCATAAATATCAAACCAAATAAAAAGCACAGTCTGAACTGTGCTTTTTTTTGTTTTATAAGAATTACAGCTCTGTATTAACCAATGGCTGTTCTACTGCAAAGTTTGGAGGTGTTAAAACAGTTTTACGAATTTCACTCGAGGTTTCAGGATAATCGAGTGTGTAATGTAGACCACGTGATTCTTTACGTTGCATCGCACAACGCACAATCATCTCAGATACTAAAACAAGATTACGCAGTTCAATCAGGTTCTTGCTCACACGATAGTCTTGATAGTATTCGGTAATTTCACGCTTTAACATTTCAATACGGTGTAAAGCACGTTCTAAACGTTTTGTGGTTCTTACAATACCAACGTAGTTCCACATCGTAGAACGTAACTCATCCCAGTTTTGTAAAATCACCACATCTTCATCTGGATTGGTGACTTGAGAATCATCCCAACTTGGCACTTCTGGTAGTTTTAAATCTTTATCAAATTTATTTTCGATGTCTTTTGCTGCACTCATGCCATAGACGAAGCATTCAAGTAATGAGTTACTCGCCATACGGTTTGCGCCATGTAAACCCGTATAAGACGTTTCCCCAATAGCATATAAGCCTTCAATATCGGTCTGGCTATTTGAGTCAACCACAACACCACCACAGGTGTAATGAGCTGCTGGCACGACAGGAATCATATCTTTGGTAATGTCGATGCCCAATTCAAGCAATCGCGCATAAAGTGTAGGGAAGTGTTCTTTAATAAACTCTGGTGATTTGTGCGTGATGTCTAACCACACATGGCGAATACCGAGGCGTTTGATTTCATGGTCAATGGTACGTGCCACAATATCGCGTGGAGCCAGTTCTGCACGATCGTCAAAACGTAGCATAAAACGTTCGCCGTCAGGTAAGCGCAAGTAAGCACCTTCACCACGCATCGCTTCGGTAATTAAAAATGAACGAGCTTGTGGATGGTACAGGCAGGTTGGATGGAACTGATTAAATTCCATGTTGGCTACACGGCAACCTGCGCGGTAGGCCATAGCAATACCATCACCAGTGGCAATATCTGGATTAGATGTGTAGAGGTAAGCTTTCATCGCACCGCCGCAAGCAAGCGCGGTAAATGGTGCAAGGAAGGTATGAACCTTTTCTGTGTTTTCATCTAAGGCATATAAACCAATAGCGCGATTCGCTTGGTCAACATGGCCTAATTTTTGTGAAGTAATTAAATCAATCGCAATATAGTTTTCAAAAATAGTAATATTTTTACGTTCTTTGGCGCGTTCAACTAAGGTGGTTGAAATGGCTTTGCCTGTTGCATCAGCAGAATGGATAATACGGCGTTGTGAATGACCGCCTTCGCGTGTTAAATGAAGTTGTTCATCTTCATCTAAGGTAAACTGCACGCCTTGCTTTAAAAGAAAATCTACAGAAGGGCGACCACCTTCTACGGTATGTTGTACCGCATCCATTTCACACAAATGAGCACCTGCAATCATAGTGTCATTAATATGCTGTTGAATAGAGTCAGTCTCATCAAGAACAGCAGCAACACCACCTTGAGCATAGAAGGTACTTGCTTCGGTTAAAGCAGCTTTGGCTAAAACTGCAATATTAAAATGATTTGGTAACGATAAAGCCAGACTTAAACCAGCGCCGCCGCTGCCCACAATAATCACGTCAAAGTGGTGAATTGTCTGTAAATTAGGCATGTCCATTCGCAACAATCTAAAACGTCCGCTAATGACACCGCTTTTTATCTAAAAAGGCAAGAGCTTAAGCGCTCTAACTCAGAGAAAAATTGCAATTGGCTTAAAAAGTTGCAATGCGTAAAATAATCATTGTGATGATGCCTTACAAATAAACATATTGTTACGCACAACTCCAAAGCGTTGTGATACAAAAGTTTTATTCTTATTCTCGTAGACCAATTGTGGGTGAGCACCAAATGAAAACTCGCTATTTACAACAAGGAATGTATGCAGCGGTATTTACAGTTGCTGCTGTTCAGGCAAATGCTACTGTTGATTTTTCAAACCTCGTTGAACAAGTTAGTCCAGCCGTGGTGAGTGTAAACGTCGTAAAAAAAATGACTCAGGATGAACTATTGCAGCAGCAAGTTCCTGAAATTTTAAAACGTTTTTTTGGTAATCAGGTCATCATTCCGCAGCAACAAGGTCCACAAGAAAAAACTGCATACGGTAGTGCATTTTTTATTAGTAAAGATGGTTACCTACTCACTAACCACCATGTGATCGAAAATGCCTCACGCATTAGTATCACTTTAAATGATCGTCGTGAAATTGATGCAACGGTGGTCGGTAGTGATGAGCGTACAGACGTTGCATTGTTAAAGGTGACTGGAAATAGCTACCCAGCTTTAAAAGTGGGGAATGTTGATCGCTTACGAGTGGGAGAGCCAGTTTTAGCAATTGGTTCGCCGTTTGGTTTTGACTATTCAGCTTCGGCAGGTATTGTTAGCGCTAAATCACGAAATATGAGTGGTGAAACCTCGATACCGTTTATTCAAACTGATGTTGCGTTAAACCCAGGTAACTCTGGTGGTCCATTGTTTAACCAAAATGGTGAAGTGGTCGGTGTAAACTCTCGAATATTTAGTGGTACTGGCGGCTATATGGGCTTGTCTTTCTCTATCCCGATTGACGTAGCGATGGATGTAGCCGAACAGCTTAAAACTAAAGGTAAGGTAACGCGCTCTTATCTTGGTGTGATGATGCAAGACATTGACCGAAATCTTGCCGATGCTTACAAGTTACCAAAACCTGAAGGTGCTTTAATTACTCAAATTTCTCCGAACTCGCCTGCACAAAAAGCAGGACTGAGAGCTGGAGATGTGATTTTGAAATATAACGGCAATCCAGTATCGCGTACCAGTGAATTACTGTATGCATTAAATAAAGTACAGCCGAATCAAACTATACAGTTTGAGGTATTACGTGATGATAAAACCCGTAATATTTCAGCAACTTTAACGACTGCCCCAGATGAAACGCCTGCCACTGGTGCACAAGCTGCGGTATCTAAAGGTCCAGTTCTAGGAATGAGCATTCGTGATTTGGCTGAACCAGAAAAAAGTGCTTTAAGTGTAAAGGGCGGCATTTATGTACAAGATGTTCGCCGTGGTGGTTTGGCATCATTGTCAAATATCATTCCGGGTGATGTGATTGTTCAAGTTAACAATAACCAGATTTTAAATAGTCAGGATTTTGCAAAAGTTGTTTCTAACTTGCAAAAAAATACGGTAGCACGTGTTGCAATTATTCGTCAGGGACAACGCGCAATGCTTGGGTTACGTATCCAGTAAACTTAAAATGAAACAATGAGCCACCCTAAAGATGGGTGGTTTTTTGTTATTTATCTTGAGCGTATAGTGATATCTACCTACACTTATTTCAGTTTAAAAGTTAATAAATAAGAGCGAACATTCGTGAGTAGTATTTTTGATTTACATATTCAGGTACAGCCACATCATATTGATGCGTTAGGACATGTGAACAATGTGATGTATGTACAGTGGATGCAGGATGTAGCTGCTGCTCATGTTGAAACCTTAGGAGTCGGGGTAACTAAATATCTCGAACTAAAACATGCAATGGTCGCGGTTGAGCATCATGTGCAATATCGTAAAGCTGCATTT
This sequence comes from Acinetobacter sp. V102_4, assembly GCF_031799005.1. NCBI lineage: Bacteria > Pseudomonadati > Pseudomonadota > Gammaproteobacteria > Moraxellales > Moraxellaceae > Acinetobacter > Acinetobacter sp. V102_4. The sequence continues at coordinate 272,818 of NZ_JAVQNR010000038.1, read as the reverse complement.
GAAGGCGAACAAATTGTATTACGCACATGGTTAGATGATATCAATGCTCTTTATTCTTTCCGCCAGTATGTATTTTTCCGTCCATCAGATCAGGCCGTATTATTTGTTGGAAATACCAAATGGGCATGTATTGAAATTGCCACAGGGCGCCCAAAACGAATGTCTCCAACTTTTACTCATGCATACAAGCCACTTGATTCAAGCATAAACCCTTATGATTTTACTGTTTCATATGTTAGCTAGTAAAAAAGAGAGGCTGAAATTTGGAGTATTCATTTTCCATAGAAACCGATCGATTGGTTTTAAGTGATCTTACAGATGATGATAAAGATTTTGTCTTTGAATTATTTTCAAATTCAAGCGTACTCGAATTTTATGATTTAAAAGCCTTTACTGCATTAGAAGAAGCTCAGGCTCTAATTGAAAAAATGCATAAAAAATGGGACCAACGGCTAGGTTTTAGACATGCTATTCGTCTTAAACAAGATGCAACTATGTTGGGAACATGTGGAGTAAATGCTGTCAAACCGATTGGTGATGATTTTGCGGTAGTCATTGGTTATGAGCTTCATCCTCATGCATGGGGTTCGGGATATATGCATGAAGCTCTTACAGGGCTAATTCATTCTTTGAAACAAGAGGGATTATTCCAACGAAAAATAAAATATGTTTGGGCTGAGATATTTGAGCCCAACATTAGATCCCAGCAAGTTGTTCACAAACTTGGTTTCAAATTGATTGGAAAGACAGCTAATCATACTGGCAATAATTTATCTGCAAGCCTGCTTAGGTTTGAGCTAAAGCTGTACTGATTTACATACTCTTCAAGGAGAAATAGTTTGTTATGTTGAGAAGTTTAAAAAGCTTTTTTAAAAGAAAGAATTTATGTCTTTTTCATATCTGCAATCTGTTATAATCGCACGCAATTAATTTAACTGCTTTGGCTGTGTATTAAAACAAGCTACATAGCACTCTATATTTTCTCAAGGTAACCCATGGCGCAAGCTAAAAAATCCGTCGATATCAAAAATATACGAAATTTCTCGATTATTGCTCACATTGACCATGGTAAGTCTACATTGGCTGACCGTTTTATTCAGATGTGTGGTGGTCTACAAGATCGTGAAATGCAAGCTCAAGTCTTGGACTCAATGGAGCTTGAGCGCGAACGTGGGATTACCATTAAAGCCGCTTCAGTTACGCTATATTATACTCATCCTAATGGTCAGGAATATCAACTTAACTTTATTGATACTCCTGGACACGTAGACTTCTCGTATGAAGTTTCTCGTTCATTAGCTGCATGTGAAGGTGCGCTATTGGTTGTAGATGCTGCACAAGGTGTAGAAGCACAATCAGTTGCAAACTGTTATACCGCGATTGAACAAGGTCTCGAAGTTCTTCCTATTTTAAATAAAATTGATTTACCACAGGCTGAACCTGAACGTGTAATTCATGAAATTGAAGAAATTATCGGAATTGAAGCCACTGATGCACCAACCTGTTCAGCAAAAACTGGTTTGGGTGTTGAGGGTGTTTTAGAGCGTTTAGTCGATGTTATTCCAGCGCCTGAAGGTGATCGTGATGCTCCATTGCAAGCATTAATTATCGACTCATGGTTTGATAACTACTTAGGTGTAGTTTCTCTTGTACGTATTAAACAAGGTCGTATCCGTAAGGGCGACAAAATGTTGGTTAAATCGACAGGACAAACTCATCCGGTAACTTCAGTGGGTGTATTTAATCCTAAGCATACTGAAACAGATATTCTTGAAGCTGGTGAAGTTGGTTTTGTTATTGCGGGTATTAAAGATATTTTTGGTGCACCAGTAGGTGACACTATTACCCTTGCTGCTACACCTGATGTTGCAATTTTACCGGGTTTTAAAAAGGTTAAGCCACAGGTTTATGCTGGTCTTTTTCCGATTGATGCGAGTGATTTTGAGCCATTCCGTGAAGCGTTACAAAAATTGCAGATCAATGACTCGGCTTTATTCTTTGAACCAGAAAGTTCAGATGCATTAGGTTTTGGTTTCCGTTGTGGCTTCTTAGGAATGCTACACATGGAGATTGTACAAGAGCGTTTAGAGCGTGAGTATGATCTTGATCTCATCAGTTCTGCACCTACCGTAATTTATGAAGCATTAACCAAGAAGGGTGAAACGATTTATATCGATAGTCCATCAAAAATGCCAGACGGATCTACTGTAGAAGATTTGCGTGAGCCGATTGCAGAGTGTCATATCCTTGTTCCTCAAGAATACTTAGGGAATGTAATGACCCTATGTATTGAACGCCGTGGTGTTCAAAAAGATATGAAATTCTTGGGTAATCAAGTTTCTATTACCTTTGAAATCCCGATGGCTGAAGTCGTTATGGATTTCTTTGATAAATTAAAATCATGCTCTCGTGGTTTTGCATCGCTAGACTATAACTTTGTGCGTTTCGAAAGTTCAGCTTTAGTTAAGGTTGATGTATTAATTAATAGTGACAAGGTTGATGCCTTGGCTATGATTTGTCACCGTAATGACGCGCGTCATCGTGGTATTGCATTGGTTGAGAAAATGAAAGATTTGATTCCTCGCCAAATGTACGACGTTGCTATTCAAGCGGCTATCGGTGCACAAATTATTGCTCGTTCTACTGTAAAAGCAATGCGTAAAAACGTATTAGCGAAATGTTATGGTGGTGACGTTTCACGTAAGAAAAAACTACTTTCTAAACAAAAAGAAGGTAAGAAACGTATGAAACAAGTGGGAAGTGTTGAAATTCCACAAGAAGCGTTCTTGGCTGTATTGAAAGTAGAAAGATAAGAAATGAGGGGGGAGAAGTAAGATATTACTTTTCCCCCACTTTAAGACAAGCAGCTAGGCTGCGAGTGAGGTCGTGTGGATTTTGATTTTAATTTAATTCTTGTTCCAGTTACGCTGATTCTATTTGCAGTGTGGTTGTTAGATAAATTTGTATTCAAACAGCGTGCAAATAAAGGGCGCGGGAACGAAAATTTTGTTATTACATGGGCCTATGACTTTTGGCCAGTTTTAGCTGTAGTGCTTGTACTTCGTTCATTTCTTTATGAACCATTTAATATTCCATCAGACTCTATGGTACCTACCCTAGAAACTGGTGATTTTATTCTGGTTAATAAATTTGATTATGGTGTACGTTTACCTATCGTCAATAAGAAGATTATTGATGTAGGAGAACCAAAGCGTGGTGATGTGATTGTGTTCCGTTATCCACCTCAACCTACCATTAGTTATATTAAACGTGTAATCGGTTTGCCGGGTGATCATCTTGTTTATGATCATGGACAATTGATTATTAACGGACAAAAAGTACCGAAAGTATTAACACAGTTTAGTCGCGAAAAAGATGTGTTAGATACCCCAACGTCTATTTATCATAAAGAGACGGTTGGTGAACACACCTTTACGATGCGTGAGCTTGAAGGCGTAAATGTGGCACGTCAAGCACCGTTTATCAACTATGTTGAAAATGGTAAATATGCAAACCAAGACGGTTTATATTGGGAAGTGACTGTTCCAAAAGGACATTACTTTGCAATGGGGGATAACCGTGATCAAAGTGCAGACAGTCGTTTTTGGGGCTTCGTTCCTGAAGAAAATCTAACAGGGCGAGCATTCTATGTCTGGATGCATAAAGAACCGGGTTTACATCTTCCTAACTTTGGCCGAAATGGAAAAATAGATTAAAAACAACCATTAGGAAAAAAAGAAATGCGTAAGGCACAACAAGGTACTTCGTATTTAGCAATTTTATTTGGGGTGGTTATATTTGCAGTTGCAGTAAAAACTGTACTTGCAGTTTGGCCAGCATATTGGGATGATCGATTGATTAATAATCAAATAGAAGAGCTTTTGCGAGAGAGCTCTTCTGAGATCACACCACGTAAGTTTGTGACACAAATGGATCAGCGACTGGAAATGAACAATATTCGTGATCTTCATTTTAAAGAGATTGCGCAAGTGTTTAATGAGTCTGGTCTGACAGTCAAAAAGAAATATGAAGTAAGAAAACCTTTCTTATCAAATATTGATTTAGTTTTAACATTTGAGAAGAGTTTTGATAAAACATCAGTTCAAACTAAGTGATCCTCGCTTATTGAGTCGCATCGGATATCAATTCAAGCAGCTTGAGTTGTTACAGTTAGCTTTGACTCATCGTTCGGTGAGTCATAAATACAATTACGAGCGCTTGGAGTTTTTAGGCGATTCATTATTAGGCATGATTGTTGCCAATTATCTATATCATGCCTATCCAAATGAAAACGAAGGTCGTCTAACGCGTATGCGGGCGACTTTAGTCCGTCAGGAAGCTTTAGGTAAGATTGCAACCGATTTGCAACTTAGTCGGTGTTTAATATTAAGTACGGGTGAGTTGAAATCTGGTGGTCATCATCGTGAGTCAATATTAGCTGACACGGTAGAAGCCATTATTGGTGCAATTTATATTGATAGTGGTGATCTCAACTTACTTACAGATATTGTGCTAAAATGGTATGTACCCTATTTAGACCATATTGAACCTACGGATCAACTTAAAGACCCGAAATCACGTTTACAAGAGTATCTACAAGCACGTAAAAAACCTCTCCCTGTTTACGAGGTTGTAGATATTCAGGGTGATGCACCTCACCAGCACTTTAAAGTTGAATGTTTGATAGATGGTTTATCAAAGATTTATGGTGAGGGTTCAAGTCGTCGTTTTGCCGAGCAGGCAGCAGCGGCGGAAATTTTAAAGTTATTGGAGCAATAACCTGCATGTCGATGCATTCTGATCAAATCAATCCAGATTCAAATGATAACCAAGATCCTAATAATCTGATTGATCAATTTTTTAGTTCCAAAGGCGTGACAATTCCTTCGGATTTTAAGAGCGGATTTGTGGCGATTGTAGGACGTCCAAATGTGGGTAAATCTACCCTCATGAACCATTTATTAGGTCAAAAGCTCTCTATTACTTCGCGTAAACCCCAAACAACACGCCATAAAATTATTGGTATTGATTCGCGTGAAAAAATGCAGGCGGTATATGTAGATACCCCAGGTATGCATAAAAAAGAAGTACGCGCTATTAATAAAATGATGAACCGTGCAGCTCATTCTGCATTACGTGACGTCAATTTGGTCTTATTTGTTATTGATGCTTATAAGTGGACCCCAAATGATGACTTAGTGCTTGAAAAACTTAAGAATGCTGAAATGCCAGTTATCTTGGTGATTAATAAGGCTGATACTTTTGAAGATAAAAGAGATATTCTTCCTTTAATTCAAGAGCGTGCCAAGCTTATGAATTTTGCCGAGATTGTTCCTGTATCTGCATTACGCGGAGCAAATCTGGAACACTTGAGTGAAACGATTGAGAAGTATCTTCCTTATCAAGCGCCTTTGTATTCATTTGATCAGATTACTGACCGTTCTGAACGCTTTTTAGCTAGTGAAATTATTCGTGAAAAAATCATGCGTCAGTTAGGTGAAGAGCTTCCTTATGATTTAACAGTACAAATTGAATCTTTCAAAACGGAAGAGGCTGCTGTTAATGAGAAAACTGGTCGTTTAAAACCAGCTTGTACCTATATTGATGCAACGATTTTTGTAGATCGTGCGGGCCAGAAAGCGATTGTGATTGGTGAAAAAGGTGCCAAGCTTAAAACAATCGGTATGGATGCTCGAAAAGACATGGAAAAGATGTTTGAGCAAAAAATTATGCTCACACTTTGGGTAAAAGTGAAGGGTGGCTGGTCTGATGATGAGCGTGCCTTAAAAAGCTTAGGGTATAGTGATATCTAAAGGATAAGGATACTGGTATGAAAACAATTACATCATTGGTCGCTATAATTGGATGTACATTGATGTTACAAGGTTGTGTATATAAGCTTGTAACCGTACCAGTAGGTATCGCCTATAAAACTACAAAAGGTGTTGTCAAAGGTACAGTGGCTGTTGTAGGTGCGGTGATTCCTGATGGTGATGATGAGGATGACAAAAAAGAATCTGAGGAATAGTTTCTTTTTATGATGCGCAATGAAGTCCTCCATGGATATATGATTCATCACCGTAAGTACCGTGAAAAAAGTCATATTGTGCATCTTTTTACTCAGGAGTATGGGCGAGTCGATGGTATTTTAAGACAGACTCCGCCCCCTCAGTATCAACCTATCCGATTGCAAGCAACTGGTAAAAGTGAGCTGAAGAACTTTACTAGGTTAGAAATATTAAATCAGCCTGTTTTCTTTTTTGGTGACGCCTTTTTTGCCGGATTTTATTTAAGTGAAATCATTCTTCGGCTATGTCCACTAGAAGAGGCAATGCCTCAATCTTTTGAGCAATATCAGTTAACTCTATTGCAGTTACAGCAGCTCGCTTCTACTGATCAGCCCGATCTTTTTTTAAGACAGATATTGCGTCAGTTCGAACATGTGCTTCTGCCTGAACTAGGGTACGCGCTTGATTTCTCAATTGATACTCAGCAGCAGCCGATTCAATCTCATCAGTTTTATCAATTTCAAGTGACCGAAGGTTTTGCTCCCGTTGCGCAGGCGAGTCGTTCCTCTTTGTCAGGAAAAGCGATTTTGTCTATGGTGGACTATGAGCAAGGGCAGGATTTTTCTCACGAACAACTGCAATTATTAGGTAAACTATACCGTCAAATGATTACATCGCTTTTAGGAGATCGTCCCCTAAAAAGTCGACAATTGTGGATTCAAAATACTCAAACTCAATCGTAATTAGGATTTTTTTATGGCTGCATTGCTTGGTGTAAACATAGACCATGTTGCTACTTTAAGACAGGCGCGCGGTACTACTTACCCAGACCCTGTAGAAGCTGCTCTCATTTGTGAACAAGCTGGTGCAGAGGGAATTACCTTGCATTTGCGTGAAGATCGTCGCCATATTCAAGATGATGACGTACGCCGCATGCGGCCATTACTAAAAACACGCATGAATCTAGAGTTGGCTGTTACTGATGAAATGGTCGAGTTTGCGAAAGAAATTCAGCCACAGCATGTATGCTTCGTTCCTGAAAGACGCCAAGAAGTAACAACTGAAGGTGGTTTGGATGTAGTAGGTAACTTTGAAAAAGTTAAAGCTGCAACTCAGGCCTTAGCTGCTATTGGTTGCGATGTATCATTATTTATTGATGCTGATCTAGCTCAAATTGATGCAGCAGTTGCATGTGGCGCACCTACGATTGAGTTGCACACGGGTGCATATGCAGATGCCGCAACGGAGCAAGATCAACAGGCTGAGTTGGCGCGTATTGTTAAAGGTGTTGAATACGCAGCTTCAAAAGGTTTGGTGGTAAATGCTGGTCATGGCCTTAACCTTAAGAATATTGCTCCAATTGCTGCTATTTCACAAATTCATGAGTTAAACATTGGGCATTCAATTATTGCGGATAGCATTTTTGTAGGCCTTGTTCAAGCTGTCAAAGATATGAAAGCAGCAATTCAGGTGGCAGGATAATTGGTTATGTCGAGTATCAATTACGATGAACTAATGCAACCTGTTTTGGCCTTTTTAGGATGTCAAACGCCAAAGGCATGGCTGGATGAGGCAATCAATAATTTAGATATCTTGATGCAAGATCATGCTAATTGCGAAAAAAAAGCAGCTAGTACAGCAATGAACTTAATGTTCCGCTATAGTTTTTTCCCTGATTTGCAAGTAAAGCTTGCACAACTAGTACGGGAAGAAATGCTCCATTATGAACAGGTGCTTGAGCTAATGGCCAAGCGTGGTCAGAAATGGGATGGCTTAAGTGCAGGGCGCTATGCAGGTGGGTTGCGTAAAGAGATTCGTACTTATGAGCCGGAAGCTTTAATTGATGTACTTGTGGTAGGTGCTTTTGTTGAGGCGCGCTCATGCGAACGTTTTCATGCACTTGCCCCACGTGTAGATGAAGAGTTAGGACGCTACTATCGCTATTTGCTTAAGTCAGAGTCTCGTCATTTTGAAGACTATTTGGCACTTGCACTTGATGTTGCAAAAACTGCAAAAATGAAAAATCCTAAAGAGGATATTCAGCAGCGCATTGAGCATATCCGTGAGGTTGAAAAGAACCTGATTTTAACACCTGATGATACCTTCCGCTTTCACAGCGGCGTGCCTGCATAATCAAAAAAGTTGTGAATAAAAAAGTTTATCTTTCTAGGTAAACTTTTTTTATTTTAACCTTTAAATTTTTTAATTATTTTTTATAAGTGGTTAGCATCTGGGATGCGGTATTTATTACCTGATACTCCTGATAAAATCATATCTATATAATTAATTTCCTTAAATATTGTTATCCATAATTGAATTTTTTAGAAAAATCTTTTATTTTTTAAAGTAATAACGAATATTATGTAAATATAAAGATAGGTTTGTTCATAATCGGTTCAACTAAAGTAGTCGAATATTTTAAGGATATAAGAATGTTAGCATTAGTTACAGGCGCTTCTGCGGGTTTTGGTTATAGTATTTCAAAAAAACTGATTGAGTTAGGTTATAAAGTTATTGGCTGTGGAAGACGAGCAGAAAAACTAAAAGAATTACAGCAAGAGCTTGGTGAAAAATTCTATCCGCTCGTATTTGATATGACAGATACAGTAGAAAATATAAATAAAGCATTGGTTGATTTACCAGCCGAATTTCAAATCAGTCAAATTGATTTATTGGTCAATAATGCGGGTTTGGCATTAGGCCTAGAGCCAGCAGATAAATCAGATTTGGATGATTGGTACACCATGGTAGATACCAATATTAAAGGATTGATTACTGTTACGCGGTTAATTTTACCGAATATGGTGAAGAAAAAGTCCGGTTTAATCATCAATATGGGATCAATTGCAGGTACATACCCATATCCGGGTGGTAATGTTTATGGTGCAACCAAAGCATTTGTGGAGCAATTTAGTTTAAACCTTCGAGCTGATCTATCAGGTACAGGCATCCGAATAACTAATATTGAGCCAGGTCTTTGTGGTGGTACAGAATTTTCTTTGGTGCGCTTTAAGGGCGATCAGGAAAAGGTAAATAGTTTGTATGATAAAAAGAACCCAATCTTGCCTGAAGATATTGCAAATACGGTAGCGTGGGTCGCATCACAGCCTCCACATATTAATATTAACCGTATTGAAATTATGCCGACTTCTCAGTCTTTTAATCCTTTAAAAGTTGTTGAAGTAGAGTAATAAGATTCAGAATGAACCTATAGTGAGTTTATAGATGCTATGTCCTTTGAATTTTGATTCGGACATTGAATGAAACTAAGTAGATTAATAATTAAATCCTCTATGTCGTCATAGGGGATTTTTTATAGTTATGGGTAAATTTATAGCAAAAAAAAGCCCGCTTTAATGCTGCGGGCTTTTTAGTATTTGGCTCTCCCACCTGGGCTCGAACCAGGGACCTGCGGATTAACAGTCCGTCGCTCTACCGACTGAGCTATGGGAGAATCTGCATGCGATTATAAGGAGATTTTGAGAAGGGTCAAGTGAAAATCGCCATGTTTCCTTCATTTTTGTGTTGTATGCTTTTTATTTGATCAGTTGGGCGGTGAGCTGAGAAATTACTTGCGCTTTAAAAATCCAATTGCTAGATTCAAAACAGAACAAGCGTTTGAAGAAATTCAAACAGTGTGGATTTAAACCAACTTGCCAGCACTAAAATGGCTAAATCGGAGATAAGTATGAAAACACTTACTGTTGCCTCTATTTTTTCTAATTTTGATTTTTATCAACGCAATTATCTTAATATCTTAAGTCGATCAGACTCTTATTACACATCTGTAGAGGGTGCGTCGATTGATGCTTATCCTTTTAAAAAGCAGGACTTGTACTTAGGTGATTTATTACAGCTTTGGTTCAGTTCTAAATGGAATGTGCATAGTTCACTAAAAGTTTTAAAGTGTTCAAAAGTATTAGATCAATCTAAACCCCTATATATTTTTCAATTAGAAGGGGAGTTACTGCTGGGCAAAAATAAAGTTCTAGCTTGGTCTACTGAACATCAAGAAGTTATAGAACTTCAACTTAAAAATATTTGGGCACCTTATATAGTGGCGCAAACCTGTGATCGTCCAGATAATCCAGATTACTCAATAAAAAAGGCAGCGGTTTAAGGCTGCCTCTTATGACTATGGGCGAATAATCATGCAGGTTGCTGTTGCATATGCATAAAGTTTACCTTCTTCATCAATAATTTTACCTTCAGAAATACCCAAATTTTTGCTTATATTAATGACTTTACCTGTTGCAATTAAAGGATGGTTCTTCGGAATAGGGCGGCACATTTTTACATTGAGATCGATGGTTCCATAGCCTACGCCAGCAGGTAGCATGCTGTGTACAGCACAGCCAGTCACAGAATCTAAAACTGTAGCAGCAAAACCACCATGTACCCCACCTAATGGGTTGAGATGGTTGTGATCTGCCTGAGCTTTGAACGTAACAGATCCTTCTGAAATTTCAGTAGGCTGCATAGGGATAGTTTTACTAATACTTGCTGCTGGAATCTGGCCATCAATCATCGCTTGTAAAAATTCAAGACCAGTCATTTCCGTAGGATTTATCATTTTCGAGTCCTTTAATTTTATAAGTTCTTAAATAGAACTTAGATTTAAATTATGATGTAAAAGTACTATTGTCAAGTTAGAAAAATGAAGTGATAAGTTCAGTTATAGTTTACAAACTTGTAAATTTTAATTAGACAGAATATTTTATTAAATTAAAAATATAAAACTTATCAATGGGAAATAATAATGAACGGTCAATGTTTATGTGGTAAGACTACATTTGAGGTAGAGCTAAAAAATCATGATGTGCATGTTTGCCATTGTTCGATGTGCCGCCGACAAACCAGTGGTGTTATTATGACGATTGATGTTGTACAAGGCAGTCTAAAGTTTATTCAACAAGAGCATCTGAGTATTTTTAACTCTTCCGAATGGGGAGAAAGAGGCTTTTGCAACGCTTGTGGAACTACAATTTTTTGGAGAACTAAGGATCAAGGCTACTGCAACATTAATGCATTTTCTTTAGATGAACCTGTAGATGACTTAAAGTTGGATCTGGAAATTTTTATTGATTCAAAACCCGATTTTTATACTTTTCAAAATGATACAAAGAAATTGACTGAGGCTCAGGTCGCTGCGTTATTTAACCTATAATAATTTTAATTATAAAAAAGGGCCTCAATTTTGAGGCCCTTTTAATTTTTACAGATTATTTCGCAGCTTTTTCAGCTTCGATTGAAGCAATTGCAGCATCTACGCCTTCAATTGAGTCAGCAGCTTTTTTGATACGTGCTAACGCATCAACGAGCACTTCGTCAGCTGTTGCATATGAAATACGCATAAAACCGCCTAAACCAAATGCATCACCAGGCACTACTGCTACACCAGTTTCTTCTAGTAACCATTCAGAGAATTCTGTGCAAGATTTTAAGCCTTTTGCACGAATAAGAGGGCGAATGTTTGCATAGGCATAGAAAGCACCGTCAGCAGGCAAGCAAGAAATTCCTTTGATTTCATTCAAGCCGTTTACGACTAAGTCATGACGGCGTTTGAACGCTTTAATCATTGGTTGTAAAACGTCTTGAGGACCATTCAATGCAGCTTCAGCAGCAACTTGTGAAATAGAAGTTGGGTTTGAAGTTGATTGAGACTGGATTTTTTTCATTGCGCCAATGATTTTTGCTGGGCCGGCTGCATAGCCAATACGCCAACCAGTCATTGCATATGCTTTAGAAACACCATTTAAAACAATCGTGCGATCATATAAATCTGGAGCAACAGTTGCGATGTTGTAGAACTCATCTTCCCAACGAATTGGTTCATACATATCGTCAGATGCAACAAACACTTGTGGATGGCGACGTAATACTTCAGCTAAAGCTTCTAATTCAGCTTTGCTATAGATCATACCTGTCGGGTTAGATGGGCTGTTTAATACAACTAAACGAGTGTTAGGAGTAATAACCGCTTCTAATTGTTCAGGAGTAATTTTAAAACGTTGGTCTTCACCACATTTCACAATGACAGGAGTACCTTCAGCAATAATGACCATATCTGGATAGCTTACCCAGAAAGGTGCTGGAATGATAACTTCATCGCCTTTGTTTAATAGAGCAAGTGCCAAGTTAAAGAAGCTTTGCTTACCACCACATGAAACCAAAATCTGATTCGCTTGATAATCAAGATTATTATCACGCTTAAATTTAGCAATAATTGCTTTTTTTAATCCAGGAGTACCATCTACAGCCGTATATTTGGTGAAACCATTATTAATCGCTTCAATTGCAGCATCTTTGATGTGTTGCGGGGTATCAAAGTCTGGTTCGCCAGCACCTAAACCAATCACGTTCTTGCCAGCAGCTTTGAGTTCAGCAGCTTTGTTGGTTACAGCAAGTGTAGGGGACGGTTTGATGGCATTGACACGATCAGAAAGACGTACGTCCACGGCAATATTCCTCTTATGGGATTAAAAAATAAAAAGCATACTATCTTATCGCAAAAATTAAGTAATTTGCGGATGTGAACCTTTTCAGATGTAAAAAAGTTTAGTTTGGTAATCATCTTAAGCAAGATTTATTCAATTGAAGCTTTTTTAGAAAGAAATGAGAAAATCATTTATAATAGGTCGCAATCGAAATTTCGAGAATGAATCATGACTGAGCAACAGCCAAAACAGAAAAAGGCTTTGGTGAAATTGCCATTCCCAATGCCGAATGATAGCAATGCAGCCGACGACGCGGTACACAACCAAGTGCGTCCAAAACCAGAGCAATACGCAGATAGAACGTGGATGCCTCCGCGTGGTACTCGTCGTTCTATGGGAAAACGCTAATCTCGAAAACAGGCAATATGCCTGTTTTTTTTATTGATTAAATAAAATTTCCTGATAATAGCTTTTTTTCTTTTGGTACATGTGATGGTCAGCTCGCTTCAACATGTCCTCAATTTGTTCATTTGCTTGAGTTGTTGCATGTCCAATTGCAATGCTAATTGGGTGGCTTGAATAATATTGATTGTCGATATTAAAAAGCTCTTGGATGGTTTGAAGCATAATTAGAACATTCGCCTCATCTGCCCCCGGCATTAAAATCACGAATTCATCGCCACCTATTCTAGAAGCCGTATATGCTGTATTTAAAATAGCCTGACTTAAAATATTTCCGACGCGGCGTAATAAGCCATCCCCAATATCATGACCAAACTGATCATTTGTTTCTTTTAATCCATTCATATCTAAGAAAATTGAAGAAACAGGTCGGATAATACTTCGGTTTAAACGATTAAGTTCCTCTGTAAAAAAAGCGCGATTATATAGTTTGGTCAGGACATCATGCTGCCCCAAATATTCAAGATAGTTTTCCGCTTTTTTCCGCGCGGTAATATCGGTAAGTGCAACCTGTACCAGTCCCCAAGTGTCTTCATAACCCGGAAAAACGGTAAATTGAAGCAATACATTTCTTATTTGCCCATCTAAGGCATAGTTAATCGCTTCACGCTTATGATGAATATTACCTTGCCATAATTCGATGAGTTGTTCTCGAAAGGTTTCAATCATCTCTTCAGCAAAAATCTTATGTGTATTTCTTAAAAGGGTCGATTTATCAGGAGCTTTAAATAAATCAAGAGTTGCCTGATTAACATCTAAAATCAGAATATCTTCTACACACTGACGAACAAATTCAGGATGGACATCTAGAAAAGTTCTAAAATCTTCAATACCTAATAACCTGAGTTGATCAATTCTATTTTTTATGCGGCTGAAATCTTCGACCCAGAGAGAGGTGGGTGAATAGATAAACATTGACTCAGCTAATCGACGATTTTTTGCTTCCTCACGAAGTGCATTTTGATAGGGCGTAATGTCTTCGGTGGTAATTAATACACGCTCAAAGGTCGATTCAGAGCCGGGTAAAATAGAACCTCTTAGCTGAACATCAATACGTTTGCCTGATAAGGTGTAATTTACAGTCGTACTTGAAAAGTGAGTTTTACCATTCCATAGTTCTTCAAGTTCATGAATATGTGATTCGAACATTTCTTTTTTAAAAATAAGATTTAAATTCGAATATAGCTCTTCGTGAGTTTTGGCTTCAAAAAGTTCTAATGTTTTTTGATTAACACGAACGATTTTAATTTTATGTGCACATTCACTGATTAAGTTTTTATTTTCACTTAAAAATTCATGGAGGTTTTCAATACCTTGATTTCTCCATAAATCAAATTGTTGTTTAACTTCACTGAAATCCTCAATCCACATTGGAATTGGGCTAAGGTCAAAAATTGAAGAATCTAAAGTTTCCATATGTTTCTTTAAGTATTCAGTTTGCCTTAAAGTATAATGAGAAAAATTAAGATTTGGGAAGCTAAAGAACTTAAATCTATTAGAATAATTAAAAATATAAAGATTAAATATAAGTAAAAATAAAATAATGAGAAAGCAGATATTATCTGCTTAGCTCATAAATTTATAAGAAAAATTAACGATTAATAGGGTGGTCAATATTCTTTTCACCACGCCAGAGTTTGATAAAGTCTTGCTCGTCAAAATCGTAAAGTTCCATGAGTGCAACCACTGCACTTACAAAAATCATGGCGCCCTCAGAGTTTCCGTGCAGGTCAAAAATTTTACCATTGAGCTTTCCTAAAATATCACTCAGCTCATGATCACGGCCTCGGCCATAACGATCCCGAGGGTATAGCTCTTCATTTAAAACAATAAGAGCAATGGCTTTTTCAGCACTTGATAAATCTGTTTTATCTAAGGCTTCTTCAAAAGATTCACTTCCATGATTAAAGTAAAAAATAACTTCATCATTAATGAAACTTTTCACCATCTTTTGGGTTAATGTCGGAAATTCAGAAACTGCATTATCTTCAACATACGGTTTAAAAGATTCTGGAAAGATAACGTTTTGATGGATATCTTTAAACAGTGGTGCAATTTCAGAAACTTTATAACCTGCGATGCCACAACCTAAAGCCGTGACAAAATATTTCATTTTAGGATGATTTTTTGCATATATTTTAAAATCTTCAACATAGTGCTCAATCTGTGAAAGAGGCATTTGTTGAATATGTTCATTTAAGGTGGGAATTGCAAAGCTTTGACCAGCCCAGCCGCGACCTACACCTTCAACTGCTCCGAAGTGTTGACTGGCAACGCGTGCTGCACCGCTACCGTGCTGTCCAGCAAGGTTACTTCCAAATACAAAAACTGTATCTTCGGGAAGTTCGGTTACAATACTTTCATCATGATATTGATAGGTCATGGTTATGCTTTTTATTTAATGGATAGCTTCATGTTGCAACTGATTAGGGTATTGGTCAAGTGTTAAGATGCTTAATCTTTTACATTGAATTTCCAACTCAATTTGCACTTTAAATTAAGATAAAAATCCCCATTAATGAGGGAGACGTTAAATTCAATTTTTTCATAAAGAGAGATAACTTTGAACGAAAATCAACCTTTCGATTTGGTCACTCATTATCAGCCAGCAGGTGATCAGCCACAGGCAATTGAAAAGCTGGTCAATGGTATCGAGCATGGTTTTCGTAATCAGTTATTGCTAGGGGTAACGGGCTCAGGTAAAACCTATACCATGGCAAATGTGATCGCTCAAACACAGCGACCTACAATTGTGATGGCCCACAACAAAACTTTGGCTGCCCAGCTTTATGGTGAGTTTAAATCTTTCTTCCCTAATAATGCGGTTGAATATTTTGTAAGTTATTACGATTATTACCAACCAGAAGCTTACGTTCCATCTTCGGATACGTTTATTGAAAAAGATTCAGCCATTAATGATCACATTGACCAGATGCGCTTATCAGCAACACGAGCTTTATTAGAACGCCGTGATGCAATTATTGTGGCATCGGTTTCTGCAATTTATGGTTTGGGTGATCCGAATGCTTATATGCAAATGTTGCTGCATGTGGTTGAGGGCGACCGAGTAAGCCGCGATGAAATCATCCGCCGATTGGTTGAAATGCAATATACGCGTAATGAACTTGAATTTTTACGTGGTACTTATCGCATTCGCGGCGAAATTATTGATATTTTCCCAGCGGAATCTGATCAACATGCGATTCGTATTGAACTATTTGATGATGAGGTCGATTCAATCCGTTGGTTTGACCCGCTAACTGGGAAAATGGTTCGTAAAGTTTCTCGGATAACGATTTATCCGAAAAGCCACTATGTAACACCAAAAGATCATTTGACCCGTGCTATCGATACAATTAAAGATGAATTACAAGATCAGCTCAAATTCTTCCGTGAACATGACAAATTGCTTGAAGCACAACGTATTGAGCAACGGACACGTTACGATCTGGAAATGATGCAACAGTTGGGTTATACCAATGGTATCGAAAACTATTCGCGTCATTTGTCAGGACGCCCGTCTGGTGAAGCACCGCCGACTTTATTCGACTATATTCCAGAAGATGCTTTGCTCATTATTGACGAATCACACGTTACCGTTCCGCAAATTGGAGCGATGTATAAAGGTGACCGGTCACGTAAAGAAAACTTAGTGAATTATGGGTTCCGTTTGCCAAGTGCGCTTGATAACCGTCCAATGAAATTTGAAGAGTGGGAGCGTATTGTACCGACGACCATTTTTGTAAGTGCAACACCTGCTAAATATGAATTAGAAAAGTCAGATCAAATCGTTGAACAAGTGGTACGTCCAACAGGTCTAATCGACCCTGAAATTGAGATTCGTCCTGTCTTAACCCAAGTAGATGATGTTCTTTCTGAAATTAATATTCGTAAGAACTTGAATGAACGGGTATTAATTACCACTTTAACAAAGCGTATGGCAGAAGACCTGACTTCTTATTTAAAAGAATATGGTGTTAAGGTCGCTTATCTCCACTCAGATATTGATACGGTTGAGCGCGTTAAAATTATTCATGAACTACGTACCGGTGTATTTGATGTTTTAGTCGGTATTAACCTGTTGCGTGAAGGTCTGGATATGCCGGAAGTTTCTTTGGTTGCTATTTTAGATGCAGATAAAGAGGGCTTTCTACGTTCGGAACGTTCACTCATTCAGACGATTGGTCGTGCTGCGCGTAATGTGAAAGGTAAAGCAATTTTATATGCTGACCGAATTACCGATTCTATGCAAAAAGCAATAGACGAGACTGATCGCCGTAGAGCCAAACAAATTGAATTTAATGAGTTGCATGGTATTACACCGCGTAGTGCTGTTCGTCAGGTTGTCAAAGAAATTGACTCGGGTGAGGTACTTTCAGACGACGAGATTGATGAAAAAGTACTTGAACAAGCACAAGCATTGAGTGCCGATGAAAGACATATTCTTTCAGATCCTAAACTGTTTAGTAAACATATTACTAAGCTTGAAAAAGATATGTTAAAGGCCTCGAAAGATTTACAGTTCGAGCAAGCAGCGCGGATACGTGATGAAATCATTCGATTAAAAGCGCAAATGTTGCAATAAACGAATACATAACGCTACATAATGTGTTTAAAAAACAAGCTACTGTAGATGTTTGGGTTCTTTTGTATTCACAACTAATCGTTGAGGGCAACAATGGCATTTCGAAATAATGTTCCGCAAGCCAGTTGGCGTTTGGCTAAAATTGCGTTGGGCGGTGTTGTTTTGGCTGGTTTAGCTGTTGGAACGTATGTCTATGCTCAGCCGAAACCTTTGCAAACCGTTTATAAAGTTGAACTGGACCGATATTTAGGTGTCTGGTATGAAGTCGCCCGTAAGCCTGCTTTTTTTCAAAAAAAATGTGCTTATAACGTATCTGCAACTTACACCTTAAATGAAAATGGAAATGTGGTTGTAGATAATCGCTGTTATGACAATAGAAAACAATTACAGCAATCTATTGGTGAAGCCTTTGTCGTAAATCCGCCATATAACACGAAATTGAAGGTGAGTTTCTTACCTGAAGCTGTGAGATGGATTCCAGTCATTCGTGGAGATTACTGGATTTTAAAAATAGATGAAGACTATCAAACTGTTTTAGTAGGAGAACCTTCTCGTAAATATCTTTGGGTGTTATCAAGAACACCTCATCCTGAACAAGAAGTGGTTGATGAATATCTAAATTATGCAAAAACATTAGGTTTTGATATTCGCGATATTATTCATACAGAACATAAAGAATAGCTGTAGATGTCTGATTAATAAAAAACCATGTTTTTACATGGTTTTTTCTTTTTTATAGTGGATAAATCAAGTATTGTGGTGAGCTGTTTTTACTAAAGTCTAAGAGGGTGATGATGTTTAAGGGCGTGAGCTTGTCTGTCATGGCATCTATCACTTTTGGTGTACTTTATTTTTATACTCAGTTGTTAAGTCAGCTTGATAGTGAACAGACTTTTGGATGGCGGATTATTGCAACATTACCAGTTCTCACTTTGTTTATGTGGTGGAGCGGTGATTTAGGATATATAAAAAATATCTACCAACGTATTTTGGCAAAGCCATCTTTATTATTGTTATTAATCACAACCTCTGTTTTAACTTCAGTACAACTTTGGCTGTTTTTATGGGGGCCAATGCATGGGCGTGGCCTACAAGTATCTTTAGGCTACTTTCTATTGCCGCTTGTTCTTGTCTTGGCTGGAAGTGTGCTGTATGGCGAAAAAATATCAAAATTTCAATGGGTCGCAATTATTCTTGCAGTCATTGGAGTGGGCCATGAGATCTGGCGTTTAGGAAGTATTGCTTGGGAAACTGCACTGGTTGCAGTTGGCTATTCTGCCTACTTTTTATTACGTAAGACCATTAAAACAGACAATTTAGGCGGCTTTTGGTGGGACTTAGTCATTATTCTGCCGATTGCGATTTATTTGACCCATACGGGTTTACTCCCTTATAGCAAATTTATAGACCAACCGAGTCTTGCTTTGGTCATTGTTGGGCTTGGAATTTTAAGTGCTATTGGTTTAGGAAGTTATATTCTGGCAAGTCGCTTTTTACCATTAGTCGTGTTTGGACTTTTAGGATATTTGGAACCTGTATTACTTGCTTTAGCTTCTTTAGTTTTAGGGGAGAGTATTGGCCAAGAAGAATGGTTTACTTATATTCCGATCTGGTGTGCAGTATTTGTACTCGTGTTAGAAGGCGCAGTTCACCTTTATCAGCAACGTCAAAAAGCCAAAAATTTGCAGCTAAACATCGCAAAATATCAAAAAAGATTAAAAAATGATGCTCAGGATTAGAGCATCAGAATCTAAAAAGTAAGAAAAAGCAAAAATTTAGCTGCTTTAAACAATAAAATAATAAAAAATAATTATAGGTATTTTATGAATTTATGATGAATTTTAGGAAAATCTAATCACTAACGTCAGCTTTTGATTCATTCTTGCCAATAATTCCATTACAATTACGGGGGTTAAAAAATCACGCCTAGATATAATTAATTAGAGGACGTATCTGTGAGCAAAGACACTATCATCGCCCTGCATGCTGAACACCAAGGCCGTTGGAAAAACCGTGAAGAAATCGCGGAACGTATGATTGCATTAATCGGACAATTATACCGTGAAAAAAATATTGTCGTATCTGTTTACGGTCGCTCTTTAATTAACCGTTCTGTTATCCAAATTTTGAAAACTCACCGTCGTACACGTGTTGTAGACGTTGAGCTTTCTGTTGTAAATACATTCCCAATTTTAGAAGCTTTAGCTAAGCTTGAAAATATTGGTTCTGCAGAAGTTGATATCGGTAAACTTGCTGTTGAATATAAAGAAAAAGGCGGTGATGTTGATGCTTTTGTTGCTCAAGCAGTTGAGTCAATTAAAGGTAGCGCAACTTCTGAACAACCTAAAGATGTCGTTCTTTATGGTTTTGGTCGTATTGGCCGTATCTTGGCTCGTTTAATCATTAGCCAATCAGGTCTAGGTCGTGGTTTAAGCCTTAAAGCAATTGTTGTGCGTAAATCTTCTGATGGCGATTTAGCAAAACGTGCTTCTTTACTTCGTCGTGACTCTATTCATGGTACTTTCGCTGGCACAATCGCTGTTGATGAAGAAAACGAAGCAATCATTGCGAATGGTAACTTCATTAAAGTGATTTATGCGTCTAGCCCAAGTGAAGTTGACTATACTGAATACGGTATTTCAAATGCACTTTTAATCGACAATACTGGTAAATGGCGTGATGCTGAAGGTCTAAGCCAACACTTGAAATGCCCAGGCGTTGCACGTGTTGTATTGACTGCACCAAGTAAAGGCGAAATGAAAAACGTTGTATTTGGCGTAAACAACACAGATATCTTAGATGAAGACAAAATCATCTCTGCTGCAAGTTGTACAACAAATGCAATTACTCCAATTCTTAAAGTATTGGATGACAAATATAAAGTTCTTAATGGTCATGTTGAAACTGTTCACTCATTTACAAATGACCAGAACTTGATTGATAACTACCATAAAGCAGATCGTCGTGGTCGTGCTGCTACTTTAAACATGGTAATTACAGAAACTGGTGCAGCTAAAGCAGTTGCTAAAGCATTACCTGCATTAAAAGGTAAGTTAACTGGTAACTCTGTACGTGTTCCTACACCAAACGTATCTCTTGCTATCTTGAACTTAACGCTTGATAAAGAAATTGATCGTGAAGAAGTGAACGAATACATTCGTCAAATTTCAATTAACTCTAGCCTTCAAGGTCAAATTGGTTATACCAACTCGACTGAAGTTGTATCGAGTGACTTTATCGGTTCTCGTACTGCTGGTGTATATGATGCGCAAGCAACTATTACTTCTGGTAACCGTTTAACTGCTTATGTTTGGTACGATAACGAAGTAGGTTATAGCTGTCAGGTATTACGTATCGCTGAACAAATGTGCGGCGTAAGCTACAAAAAAATCCCAGCAGAATTGAATGCTTAAGATCATTTAACGATCTATAAAAGATTTTCACAAAAAGACCCAGTTTAGACTGGGTTTTTTTACAACCGTACAAAATATATGCTGACTATTTTTTGTAAATAAATGAGAATATAAATTAAGGAAAAAAAGAAAATAGTAAGGGATTAGAATTGTCGCAGTTTAAACGTTTGTTGGTCGTTTTTATATTCATCATTATTGCCAATTTATGTGGTGTACTCATTGCAATATGGGTGTTTAAGCATTTTAATATTTATATTCCATTGAAGAATCAGGCAGTTGCTATTGACTTGCAAGAACCCCTACAGGTTAAAGTTAAAGTACAAGATGCTTTAAATGTGGATGTAAAAGGACGGGTAAATGCCAGTATTCCAATTGATGAGCAATTAAATATTCCATTAACACAAACGTTAACTCCACGTGTTTATTTCGATAATATGGTGCCCATTAGCACAACAATTCCTGTCAAAGAAGTATTAAAAGTTGAGCAAAATTTACCAATTGATACGAAGGTTCAAGTCAGAGTTTTGGGGCGTGATATTACCTTACCGTTAAAGGGATCAATTCCATTAAAACTTGATGTTCCAATTGATATTAATGTTCCGCTAGAGCAAAAGGTTCATTTGAAATTTGATGCGCCAGTGCGGACAGTATTAAAAGAAAATTTACATATTCCTCTGAAAGCAAGATTAGATACAAATATTCCAATTGAGGGTAATTTGAGTGTCCCTGTTAAAACAGCGCTAAATGCTTCGGTTGATGTGAAAAATACTTTACCTGTGAAGATTGCAAATGGTGAGTTAAAAATCCCTCTGTCCAGTATGCGATTAAATCGGGTATTAGGTTCAGAAACGTCGCAGACGACAGCTGATCAATAGGGTGGATGGTAATGTTTCGTTCACTCAAGAGTATGCTCATCAGTTTCATTTTAATGATGATACTTGCCGCTGTTATGTTTTGGGTATATCTCAATATTCAGGCAAATGTAGTGGTTTCGGCTCATAACGCAGATATTAGTTTACCTGACTCTTTAGAAACAAAGATTCAAGTTGGCAACACTTTGCAAGTCCAATCTATTGGTAAACTTGATACAACATTGGATATAGACCGCCAACTGACTTTACCGCTGAAAGGGAAATATTTAGCAGATATCAGTTTTGCTATAGAGACGCCTGTTACAGTAAATGTTGATTACACAACGACTCTAAAAATTGATCAGGTCATGCCTCTGGAAACAACTACAGATTTAATTTATCAAAATAAGTTGTTACCTAAATTTCCACTTAAACTTGATATTCCCATAAAGTTAGATGTGCCTTTTCAGTTAAAGCGTAGTTATACCATTCCGATTAAAATTGTTTTTGATGGTCCTGTTTATTTTGAATTTGATGAGCCAGTAAATTTATCGGTTAAACATCAGTTTAAACCAAGTCTACAAGTGAATGATCCTATGGAAATGGGGAATGTCTCTTCATTTAATGCCATTATGTATAATTCGGTTCCAAAAACAAAAGCAAATCTTGATATGCAAATGACCTTACCTCTACGGAATGTTCATCCTTAAAAATTAAATAGTCATCCTGCATTTTATTTTCAATTTAGGCTGTATTTGTGGATCTAAAATGCTTCTGATGACTTAAATATAAAAACAGATCGTTATAAATAGGAATTGTCCCATTTTATATTCGAGAATTTTATGAAAATATGGCAGAATAAGCGGTTTTAGAGTTTTTAGAGGATTGGCAGATGCGCTTTGTTGATGAAGCAGTCATTACCGTAGAGGCTGGCGACGGTGGCAATGGCGTAGCCAGTTTTCGCCGTGAAAAATTTGTACCATTTGGTGGCCCAGATGGTGGTGATGGCGGACGTGGTGGAAGTATCTATATTCAAGCTGATGATGATACGAGTACGCTAGTCGATTACCGTTACACACGTAAGTTCCGTGCTGAGCGCGGAAAGAATGGTGCAGGCGCTAACTGTACCGGACGTGGTGGTGAAGATGTGGTTTTAAAAGTACCCGTTGGTACAACAATTGTTGATACAGATTCAGGCGATATTATTGGCGATTTGGTTGAAGATGGCCAAAGAATTCTGGTTGCAGGTGGTGGTGACGGTGGTTTGGGGAATACCCACTTTAAATCATCAACTAACCGTGCTCCGCGTAAATGTACGACAGGTATAAAAGGTGAATTTCGTGAAATTCGCCTTGAATTAAAAGTATTGGCAGATGTTGGTTTATTGGGCATGCCAAATGCTGGTAAATCAACCTTTATTCGTGCTGTAAGTGCTGCAAAACCAAAAGTGGCAGACTATCCATTTACAACCATGGTTCCAAACCTAGGTGTAGTAGATGCTGACCGTCATCGTTCATTTGTAATGGCCGATATTCCTGGGTTGATTGAAGGTGCAGCAGAAGGTGCAGGTTTGGGAATTCGTTTCCTTAAACATCTGGCACGTACGCGTATCCTTTTACACATTATTGATGTGCAGCCAATTGATGGTTCAGATCCGGCGCATAATGCAAAAGCAATTATGAACGAGTTAGTTAAGTTTTCACCTACTTTGGCTAAACTACCAGTTGTTTTAGTACTGAATAAACTTGATCAGATTGCTGAAGAAAGTCGTGAAGAGTGGTGTCAGCATATTCTAGATGAACTAGAGTGGACTGGGCCTGTCTTTAAGACATCGGGCTTATTAAGTGAAGGAACGAAAGAGGTGGTGTATTACCTAATGGATCAGCTTGAACAACAACGTGAACGCGAAGTTGAAGATCCTGAATATGCAGCAGAAGTAAAAGCTTTCCGTGAACAACTAGAAGTTGAAACACGTGAACAAACCATTGCGGCAAAAGAAGCATATCGCGCTATGCGTCGAGCACAACGTCTTGAAGGCATGTTAGGCGATGATGATGATTTTGACGATGATGAAGACGACAATGATGTAGAAAGCGTCTACGTTCGTGACTAGAAAACCGAGGAAAACATGATAGAAGTGGTCGATGGGCAACGTCAGCTCAGTGAGTGTAAACGAATCGTTGTTAAAATCGGATCATCTTTACTCACAGCCAATGGGCAAGGTTTAGATTTGGATGCTATTTCGCATTGGGCGAAACAGATTGCAGATCTACACAATGCCGGACACGAAATTATTTTAGTGTCTTCTGGAGCTGTGGCTGAAGGTATGGTTCGTATGAAGCTTGCGAGTCGACCCACCGATCTACCCAGTCTACAAGCCTGTGCTGCGATTGGGCAGATGGGTTTAATTCATACTTGGTCTAGTGTGCTTGAAGAACATGGTATTCGTACTGCTCAGGTTTTACTGACACACGATGACCTGGCGGACCGCCGTCGTTATTTAAACTCATGTGATGCTTTGCAAAACTTGATTGATTGGCGTGTGATTCCGGTCATTAATGAAAATGATACGGTATCTACCGATGAGATCCGTTTTGGTGATAACGATACTCTAGCTGCGATGGTTGCAGGTCAGGTTCATGCAGAATTGCTGATCATTTTAACGGATCAGCAGGGTATGTTTGACTCAGATCCACGTCATAACCCTGATGCTAAGCTACTCTCTACTGTTCGTGCCATGGACGATGTTTTATTCGAAATGGCTGGCGGTGGCGGTGTGCTTGGCAGAGGGGGTATGGTGACTAAAGTTCGTGCCGCACGTTTAGCTGCTAAGTCGGGTTGTCCAACGCTCATCGCAAGTGGTGAAAGTGATAATGTCTTGTCACGTGCGATGGCGGGTGAAATGTTAGGTACGTTGTTTACGACAGATAAAGATCGTATGACTGCTCATCAACAGTGGCTCGCTGCTCATTTACAGACAGCAGGCCGTCTTGTAATTGATGATGGTGCTATTGAAGCGATTAAATTGAAACATCGCAGTTTACTCCCTGTTGGGGTTAAAACTGTTGAAGGACATTTTGATCGTGGTGATGTGGTTGAATGTGTCGATAAACAAGGTAAACGTATTGCAGTGGGGCGAGTGAATTTTAGCTCGCGATCTGCTGAGATTATTAAAGGTTTAGCCTCTGATAAGGTTTATCAAGTGCTTGGTGAAGCTCGTTCACTTGAAATGATTCATCGTGATCATATGGCGATTTACTAGATTGTTGTAAAATTAAAAAAGCTCGCTTTATGCGAGCTTTTTTTCTGGTGTTAAACGAGGTAAAACACGATCTTCACCCACCATATATGGGTGTGTCGCGAGACTCAACATATCTAGGTCTTCCGAGCTATTACCGTAAGCATAAATTTGATGATAATGCTGTAGCGTATATTGCTGATGTACTCTTAATTTCTTTTGTTCACTACTACAATCTGGGGTGGAGTAGTAACCCGTCACTATGCCGTTTTTAATTTGAGTTTCAGTACAAATTAATTCGATATCTAGTAACTTGCACAGTGGGGCAAGGTAGACATCAATTGAAGCCGAAACCAGTACGACCCGATCACCACGTAACTGGTGGTGCTGTAACTGTGCGAAAAGTTCAGGTGAGAGTGCAGAGACTAGCTCTTGTGCGTATTCTTCACCTAATCTTTGCAGTTCAATTGCGGAGGTATCTTTGAACATGCTGCGAAATAACTTGGCACGCATCGCATGGGCTGGATAAAAATTAAGATAGTAGGCTTGAATCCATGGCAGAATTTTCAAGCCTTGTTTAACGATGTGACGCTTAGACAAAGCATAAAAGATGAACCCTGTAAAACTGTCTTTGCTACACAAGGTTCCATCAAAATCGAACAGGGCGAGACTTTTTATAGTCTTATTCGTTTCGCTCGTTGCATACATGATTCATATCGTCCGTTTACGCGGGTTGCATACCAGTTGGTATTATAGTCACGACTTAATTTTGGCCCAGAAATAACGACTTGCGGCATAATTGCATAGATAGGTTCTTTACCTGTCTTCGTTTTATAAAGTTTAGTCAGGGCAATATAGGTTTGTGTACTTTCAAACTTTTTCTCTTTTTCTAATTTAAGATCATCACGAATTTGTCTTGGCGTAACTAATACATTATTTTTTGCAAATACGGTAATCAGTTCTTTTTCTGACTGGCTCTGAGTCGGGCGCGGATCGCCATCTTTTGTGTAAAGAAGTAGATCACCATCAAGACTTATTTCTGTATCTGTTAGGTCCTTTAACATGCTTTGAAAAGCAGCATTACGGCTAGAATACATGCCTGAGTTATAGTCTGCAAATCGATAAATGGCTTTATCATAATTAGCTGGATAAACCATTAAACGATGTATGCCGTAATATAAACCGCCATATTCAGTATATAAGTCATCACGAAGTGCAGCAGTATTCATGCTTGAACGTTTATTGGCTTTTGCGTAGTTAATATGGACTTGCATAGAACCTAGGGTCGTAATAGGGTTCATTTTCTCGCCAATATCTTGACCAACCAATTTAGCTGCACCCGTTAATGCGCTCACATGATAATGCTTAGCCATGAAGTCGAAAATTTCTCGGTAAAGTAAGTCGAGTTCTTTTTCGGTTTTAACCTTACGCATTTGACTCATATAGTTATTATCAGGAGAAGGCTGAGTTTTTAGCACTTCTTCAAAATAACCAGCAATTGTTCCACCAACGGTTTTGCCAAGCTTATCTTCAAATTTTTCATTTAAACGCGTACTAACTTCTTCAACTGCTTTTTGGCCTAACCCAGGCACTTGAGGATTTGCAACGAAGTTCGACTCTTGATCGACAACCGCAATAATACTGCAGACATTTTTCTTATTTTTTGGAATATCCAGTTCTTTCATAATGTCGTCAATATCTTTTGCCCAAGACTCACGATCATTCACACGTGATGGAATTAGACGTTTAATCTGTTTGCTTTCTAGTTCAGGCTCATCATTGTTTGACCACCAAGCTTTATCACCACAAGCAGCTAAACTCATGCACACGGCGACCATACCGAATGATTTTAATAAAAAACGGGAAGACAACGGTTTGTTCATGGCGAGGAAAGCACCTGCATAAAAAGATGAGCCGATCAAGCGGATGAAGTATACTATGTTGATCATCAATTGTATGAATATATATGTATATTGGTCCCTATCAACTGTCAAATAATTTAATCGTTGCTCCTATGGCTGGAGTCACTGACCGTCCATTTAGAACGCTCTGTAAGTATTTTGGCGCAGGCCATGCAGTCAGTGAAATGATGACTGCCGATAAGACTTTGCAGATGAGCAAGAAAAGCCTCTACCGTGCAAATTTTGATGGGGAACTTGCTCCGATTTCTGCACAAATTGCTGGTTCTGATCCTGAGCAGTTAGCTGAGGCCGCACGTCATCAAGTGGCAAATGGCGCCCAAATTGTTGATATTAATATGGGATGTCCTGCCAAAAAAGTATGTAATAAACTTGCCGGTTCAGCTTTATTACAAGATGAAGATTTGGTGGCACGAATTCTTGATACGGTGGTTGCTGCTGTTGATGTTCCTGTTACCTTAAAAACCCGATTGGGCTTTTTAAATGGTCAAGAAAATATTTTAAGAGTAGCAAAAAGAGCAGAAGAGGCGGGAATTGCTGCACTAGCCTTACATGGTCGTACACGTGAAGACATGTATTTAAATACAGCACGCTATGATTTGATAAAACATGTCAAAGAATTAATCAATATCCCACTTATTGCAAACGGTGATATCGATAGCCCTGAAAAAGCTAAATATGTGCTCGACTATACAGGGGCTGACGCGATTATGATTGGTCGCGCTGCTCAAGGCCGACCATGGATTTTTCGTGAAATTGCTCATTATTTAAAAACTGGAGAGCACTTAGCCGCACCTAATATTGAAGAAGTGAAGCAGGTGTTATTGGGACATTTATCAGAACTTTATCAATTTTATGGTGAATATTCTGGCTGCCGTATTGCCCGTAAACACATTGCTTGGTACACAAAAGGATTACGTTCAAGTAACGAATTCCGCCAAAATATGTATAAAGTTGAAAGTACAGCTGAGCAAGCAATAGTAGTTGAAAACTATTTTAATCAGTTATTGGCTGAAGGTAATTTGATGAGCGATGTCCAAGTCGAGCAAATTAATTTATTGCAAACTCATTAAATAAAAAAGCCAGTATCTTCACTGGCTTTTTAAGGTCTTACTCATCTTCTAATATTTCTACCACTAACTGGTTAATCAGGTCAGCAGCATCTAGTTCTCTTATTTGCGATACATTACTACCTGCCCAAAAAGCACCATATCCATAGTCTTGATATTTACTTGCAATCGCATTTAATTGCTTGGCTAAATCATAGGTATATGGATATTCTGGTTGAGGAGGGCGATTGGGTAAATCAATTTGTGTATGCCAGTGGTTCAATAGACCACGGGCTGGACGACCAGAAAGACTCGCACTAATTTGTGTTACTGGTTCATTAAATAAAGCTTTACGATATTCAACAGATGCATTGGATGATCGACATTGAACAAAAGCGGTCCCCAGTTGAACAGCCGCAGCACCTAAGCTCAACATATGCCGCGCTTGTGCTCCATTCATAATCCCACCGGCGGCCACGACAGGCAACTTGCAGTGTTTTACAATAAGCTGCACTAAATCGCTAGTTTTTATTGCTGCATCAAAGGTTTTATTAAAGATTCCTCGATGTCCACCTGCTTCAATACCTTGAGCAATAATAATATCAATACCAGCTGCTTCAATGGCTTGTGCTTCAACTAAATTGGTAGCAGAAACCATAGTGATAATTCCGGCATCTTTTAACGCCTGAATTTGATGGGGATGAGGAATGCCAAAATGAAAACTGACCGCTTTAGGTTTCGTTTCTAGTACTACATTTAAAAAGTCATCGTTATCAAGAAAACTTGGATAAATGCATTTTAAATTTTGAGGAGGTTGCTCGCCAAACTTTTCAAACTGTGGACGTAAATATTCAATCCATTGTGCTGAAGTTTGAGGATTAAGTTGTTCGGATTGATGGCAGAAAAAATTAACTTGAAATGAGTTTTCTGTGAGTTCTTGAGTTTTTAAAATCTGTTCGCGTGCACTTTGAGCCGTATTTGCACCTAATCCTAATGATCCAAGCCCACCTTGGTTAGAAACTTCGGCTGCAAGTTGAGGGGTAGACACACCTGCCATGGGTGCAAGAAAAATTGGATGTTTAATTTCAAGTTGTTGTAACAGGGTCATTTTATTCACCTCATTTCTTTCCCTTCACCATAACGTGAAATCAGAACCAAGAGCAAATAATATTGGGCATTTAGTTTTTAAATATTTATTCCTTGATGTTTAATAAGTTACTCTTTTTTAAAGAGGAGTAACATGAAACAAAGAGCCGATCCAGCTTGAAAATGCCATCGCCAGAATACCCCATAACGTAATACGTAAACTGCCTTTGAGTTTAGACGTTCCAGCAAAATGGCTTGAGAGAGCTCCTAAAAAAGCTAATGAAATAATGCCAAATATTAAAACCATTTTTTCGACCCATATGTCTGGACTAATTAAAATAGCTAACATGGGGAATAAGGCACCAAATGAAAATGAACTGGCTGATGCAAGAGCTGCTTGAATCGGATTTGCTGCTGTATTTTCATGGATACCTATTTCATCACGTGCGTGAGCACCTAAAGCATCATGACTGGTGAGTTGTATGGCAACTTGCCTTGCTAAATCAGGTGCCAAACCTCTTGATATATAAATTTGGGTGAGTTCATCTAGTTCCCTTTGCGGGTGTTTTTTAAGTTCTTGTGCCTCAAATTTTAAGTCAGCTTTTTCAATATCTTCTTGAGATTTTACAGAAATATATTCTCCGGCTGCCATGGAGGTTGCACCGGAAATTAAACCTGCAATGCAGGCAATAAAAAGAGTATGAGCAGACGCCCCACTTGCAGCCATTCCCATAATTAAGCTAGTAACAGAAATAATCCCATCATTAGCCCCTAAAACGGCTGCTCTTAACCAACCTGAACGGTGAATAAAATGATGTTCGGGATGTTGGGAGAATGACATAACTTTTCCTAATTCTAGTTATAAATTTTTATCTTATCCTATAAGATTATTTACAATAATACGATTAAAAAATGTGCCATTATAGGAAAAACAATCAGATAAGAACTTTTTAAGGATAATATAAAAGGAGATAAAATGAATGACTTATGGAACCAGCTATCACACCTAAATAGGGTAATTTACGAGTTTAATTATAATATTTATTGATTAAATTTTAATTTTATTTCTACGAATAGATTCTATCCACTTTACTCTAGAGGTCTCAATGAATAGCAAAACAATAAAATCTCTAACACGTTCCTTTATCGTTATCGGTTCGATTTATCCTGCTTTAGGCTTTTTAACTATTGAGACTACATTTGCCCAAGAGATTGTTAATCAAGAATATAAACCCGGTAATCCGATTTATGATAAATGGGACCAATTTTATAAAATTGAGAAGACTCAACCAGAGAATGCTGAGAAATTATTACTCGAACTTGGAGAGATGACTCCACAAGATATTAAGGTGTGGAAAAGCTTAACCTATTTGCAGATTAGATTAGGTAAACAAGACGCCGCTTTGCAAAGTCTAAGAAAAGCAGAGGCATTAGATCCAGCAGATGATACTTTAAAACTACAAGAAGCCTATCTACTCAATTCTCAAAAAAATAATAAAGAAGCTTTGGTAGTTTTCAAGGAACTTACACAATCTAAAGATGCTGATATTGCCAATAAAGCCACACAAGCCGTAAAAAATCTGAGTGGAGGGGGGGTTAAAACTTATTTCCGTGATGTTTATTTTGCACCTTCATATGAGTCACGTTATGACGATGTAATTTTCCCACTTAAAGCCCGTTATGGTAAGAACTTTGATAATGGCCGAGCACAAGTGTATGGCTTTTTAAACTTAAACCGTGACACTCAATCTCAAGGCGGGGTGCGTCCTGAAATTATTGATGAAAATGCAGTGACGCTAGGGATAGGTGCTAATTATCAACCTTGGACTTCAATCCCTGTACGTGCATATCTAGAAGTTGGCGGAAGTTACGATCTGATTGACCGCAATAGAGATAAATTTCGTGAAAGTGTAGTTGGTGGCGTTACGGGTTATAAAGAGTGGAATTCTCAAAATAATTGTAATAATTCACTTTGCTTTAATGATTACTTCACCGACTTATATGGCAATGCTGCGACCTATTCTAGGGAAGATTATAATGTTATTGGGGATTTACGCCTACGCACAGGCTTAAATGTATATAAAGGTGAGAATGGAACTGTGCAGGCTTATGTAAAATTGCATGGTTTAGCTGATAGTAAGGATGAATATTACAATAATTTATTCGAATATGGCCCAGGTATTTCATGGCAGCCTTTTAATTATCAACCTATAAAATTACGTGTTGAACGACTATATGGCAATTACTTTAAAGATGTGCCAGTAAATACAAAAGATCATTACAACAATACTCGCGTCGAACTCGTTTTTTATAAGGATTTCTAAAATGAAGAAAATTTTTATATCTATTGTATTTGGCACACGTCCCGAATTAATCAAACTTGCCCCTGTTATTTTATTGGCAAAACAAGATCCGCGCTTTCAAGTTGAGGTTATTTTTACCGGACAGCATGATGAATTGGTAAGGGATGCGATAGATTTCTTTGGGGTTGAAATTGACCACCGTCTCAAAATTATGAATGCAGGCCAAAGTCTAAATCAGTTATTAATACATGGTTTGAGTCAAATTGAACAGGTATATACAGATGGTCAGAAAAGAGATGCAATTGTTATTCAGGGCGATACAACGACTGTTTTAGCGGCAGGTTTAGTCGCATTCTCTATGAAAGTACCTGTTGCGCATGTCGAAGCGGGGTTACGTTCCTATGATCTAGATCATCCTTTTCCAGAAGAAGGAAATCGCCAGTTAGTTTCCCGCATTACAAAATGGCATTTTGCTCCTACTGAACAATCAAAGAGAAATCTACTCAATGAACAAATATCGCCAGAACTGATTACTGTTACAGGCAATACGGTTGTAGATGCGGTGTATTTGGGACGTAAATTAATTTCTGAAAAATCGGGTTTGAAAAATCAGCTTGAACCTTATGGTATTCAATTAAAGCAAGATGACAAAGTTGTGCTTATTACGGCTCATCGCCGTGAAAACTTTGGAGAAGGAATTCAAAATATTTGTAATGCAGTTGAGCATTTAGCGAAGGGGCATCCTGACTTACATTTTATTTGGCCCGTACATTTAAACCCAGCCGTACATGATGTCGTCCATAATAAGTTTAAAAATCATGCCCAAATCCATCTTGTTAAACCATTAGACTATCCAAGTTTATTGGCAGTCATAGATCGATCTACTTTTATTTTGACCGATTCGGGCGGTTTACAAGAAGAGAGCCCATCATTTAATAAGCCTGTTTTAATCTTGCGAGACACCACAGAACGACCTGAAGTTGTTGAAGTGGGGGCAGGTGTTTTGGTCGGTACAAACCAACAAAAAATTATTGAAGAAGCTGAAAAACTACTCACCGACCAACAGCATTATGAAAAAATGGCACATGTAGAAAATCCATTTGGTGACGGGCACGCTGCTCGGCGTATTCTTGATCAAATTGCTAAATCTTATGAATTAGCATAGTTGTGAGTTAAAGGTTTATTCTCACTTACGGAGGTATTCTTACCACCATAAGTGAGGCGATACCACAAGCTCACAATATTGACGCACCAACGATTCATGTAGTGAGGACCATCAAAAATATAGACAGTTTTTCCTTCATATGCTTTCAGTTGAGAAATAATTTCCCAAGGATATGCAGCTCTAAATTGTCCATTCTTTTTAACTCTAAAAGCTTCTAGCACTATAATTACTTTATCTTTTCCAAGCTTTTGTTCAAGCTGATCTAAAATATGTTTGGCTTGCTGAGGAGACCTTACACCTACGCCAACCCCGTCTTGGAAGAAAACACCGTTATGTTCTGGTAACCAGCTTTTAACCCATAAATCATAATGTTCGGGTTCGCTTTCACCACTATAAATACTTACCCAAACTGGTACTGGAAGTTTCGTTAAAACCTGACCTAAAGCACTGACTCTCAACCACGTTGGATCTGCTTCCACCGGAAAATAATAGCCTTTAGGCGCCGTTTTTTGCTCTTTTATAATTTCGGCAGATTTTTCCCCTAACTTAGTTACATTTGCCCGAGCTTTAGGTTCATTATATTCACCTGCTAAACCCAAGATTAGATTTTTAGCCCAAGGTTCTTGTTTAATTTTTTCTAAATTAATTGCTTTTTCCCATTGAGGAAAGTTTGATTCTTTCCACCATGATTTAGATTCAACAACAGACCACTGAGGGACAAATGTGTTAACACCCAAATAGTGCCAGTTTCCCTCTGGTGGGGTCGTGTTATTGTCGGGCTGCCAGAAAATTCCTTCAATATGCGGGGCTTGTCCTTGATGTTTGAACAACCCC
This sequence comes from Acinetobacter sp. V102_4, assembly GCF_031799005.1. Lineage (NCBI taxonomy): Bacteria > Pseudomonadati > Pseudomonadota > Gammaproteobacteria > Moraxellales > Moraxellaceae > Acinetobacter > Acinetobacter sp. V102_4. The sequence continues at coordinate 239,468 of NZ_JAVQNR010000038.1, read as the reverse complement.
GCATAAGCTATAACACTACATATAATTAAAATAATAAAAGCAGCTATTTTAATTGGTATCTGTTTTTTCATTATTTCGTCTTAACCAGTACCACAAGAAGATAATTATTATCATGATTGCAGAGATAATCACAACTAATAAGAAGAAAGAAGATTGTTGAACTAAAGGTGCTTTTTGATTTCCGACAATAAGTTTTTGTAAAACATAAATATTTCCATTTTCTGAAACTAACATTTTTGTCACATTATTTGGAATTTTATGTTGTATTTTTTCCCAAAGGTGCATGAAAGCTTGTGCGCCACCTTGTGAGTCGGTAATCACATCAAAGCGATTGTTGTTATAACTGACAATAAAACCATTTTGGGCAGCAGGTGCATAAATAATATCTTGATGCATTAATACCTGTTGTTGGTAAATATCTTTATTCACACGAACATTTATTGCTTGTGGAGCACTTGGCGAATAACGGACTAGGTTAAGTGGTATTGGTCCTTGTGTTAAAAGCATTTTTTTCGCAGTTTGGCCTAATACAATCGCGATATTTAACGCACCAGATTGATCATCAATCGCAATGGTTGGAGTAGTTGCTAAAGTCATAGAAATTGCGGCTACGCCATTTTTGAGTTTATGTGGCAGTTTTACAGTAGATTTAGCTGTATCAATCCAGAGCGAACCATGTGCAGTGGGTAAACACTGAGAGTTAGCAATCACCGAATTTTCAAGCTTTAAACTAAAATTGGTCGTATTAGAAATAGCTTTTGCAAAAATGTTGAATTGTCGGTTGACGGGATCGGAAGCAAGGTCGGCTGTTTTCATACTGCCTGCAAGTCCGCCATCAATCCAAGCCGTAATATTTGAACCTTGTAATAAGCCACTTTGAATGCGAAGAGCGATCTGTCCTTGCAAAATATCAGTGGGTTGCCATACAGCTGGGAAATCAAGGAATAAGTTCTTTTCAGCGTGATTTAATCTGAAGTCCTCAATGCCTAAATCGGCAAGTGTATTAATTTTTTTAAATTGGGCCCAAGTTGGATTAGAGATCGTGGTTGGGAAAATTGCACTTCCTGTATTCAGTTGCTGTATATAAGATGGATTAATGAGTCCATTTATGGCCGCAGTGAGTTCTTGTGGGGTGTGATAGGTAATTGAAAGAGTGGCCACGCCATCTGCTGGTTTTGCAATTTGTACTAAGGCACCCCCTTTGAGTGGCGTAGCTGAGCGAACCACTTCAATAATAAAATTTGTTTCAGGGTTTAAGTTGGTTTGTCCAGAATCCACCCACTCAATTGGCGTTACTGAATTCCAAGAGCTAGCTAATCTAGCAAGCATAGAAGCTTCTGTAATCTCTTTGCGGTTATATTTTAAGATCCCCACAAATGGTGTAGGACGTCGAGCCTGTGGGTTAAATAAAGCATCTGGTAGGTATTTTAGCTGATAGTCTTTTCTAATTGGTGTGAAGTCGAGCTGGGAATTATTAAAGTATGTTAAGTGATCAATATCTTCAGAGCAGAAAGAGTCCTTAGTTTGATTCAGAGTGTTGGGTTTCGCATATTGCTGAATAATGAAATCTAAGCGATGGAAGCCACTTTGACTTTTAGGAATATTAAACTTCAGTTGTCCATCACCGCTTAAAGTGGTGTTATAGATGAGCTTATCATCATATTTTACAAGTAACGTTGTCTCACTTTCAGTAGAGTAGTTGCTTGAAAATTCAATGTTTTCCCATTCAGCACCTTTCCCAATATAGAAAAAATGGGGCTCAACGGTATATTTGGTAGAAGTATTAATATCATTTAGTTCCCATGTATATGCATGAGCAGACATTGCTAACATTAGACTAGTGCTGGCAAGGAGTACTTGAACCATTTGGTAGAAATTAGAAGAGTATTTCATTTTTTTTTCTCCTTGCTACGTTCCGTTTTGTACCATTGAAGGGAGTTGCCCTGTATTTTATTTTTAAGCATGTCATATGCGGCTTTAAATACAATAAATAGAAATATTTGTGAGTAAGTTACGTAAGATAAAACCGAGTAAAAATAGAGCTCTGGTTTAACTTTTTCTAAAGAAAGGGTAAACCACATTTGCGCAACATAGAGGCAAAATGAAAGGCCCCACAATAATGTGAATGGTCCCGGAACTGAAATGCCTGCAATACCGAGTAAGCCCAGAGTTAAGGTAATATGACTCCAGAATAAAGCGGGTACAAAAAGTATGTAGCACATAATGTTATTCAGAATTTCAATTCCGATAGGAAAAGGTGTTCTTAACGCTACAGGTAAATATTTACGGGTCACATAAAAATTACCTTGAGTCCAGCGTGAGCGCTGTTTAATAAATACACTCAAAGATGGTGGATCTTGCTGCCAACCAATTGCGTAGGGTACCCATTTAATCCTTTTTTGGCCGATAAAAATACGGAAGCTCATTTCAGTGTCATCGACCAATGATTTCTCATCAAAACCACCTAAGGTTTCTAATGCATCGCGCCAAATGACATAGTTCGTACCCATCAATGTAGATAGTTCAAAACGTTGCCAACGTCCGCCTTGAAAAATCCATTGGAAAAAGATGAACTCAATGGCAATAAAGCGAGTCAAAATACTATCTTGCCAATTACGGGTTCTGACTTTGCCATTTACAGCCACTAATTTTTTATCGGCAAGTAGTGTTTGAGCTAAGAGGCGAACACAATCAGGTTCAGGTGTACTATCTGCATCATAGACAACAATGAGTTCACCCGTCGCATGCAGTAAGCCATTATTAAGTGTTCTAGATTTACCTTTACCACCCATGCCTTTGGGAACATTAACAATTTTTATGCACGGATAAATTTTTGCGAGGTCCTCAGCAATTTCTAGGGTGTTATCTTTAGAACCGTCATTAATGAGCAAAACTTCATAAGATTCCGCAGGATAGTCCTGCTGAGCGATTGCATGTAAAGTATCTTCAATCACTACGCCTTCATTATAGGCAGGAATTAAGACACTCAAAACGGGCCATCTGTCTGGTATGGGAAGGTTCTGTAACTCTTTTTCCGCTGTTTTTGAGTATTTCCAAGCCTGATAACTTAACCATGCCCAAAATGCTTGCGGAATCCAGATTCCCAAAAAACCAAATAGGAAGAGAATATCAATGGGAGCCATTTGATTTAACCCTCCTAATAATAGATGAGATGAGCAATAACAATAAAATCAGCCCAACGACCAAAGAGATCCATGAAACATAGCTGCCAAACGTACCAAGGAGGTCAGGGTAGTTACTTGTTAAAATAAGATCGAGTGGAACTACAACTGTGCTTAAACCAATAAAAATGTATCCGATGAGATTAGTTTTTACATGTTCAGGCGTACTTATGTAGTTAATATTATTAAATTTCCATGATATTCCGAGTTGAGGGTATCGAATATTTGTGGTTGGTAGATCAGCAGGCGGGTTAATAATAATTTCATAACCCGAAATATGACCATCAAAACTTTTAGCTGAATAAAATAAGTGCTGCTTTTGTCTAATTTCTCTAGAGGGCAGAGGAAGTTCTGGTGGATTAAACTGAACAATATAACTGCCAGCATTTTGTGAAATTAAGTTTTCATCCCAGCCTTTTGAAACAAAAGCCGCCATGGGCCGTAAACCAATGGCAGTTGAAAATGTGGCTTTGGCTGCAAAATATTGGGGCTGTCCGGATTTAAAAAGTGCAATGGGAATTGCACCTTGGCTCACTGCTTCTTTTAATAAGAAATAATGAGAAAAGCTAAATACTTCATCTGGTAATATGATGCCTGGCTTTATTCCTGTACGAATAAGCCTTTGAAAACTATCCGAGCTGATCTGGTCAATTGTAAAGACAGGCCACCATGTGTCCTGCGCTGGGAAAAACATGGAAAGGTCATTAATACTCTGAACTTCAGTTTTGGTTTGTTCAGATTTAATTTCACAATGATAATATTGACGATAGAACTGCTGTAAAGTGCCATCTGGATATTGACTAGAGGCAATAATAATTCCACAAATATTAAGAAGATTAGACATTAAGTAATCTCCTCTTCGGGTGGAATCTGAATAATTTGATATTCTACTTCAAGCCTCAAAGTCGTAATTTGTTTGAGCTTTTTAATAAAATCAGGGTCTTCATCCGTTTTCTGCTTACGGATTACAATACTGTATATATTTTCTAGGTCATCATCGGCAAATTGGAAAATAATTTCTTGTGGCTGATGCTGGCTCAAGATTTGAAACATTTCATTTTGAGTTGTTTTCCATACATCATCACCTAACATTTCTTTAATTAGACTTCTGTTGAGGATTTTGATTTTAAAGACTTCATAATCTTGTAGGTGATGATGATCAAGAAGTTTAAAGAAACTACGTTGAAAATATTTTAATGCACTGATGGGAAAAATATCACGGCGGTAATTACGGTCATAACTTTGAATATCGCGGTATTTTTGAACGTTAATTTCAATATTGTGGCGAACAGCACTCAGAAAAAGTGGAATAAGGGGAATAATAAAAAGTAGAAGGAGCTGCCGTTCAATATGCGTCTGTGCACCCAAATCGAGTAAAAAGTATACTGCAACGCCTACAAAGGCAATTAAACCAACAATTAAAGACGCACCAACTTCTAAAAAAGCACCAGAAATTAAAAGAATGAGAATAAAAATCCAGCTTCCTCTAAAACTTACAGGTAACCACTCATATGCCACCATTCCCATAAAGAGGTGAGCTGCGATAATCCATAAGACGAGTGTTCTTCCTGGGTTCTTTTGTTGCATGCGAGCTCTGGCCACCTTTTTTGTAATGTTAATTTTTATACTTTTATAATGAACTGTGACGAATTCCTAAGTTATTGTTGTGTTTTTCCTTTTATAAATCCCTTTAGAATTATTTTTAGATTAAAGTCACATTATAGTCAAATTTCTTATTTTCTTTTAATCAAAAGCAAACATAAAAGACTCAATTAGCATCTAAATACTCTTGAAAGTTTCAATTGCTTTTATACGAGTTTCTTTTAAATCAACAATTGGTTTTGGATAATTCAATTGAAGATGAGTGTTGGTTGAGTAGGGTTCATGAATCATTTTATTGTCTAGATGAGCTAATTCATTCACCCATTGACGAATATAGTCTCCATTTGGGTCAAATTTCTTAGATTGAGCAATAGGGTTAAAAATTCGGAAATACGGTACAGCATCAGTTCCAGTCGATGCACACCATTGCCAGCCACCATTATTCGCAGCTAAATCACCATCGATTAAGTGTTCCATAAACCATTGTTCACCAACTCGCCAATCGATGAGTAGGTTTTTACACAAAAACATAGCGGTAATCATGCGGACTCGATTATGCATCCATCCTGTTTTTTGTAGCTGGCGCATGCCTGCATCAATAATCGGTATGCCTGTTTGGCCATTTTGCCATGCGACCAAATGCTCTTGATTATTTTCCCACTTAATATTTTGAGTATTTTGCTTAAAAGGAAAGTGCTTAGAAACATGTGGGAAATCAAATAAAATATGTTGATAAAATTCGCGCCAAAGTAATTCATCTAACCATGTTTGTTGGCCTTCGTTTGCCAGATGAAAGTTGCCATGTTCAGCTCGGAAAAGGGCTTGTAAACATTGACGGATAGATAAAATTCCAAGATTTAAATACGGAGAAAGTTGGCTAGTTCCTTTTACATTTGGAAAGTCACGTTCTAATTTATAAGTAGATAAATGATCTTCAATAAATAAATCGAGCTGATCCAGAGCAAAATCTTCTCCAGTAGGCCATAAGTCTTGTTGCTCTTTAGAAATTGATGAGTCAAACAAAGCTTTAACATCTTCTAGATCTAAACTTTTTATATTTGAAAAAGACTGCGGATAGGCATTTTGTTTCTCAGGAATTGGATAGCACTGAGGCAAGCCACTTATATCTAGTTTTGAATAACATGCTTTTTTGAATGCACTGAAAACTTGATACGGTTGCTGTGACTGATTGCGAATGGAACGTAAAGGGAAAATCGTGCGGTCATGAAATAAAAAAAGCTCTTTACTCTGCTGATTTAAATCTTGTTGTACAGTTTTATCTCTTTTCAACTCATTCACGCCTACTTCTATATTTGAGTAAACATTTTCGATATTGAGTTGTTGAGCGAGTTTAGAAATATAGTCTGCAATATCTTTCCAGTAGGGAATGACTTGAATGATAAGTGGAATATTAAGCTGTTCTAATTCTTTTTTTAGTTGTTGAAGCTGACGTAAATAGAAATTAATTTTTATTGGCGCATCGTGATGTATGTTCCATTGTTCAGGCGACAAAATAATTAACCCAATCGAAGGACCTTGTTGGCAGGCATGCCATAATGCAGCATGATCCCGAACTCTCAAATCCTGACGAAACCAAATAAGCTGATTTACGTTTGACATGAAAGATACCCTTATAAAGTTGAGTGAGTTAGAGGTTTATTATCAAGATATTATATAAAAATAAAGACATAAAAAAAGCAAAGCCGAAGCTTTGCTCTTATCATCTTTACAGATGATTAGTGGTGATGACCACCTGCACCGTGTACGTGACCGTGATCTAATTCTTCTTCAGAAGCTTCACGGATTTCTACGATTTCAACTTCAAAAGTTAAATCTTGACCAGCAAGTGGGAAGTTAGCATCAACAACAATGTTGTCGCCTTCAACCGCTTTAACAGTTACGATCTGTACGCCGTCGTCTGTTTGCGCTTGGAATTGCATACCAGGTTGAATGTTCTCAACACCTTGGAACATTTGAGCTGGAACTTCTTGAACTAGGTCTGGGTTATATTCGCCATAACCTTCAGCTGCTGGTACATTAACAGTAAATTTTTCACCAACAGTTTTACCTGTTAGAGCATTTTCTAAACCAGGAATGATATTGCCTGCGCCGTGCAAATATGCAAGTGGTTCACCTTGAGATTGATCAAGTGTTTCACCCTCAGCGTTTGTTAATTTGTAGTGGAATGAAACCACGTGGTTATTTGCAATAGCAGTCATGTTTTTGATCCATTCAATCAATTAAAGCGTACATCATAAAGTGAAAAATAAATTTTGTAGACTACAAAATTTGAATCTTTAACACTTTTATATAATGCGTTTTTATCTAAATAGGGATGAACTTAAAAAATTCAACTCAATATAGTTTAATTTTTGGACGTACACGTCTTGTAAGTAAATCTTTCATTGTGAGTAGTCCAGCCTGTGTGTACCCGTGAATCGTTGCTTGATGTAAACGATATAAAGATACGTACATGGTTTTGGCAATATAACCTTGCACACTTACATCGCCAAGTAATTCTCCAACGGCTTTATTACGGCTTAAAGACACAAGCGAACCTTTGTCGTTAAAGCTAAACATGGGTTGTGATCGGTCATTAAGTCGAGCAGCCATAGCATCGACTAAAAAGCTCGCTTGTTGGCTTGCAACCTGAGCACGCGGGCCAAGTGGAGGGTGTCTTGCATCAAGTTGGCAACGGGCGCAATCACCAAAAGCAAATACATTTGGGTCGGAATAGGTTTGCAATGTTGCGTAGACCATCAGGCGGTTAATATTATCGCGTTCAAAATCATTGAAACTTTCTAAAACTTTAGGTGCTTTTACACCAGCAGCCCAGACGGTAATATCACTTTTTAATTGATCATCATTACTAAAATGGATGGAATGCTCATCAATTTTTTCAACGCGATGTTTTGTTAAAACTTCAATGCCCATTTTTTTGAGCTGTTTTGCACTATGCTCAGCCGTTTTTTCACTTAGAGCAGGTAAAATGCGCTCAGAAGCCTCAATTAGGGTAATTTTAACTTGGTTGGGATGAATCTTCTTTAAACCATATCGATAAAAGTTTTTAGTAGTTTCAATTAACTCGGCAGCAAGTTCTACACCTGTTGCACCAGCACCCACAATCCCAATATTTAAAGTCCGCTGATTTGGTTGATTTTGAGCTTCAATATACAGATGTAATAAATCTTGCTGAAAAATATCGGCTTGTTTTCTGCTATCGAGGAAATGACAGTTTTCACGTACGCCCGCTGTATTAAAGTCATTTGACACAGAACCAAGCGCTAAAATAAGCGTGTCATAACTCAGCTCTTGTAGATGAGTTTGTTGATCCTTAGAAACTTGAGGGGGAATTAACTCAATTATTTTTTTATCTTTATTAACTCCAACTAATGTACCTAGTACAAATTCATAGTGATGCTTTTCTGCATGGGCAAAATAGTTAGTTTGTTCTTCGTGTGGATTTAAAGATCCAGCAGCAATTTCATGAAGTAAAGGTTTCCAGATATGCGTCAGGTTTTGGTCAATTAACGTAATCTTCGCTTTATGAGTTTTCCCAAAAGTTTCACCGAGTTGTGTCGCAAGCTCTAAGCCTCCAGCACCACCACCAACAATTACAATATGATGTAAATTTTGGGTCATTTTTATCACCTAATTATTTTTCTATAAAAAAAGATGGCTGAATTATGCCATCTTTCATTTATAAAATTTATTGTGCATCTGTGCACAATTTGATGTTTTTAGTGCGAATCTAAAGGGTAGAGTTTTGCAGCACTATGTTCACTCGATGAAAAAATAGAGAAGAGGCTAGAAAACCACATCATGATTCTTTGGAAAATATTGGCTTCTTCAATATGTACGTTATCTTCAATTTGAAGACTACGGATCAGCTGGTTGTTTTGATAAATAGATACTGTTGCCAAACTCATGACTTTCATTAATGGTGCAGTTAATTGTTTTTCATTGAGTTCAATGTTTACATGTGTTTGAGTCTTTTCGAGTGGAGCAATCACTTTTGGCTGTAAATTGCTATCAAGTACTTGAATGCGTTGAGTCACATTGTCAAAAGTATTTAAGTCAATTGGTGCTGGGTCTGCATATAGCGACGTCGTTACAATCGTCGGTTGCTTTGTTGCGACCTTAAACATTTTTAAAGTCGATTTTACAACAGGCAGTTCGGCAATTAATTTCTGCTCAGGAATAATGACTTCATCGCGTGTGTAAGCATAAGCAAGGTTCATTAACTTGTCTGCAATCTCAGCTCGTTTTACCGCACTTGGTGTACCTAAAACAATTACCAATAAACGTCTTTGAGCTAAGTCAGATGAAAATGAAGGGCGAGACGCCGTTAATGCCAAATTATAACCAGCGGCTTTAGTGTAACCAGTTTTTAGACCGTCAACAGATGGGTCATATTTCAGTGCAAGGTTTGTTGCATGATGGAAGCGTTGATTGTAGCTAAAGCTTGGCATTTTTGAATAATGTAAATATTCAGGAGTTTGTTTAATTAAAGCCTGACCTAATAAGCTTAAATCGTGAGCCGTAGTGTAATGATCAGGCATCGTAATTCCCGGAGGATTACTAAAATGAGTATCTTTCATGCCCAAAGCTTGAGCTTCCTGATTCATACGTTGTACAAAGTGAGGCACATCACCAGAAATTTTTTCAGCTAAAGTCACGGCTGCATCATTCGCAGACATCACAATTAAACCTGCCAATAACTGATCAACTGAAATTTGTTCACCAGCTTTAAGATACATTTGTGATTCATCCCACTGCACGACACTTACTACCGGTGTTGCAGTAATGATTTCTTCTTTTTTCAGCTTTCCAGCTTTAATCTCTTTTAAAGCAATATAAGCAACCATCATTTTAGTTAAAGATGCTGGTGCGCGCTGCACATGGCTATTGTGCTCGGCAATAATTTGACCCGATTGAGTATCTACAATGGTCCATGCAGCGGCTTCAACACTTTCAGGTGCAATATTGAGTAACGCAGCATTGGTTAGGGTAGTGCAGAAAATACTGAAGAGGGTAAAAAGAGATAGAAAAAATTTCACGGATGACCTTAACTTTTACTGGCAAATACGGGACACAGATGCACAGCATGCTATGCCTTTTTTTAATTGAAGGCTAGTGGAAATTGTTGCCAAAAAATACATGTACGCAAGACGATACAAAAAAGTGATAATCTAATGTGAAGCCGTTCTTATTTTTAAATTGAAGAATTTATGTTGCATTATCAAATTGAGTTCGATGATTACAAACAACACCTTGTTCACGTGACAATTCGTTTTTTAGCCAATCCGAATCAGGAACTTTGGCTACCAACGTGGATTCCGGGTAGTTATCTAATTCGAGAGTTTTCAAAACATATTGAATCCGTTAAAGCTTATGATGAAGCTGGACGTATGCTGGACATTAAAAAAACGAGCAAGAATCGCTGGCGTTTATTTAATACAGATCACGAATTAATGACGATTGAATATGATGTCTATGCATATGATTTGTCTGTACGTGGTGCATATGTAGACCAGACGCGTCTATATATTAATCCAGCGTGTGTATGTTTAGCTTTGGAAGGTCAGGAGCAGTCTGCTTGTGAAGTCGAAGTTTTCTTGCCAGATGAGTTAAAGCATTTTCAGTTAGCAACCGGCTTAGCTTCAAAAAGTCTAGTCAAAGGGCGCTTTACTTTAAAAGCCGATGATTATGATCAATTGATTGATAGCCCGTTTGAATTGGCTGATCAAACGCGCTTTGGCTTCGAAACACATGGCATTGAACATGAGTTTGTAATTTCTGGTCCACATAATGCCAATATTGATCGCTTAAAAGCCGATATTGAAAAGATTTGTGCAACTGAAATAAATATGTTTGGTTCAGCGCCATTTAAAAACTATACCTTTATGACGATGGCAACAGGGAATAGTTATGGTGGATTAGAACATTGCAATAGTACAAGTCTGATTACACCACGCGATGATTTGCCAAAATCGAATGAACCAACTGAACCTTCTAAAGATTATCAACGCTTTTTAGGCTTATGTAGTCATGAATATTTTCATTCATGGTTAGTAAAGTTTATCCGTCCTGAAAACTTTGCAAATTATAATTTGCACCAAGAAGGCTACACTTCTTTATTGTGGATATTTGAAGGCTTTACTTCATATTACGATGACCTAATTTTATTGCGTAGTGGTGTAATTTCTCAGAAGTCTTATCTTGATTTACTCAAAGCACAAATTGATCGCTATTTACAAAACCCAGGCCGTTTTGTTCAAACAGTTGCGGAATCAAGTTTTGATGCTTGGATCAAATTTTATCGTCAAGATGAAAACTCAAATAATGCGGGTACCAGTTACTATAATAAAGGTTCATTGGTAGCGTTATGCCTAGATTTAGGTTTACGTCTACGTGGTTCTAGTCTTGATGCTTTAATGCGTCGGTTATATGAAAATACTCAAAATGGTATGCAAGTAAATGAGCGAACCATTTTTGATTTATGTAAAGAACTGACGGGTGATAACTGGATTGAACAGATTAATCATCTGATTAACACGACTGATGAATTACCGCTTGATCAATTGCTTCCTGAATTTGGCTTAAGCTATAGAGTTAAAACTGACAAATCTTTGCCATTAGGCTTGAAACTTGTCGATAAGCCAGAAGGCGTGCTCGTGCAAAGTGCTCGCCGTGAGAGCGCTGGAGCAAAAGCAGGTATTTCTGCCAATGATGTGATTATTGCAATTGATGGTTTAAAAGCATCCACTAAGCTTATCGAGAAGTATGCAAAACAGGGTGGTACTTATACTGTATTTGCTTTCCGTCGTGATGAGTTAATATCTTTTGCAGTCGATTGCGCTACATCTGATTTAACCGAAGTTGAACTTGTCGTTCAAGATCAAGCTAAAACTGAAAAATGGTTAAAAGCATAGATTAAAGCTAAATAGTTTATAAAAAACCGATGTTTTGCACATCGGTTTTTACTTTTAAGTACGTTCAAGTGGTGAAATCCGTTTTACCTTTGAGTTTATTTTGAATGAAAAGTATAATAATTGTCAGAACACTGAAAGATATCTCATGTAAATTAATTATGTTTAATGCCTGAAAAGTGATCTGAATGTGCGTATTACAATGACTTAGATATCAGAAAATTATCTATATATTTGAATTATGTATTATTTCGCTACGAAATGTCGTTATCACTGTATATTTCGTTGACTGGAAGGCAATGAGAGCCGATACTCTCAGGGTTTTATTTAAGCATATCGGTTCGTAGGCACTGGGCCAAAAGCTCGGTCCTCAACACTCAATCAAATGGAAGGGGCTATATATGGCTGGTGAAAAGTCAACTATTATTTACACACTGACTGACGAGGCGCCACTATTGGCGACCTATTCGCTACTGCCGATCATTGAGACCTTTACTAAGCCAGCTGGCATCGAGATTATTAAAAGTGACATCTCTGTAGCTGCACGTGTGCTCGCAGAATTCGCTGAATACCTAAGTGAAGAGCAAAAGGTATCCGACAACCTTGCAGAGCTAGGTCGTCTTACACAAGATCCAGATACTAACATTATCAAACTCCCGAATATCAGTGCGTCTGTTGCGCAATTAACTGCATGTATCAAAGAGCTTCAATCAAAAGGTTATGCAATTCCTGATTATCCGGAAAATCCTGCAACCGAAGAAGAAAAATCAATCAAAGCTCGTTATGGCAAGTGTCTTGGTTCAGCAGTAAACCCTGTCCTTCGTGAAGGTAACTCTGACCGTCGTGCTCCAGCAGCAGTTAAAAATTACGCAAAAAAACACCCTCATTCAATGAGCGAGTGGAAACAGTGGTCACAAACTCATGTTTCACATATGGAAGAAGGTGACTTCTACCATGGTGAAAAATCAATGACACTTGATCGCGCACGTAATGTGAAAATGGAACTTATCACGAACAGTGGTAAAAGCATTGTTCTTAAGCCAAAAGTTGCGCTACAAGACGGCGAAATCATTGATTCAATGTTCATGAGCAAGAAAGCACTTTGTGATTTCTATGAAAAAGAACTTGATGATTGTAAAGAAGCGGGTATTTTATTCTCTTTACACGTAAAAGCGACAATGATGAAAGTTTCACACCCGATCGTTTTTGGTCACTGTGTGAAAATCTATTACAAAGAAGCTTTCGAAAAACACGGCAAGTTATTTGACGAATTAGGTATTAACGTCAATAACGGTATGGCTGGGTTATACGAGAAAATCGAAACTCTTCCAACGTCATTACGTGAAGAAATCATTGAAGATTTACATGCTTGTCAAGAACATCGTCCTGCACTTGCAATGGTAGACTCAGCAAAAGGCATCACAAACTTCCACTCACCAAACGACATCATCGTTGATGCTTCTATGCCTGCAATGATTCGTGCTGGTGGTAAAATGTGGGGTGCTGATGGTAAGCAATATGATGCTAAAGCTGTTATGCCTGAATCAACATTTGCTCGTATTTACCAAGAAATGATCAACTTCTGTAAGTGGCATGGTAACTTCGATCCGAAGACTATGGGTACTGTACCGAACGTTGGTTTGATGGCTCAAAAAGCTGAAGAATACGGTTCTCACGACAAGACTTTTGAAATTTCAGAAGCTGGTATTGCAAACATTACCGATCTTGACACTGGTGAAGTGTTATTGACTCAAAATGTTGAAGAAGGCGATATCTGGCGTATGTGTCAGGTTAAAGATGCTCCGATTCGTGACTGGGTAAAACTTGCAGTAACTCGTGCACGTAACTCTGGCATGCCTGCGATCTTCTGGCTTGACCCATACCGTCCACACGAAAATGAATTGATCAAGAAAGTACAAAAGTATTTAAAAGATCATGACACGAATGGCTTGGATATTGAGATCATGTCTCAAGTTCGTGCAATGCGTTACACACTTGAGCGTGTAGTACGTGGTCTAGATACTATTTCTGTGACTGGTAACATCTTACGTGACTACTTAACAGACTTGTTCCCAATTATGGAACTTGGTACTTCTGCGAAAATGTTGTCTATCGTTCCGCTTATGGCGGGTGGTGGTATGTACGAAACTGGTGCGGGTGGTTCAGCGCCAAAACACGTACAGCAACTTGTTGAAGAAAACCACTTGCGTTGGGATTCGCTTGGTGAGTTCCTTGCTTTAGCAGCTTCTTTAGAAGAGATGGGTATTAAAGAAAATAATGCTCGTGCTAAGTTACTTGCGAAGACTCTTGATGAAGCGACTGACAAGTTACTTGACAATGGTAAGTCACCATCACGCCGTACGGGTGAGATTGACAACCGTGGTAGCCATTTCTATTTATCACTTTACTGGGCTCAAGCGCTTGCTGCACAGGACGAAGATGCTGAGTTGAAAGCTAAATTTGCTCCTCTTGCAAAAACTTTAGCTGAAGAAGAACCGAAGATTGTTGCTGAACTTGCTCAAGTGCAAGGTAAACCAGCTGACATCGGTGGTTACTATGCAATTGATAAAGCAAAAGTAGATGCTGTAATGCGTCCAAGTGCTACATTTAATGCAGCTCTTGCAACTGTTGAGGCTTAATTACTAACTCGTTAGTAAATAGCTTAAAGGCCGGTGCATATGCACCGGTTTTTTTATTTTTAGAAAAATAAAGGGCATTAAAAAAGCCCACTGATGTGAGCTTTTAAAAGTTTAAATATTATCGACTATTGCGGCCACGACCACGTGGTGCTTTAGCATTTGGACGAGTTGTACCATTGGTTTTACGACGAGGTTTTTCACCTTCATCCATTTGCCAAATACGTTTCGTACCAGACTTTTTCGTAGAACCGTCTTTATTCTTACGAACCATTGGTTTACCGCCAGTACCACCTGGTTTTTTCACGTATGAACGTGAACGATAAGGTTCTTCAGCTGGAACATCTTTAAAGTCAGGGTAAAGCAGAGGCTCAATTTCTTTAACATCACCAGGTTTTAAACCGAGTTGAACTAAATCAATTGAACCAATTTTAGTACGAATTAAACGTAAAGTTGGAAAACCTACCGCAGAAGTCATACGACGAACTTGACGGTTACGGCCTTCGCAAATTGAAATTTCGATCCAAGATGTTGGAATATTTGCACGAAAACGTACAGGCGGGTTACGTTCCCATAACCATTCAGGTTCATTTACTTTAATGGCTGTAGCAGGAAGCGTCATACCATCATTAAGTTCTACACCTTTACGAAGCTGCTCAAGCGCTTCTTCAGTTACATCGCCATCAACTTGAACTAAATACGTTTTGTATTTTTTATTTGCAGGGTTAGTAATGAACTGATTCAAACCACCATGATCAGTTAAAAAAACTAAACCCTCAGAGTCCATATCAAGACGGCCTGCCAAACGCAAAGTCGGGTCATCAACAAAGTCAGAGACGGTCATATGCGCTTCGTCTTTACGAAACTGGGAGAGAACGTCATATGGTTTGTTGAGAATGACAATTTTCATAAAAAATGACTTCTTCTTTCAAATAACTAGAGAAAACATTGAGGTTTATTTAAGTGAGAAATCTTATTATTTCTCATATAAATCCCAAAAATGATTAATTTCAATTAAGCTATTATGCGTTAAGAAGAGTTGAAAGTATTGTGTATCGATAATTATTTTTAGTTAATTAAGTATTATAAAAGGGAGAATTCACATAATGGGTTATCAGAAGATCGTGGTTCCTGCAGATGGCGACAAAATTAAAGTAAATGCAGACCTGTCACTGAATGTACCAAATCATCCAATTATTCCTTTCATTGAGGGTGATGGTATTGGTGTGGATATTACACCAACCATGAAAGCAGTCGTAGATGCTGCTATTTTAAAAGCTTATGGTGGCAAGCGCTCAATCGAATGGATGGAAGTGTATTGCGGTGAAAAAGCCAATAAAATTTATGGCAGCTATATGCCGGAAGAAACTTTTGAAGCACTTCGTGAGTTCGTTGTCTCAATCAAAGGTCCTTTAACGACACCAGTGGGTGGCGGTATTCGTTCACTCAACGTCGCCTTACGCCAAGAATTAGATTTATATGTTTGCGTACGTCCAGTGCGTTGGTTTGAAGGCGTACCTTCACCAGTTCAACATCCTGAATTAACAGACATGGTCATTTTCCGTGAAAATTCGGAAGATATCTATGCAGGGATTGAATGGAAAGCTGATTCAGAAGAGGCTAAGAAAGTCATTAGATTCCTTCAAGAAGAAATGGGTGTGACAAAAATCCGTTTCCCAGAAGGCTGTGGTATTGGAATTAAACCTGTATCGAAAGAAGGTTCACAGCGTTTAGTACGCAAAGCCATTCAGTTTGCAATCGAAAATGATAAACCTTCGGTGACGCTTGTTCACAAGGGTAATATCATGAAATACACCGAAGGGGCTTTCAAAGAGTGGGGCTATGAGCAGGCTCTAGATCGTTTTGGTGGAGAACTGATTGATGGCGGCCCATGGGTTAAAATTAAAAACCCAAGAACTGGTAAAGACATCATCATTAAAGATGTGATTGCAGATGCTTTCTTACAACAAATTTTAATGCGCCCAGCTGATTACTCTGTTATTGCAACGCTTAATTTAAATGGTGACTATATTTCCGATGCGCTCGCAGCAGAAGTAGGCGGCATTGGTATTGCACCGGGTGCAAATATTGGTGGTGCAATTGCAGTTTATGAAGCAACTCACGGCACTGCGCCTAAATATGCTGGTCAAGATAAAGTAAACCCAGGTTCTATTATTTTGTCTGCGGAAATGATGCTACGTGATATGGGCTGGACAGAAGCTGCTGATCTGATCATTAAAGGGATTTCAGGAGCGATTGCCGCTAAAACCGTAACTTACGATTTTGAGCGTTTAATGCCGGGTGCAACCTTGTTACGTTGTTCTGAATTTGGTGATGCGATTATTAAGCACATGGGAGAGTAATCTTCTATAAGAAAGCCCTCGGTTGAGGGCTTTTTTTATTGCAAAAATTCAGGGTGTTTTGTGGTCTTGGTGATGCCGACTTTCTTTTGATAACTCTGATCTAGGGCCTGAATAATCAGAACAAAGGCAATTAAAAATAGGGGGAAGAACAGAGATTTCATGATTCGGTTTCTCCGAGAGTTGAGATGTAAGTAGGACGTACACGAAGTAAAAGGCAAACTGCAAAGAGTAGAACGATTCCACCCAGAAGAAAGAGATGTGCATAAGACCAATGCAAATGATGCAAAGTACTAATGACGACACCACCTAAAAGCTGAGTGCTAGCAAACCCAATCGTGGCCAGACTCCATAGCTTTTGATAACGCTGTTCATAAATCTGTAATAGGCTATAAGAGCTAATAAACACCGTTGCGGGAGTAAGTAATCCTGTAAGAAGGGAAGATAAAGCGAGTAAAGAAGTGGTCTGGGAAAAGAAAGGTAAAGCAACAGCTAGACAGTAAATGGCATATAACCATTTAATGGTGTGTAAATATCCCATTATTCTGCTTAAGCAATAAGCGACAAATGCACCAATGCAGCTTCCTGCACCATAGAGAACCCAAAATAAATTTCTTTGCTGTAATGGAAAATGCAAAGTTCCAGATAAATAATCCATCCAGAATAAAGAGTGGGGAATATAAGCAAAGGCACTGCACATGTAGGCAATAATAATGACAAGACCTAAACGTGATTTTTGTGAGGCTTGCAGTTTTGTAGAATGCGGTTTAATCACCTGAGCCGTATTACGACTTAATAATTGATAAAGCAGTACGCTTCCTAATATGGAGATGCCCGCAAAAATATCCCAAACATAATGCACAGGTATATTTTTAAGTACAGGAATAATAATGGTGGCAGATAACACACCCAGGCCAATCCCGCTAAATCCTAAGAAATTAACTTTTAATCTTTGCGTGGTGGGAATGTATTTCATGGCAAAGCTCGGGGCTAAAATCATAAGTAAGCCGCCAGCAATACCAGAAACCGTACGCCAGAAAATGAACCATGCCAGAGGCATATCCATGAATGAGCAGCATAGGAGGCTGAGGCTACCGGCAATAGTTGAGAGTACGATCATGGATGGGATGTACTTTTCTTTAATACTCAATAACGCCAATAAGGCACCAATGAGATATCCCAATAAATTTGCACTCCCTAAGAAGCTGGCAAAATCATGGGTCCAGTGATATTGCTCAATCATGATGGGCATGAGCGCAGTATAGGAAAATCTAAACACTCCAATACCCAAACAAGTTGCCAAAAAGACAAGTAAGCTCATTCGATAAAACGTAGACATGAGAAGACTCTCAATTTTTTTATTATTAAAAGCTAGTTTTGTGATCATTAAAAATGATTTAATAAGATGATGGTTATCTTATTTTGAGATAGTGTAATGTTATTAAAGTCACTAGAGTTTTTCTTGGCGGTCGCAGAGAGTGGAAGTTTTTCGTTGGCTGCACAAAAAATGTATACCGTTCAATCGAATATCACGAGCCATATAAAAAAACTTGAAGAAGAGTTGGGTGTGATTTTATTAAATCGCCATAACCCAGTGACGCTAACCAATGCAGGACAACAGCTACATAGTTATGCTGTTCAAATGCTTGCACTACACCATAAAGCTAAAAAAATCTTTCAAGAAGGGGGAATTGATCCTGCTGAATCAATCCGGCTTGGAAGTATGGAGACCACTGCTGCGATACGTTTGCCACAGTTACTCAATCAATGTATGCAGCAATATCCTACTTTACCCATTGAGCTCCAAACTCATCCGACACGTTATTTATTAAATGCTGTACATCAGGGGGAATTAGACTGTGCTTTTGTAGCATCTAAACATTCCATTCCTGAGTTATATAGTTTTCCAGTGTGGCATGAAGAGCTGGTTCTGGTTTGCCCTAAGCAACAAGAGAGCTTTCCAGACATGGCAACCCTTGCAAAAACAAGATTTATAGCATTTCGGCAAGGTTGTTCATATCGACATGCAATAGAGCTTTTCTTGAATGACTTTAGTATTCCACCTTCGCAAATTATGGAAATGGGAAGTCTGGACGGTATTGTGAGTTGTGTAGAATTGGGTGTTGGTTTTGCTTTATTACCTAAGTCTTATCTGGCAAAAGTTGCGGATAAAGTGTCCGTCAATTGTTTTGGACTAAATACGGAGTCTGCTTTTTTCACTACATATTTAGTTGCCCAGTTACCCGAAACATGGGGAACAAATTTAAAGCAATTTATTTATTTTATTGAGCAACAATTTGAATTAAAGGTTGCTTAGGTAGAGGCTGATTTTTATACATAAATATCTTACGTAATTTATAAATTAAAAGTGATATATATGTATTTAAAAGTCATTTTATATTCTCACGCAGGTTTGTAATCATCTTGATGCTATAAAATTGTTGAAAAGGGTAGTTTATATACGCCGGCTATGGTCAAATATGCCCCCTTGAAAGATGACACAAGCAATAATTTGGAGTTTGGGAATGAATATACCCTTAATCATCAATATTGTGGTTTTTGTCGGGTTAATATTTTTACTCGCCCAAACACGTAAAACGGACTGGAGCTTATCAAAAAAAGTTCTGGCTGGCTTAATTCTAGGTGTGGTGTTTGGCTTAGGACTACATTTGATTTATGGCGGTGGCCATCCGATTCTTGCTGAATCTATTAGCTGGTTTAATATCGTTGGAAATGGCTATGTAAAACTTTTACAAATGGTTGTTATGCCTTTGGTATTTGTGTCTATTTTGGGAGCGGTTGCAAAATTACACCAAGCATCGTCTTTAGGCAAAATCAGTTTTTACACGATTGGTACTTTACTATTTACAACACTGATTGCTGCGCTCGTAGGGGTATTTGTTACTAACCTGTTTGGCTTAACGGCAAAAGGCTTGGTGCAAGGTGCTGCTGAAACTGCACGCTTAACTGCCATTAATACAGATTATGTAGGCAAAGTTACCGATTTAAGTGTGCCGCAATTTATTCTTTCCTTTATTCCAAGTAATCCATTTGCTGAATTAACTGGTGCCAACCCAACTTCAATTATTAGTGTGGTTATCTTTGCCGTGTTCTTAGGTATAGCAGCACTCAACCTAATGAAAGATGATGAAGAAAAAGGTCAGCGTATTTTAACTGCAATCCAGACTTTACAGTCTTGGGTAATGAAGCTTGTTCGTTTAGTGATGACGCTTACACCTTATGGTGTTTTTGCACTCATGACCAAAGTTGTGGCAAGTTCTAACGTAGCAGATATCTTAAACTTAGGCGGTTTCTTGGTGGCGTCTTATTTAGGCTTGGCGATTATGTTTGTCGTACATGCCATTATTTTGACGCTTACAGGTGTTTCTCCACTTAAATTCTTTAAGAAAGTTGCTCCAGTTTTAACGTTTGCATTTACCAGCCGTTCAAGCGCTGCAAGCATTCCACTGAGCATTGAAGCACAAACTCGTCGTTTAGGTATTCCTGAATCTATTGCAAGTTTCTCTGCTTCATTTGGTGCGACAATTGGCCAAAATGGTTGTGCTGGTTTATATCCAGCAATGCTAGCGGTAATGGTTGCACCAACGATGGGAATTAACACGCTAGACCCAATGTGGATTGCATCGTTAGTCGGTATTGTGACTTTAAGTTCAATTGGTGTGGCTGGAGTAGGTGGCGGTGCGACTTTTGCTGCACTGATCGTACTTCCTGCAATGGGCTTACCTGTAACCTTGGTTGCACTTCTTATTTCAATTGAACCATTAATTGATATGGGACGTACTGCGTTAAACGTAAATGGTTCAATGACTGCGGGTGTTGTTACCAGTCAATTTATGGGCCAGACAGATAAAGAAATATTAAACAGTGAAGATGAAATTGAACTAACACATCATTAATAAACTGTAAGAGACGGCTCAATCTCATTGGATTGGGTCGTTTTTTTATGTGTGAATGATTGCTGTAATGCTAATTTTTAAAAATCTGTGTCTGTTTATATTTAAAAAAATTGAAGACAATGAATTAATTTAAAAGAGTTGAATATCATGAAAATGTATCAAGTCGATGCTTTTACAAAAGAGTTATTTCGTGGAAATCCCGCCGCTGTGGTTGTTGAAAAAGAATGGCTAGATGCAGATTTAATGCAGAAGATAGCATTTGAAAATAACTTGTCTGAAACTGCTTTTGTCAAAATCATAGACTCTGAAAATTATGAAATCCGTTGGTTTACTCCAACAGTTGAAGCTGATTTTTGTGGGCATGCCACCCTTGCCAGTGCTTTTGTAATATTTAAAGATTTTACTAAGAAAAAGACGATTAATTTTCATGTCCGAAACTTAGGGCTTTTTGTGGTTCATCAAGATGAAGACGGCAAAATTAGAATGAATTTTCCAATTTGTAAAGCTCATCAAGTTGAAGATTATCCGGCTATTTTACGTCAAGCTTTAAGCAAACCTTTTAAAGCGGTTTATCAAAATCCTTATGCCTATGTCATTGAATATGAGTCAGTTCAAGATGTATTAGATGAACAGCCCGACATGAATTTGCTAAAAAAATTAGGTAAGTTACGTACTGCTGTTACAGCAAATGATGTGGATGTTGCAATAACATCAAAAGCCGAACAGCAATATGATTGTGTCTCTCGCTATTTTGCACCTGTCGCGGGTATTGATGAAGACCCCGTAACAGGTTCAATTCATACTGCTATAGCACCGTTATGGGCAGAAAAGCTTGGGAAAAATAATATTGTGGCTTATCAGGCTTCTAGTCGTGGAGGTATTTTATATTGCAATATTCTGTCTAAAGAACGTATTGAAATTTCAGGATATGGGAAACTTTATATGCAAGCTGAAATTTTTCTTTAAAATATAAGGCCGTTTAAATAAACGGCTTTTTTTTCAAAACTTTACTATGAAAGTCAGCTTAAATTTCCTACTATAGTCCCACAACTATTGATTTTTTATTATTCAAATTAATTGGTATTTATATGTTTATGCAGTTTAAACAACTGACTCTCTCCCTATGTATTCTTAGTTTAAGTGCTGCGTCTTGGGCACAAACCACACTAGTAAAAAGCAAGCAAAATATTGAGGAATATAAATTAGATAATGGTTTTCGGATTGTACTTGCACCGAATGACAAAGAAAATAAAATCTTTATTAATACCATTTATTTAACAGGTTCATTAAATGATCCGCAAGGCAAAAGTGGCTTAGCTCACTTGCTTGAACACTTGGCTTTTAAGGGGACAAAGAATGTTAAAGGGGAAGAATTCCAGCGTCGTTTAGATCAATATACATTGATGACGAATGCGAGTACGGATTATTATTCAACCAAATATACCAATATTGTTCGTCCAGAAAAAACTGCACTCAATGAAGTGTTGTACCTTGAATCTGAGCGTATGGATAAATTGGTTCTACAAGAAAAATTTGTTCCTTCTGAAATTGAAATCGTAAAACGCGAACGTGAAGTTCGTATGGATCAGCCTTTTGCTGTTTTAATGGACCAAATGTGGAAATCAGCTTATGGCAATCAATATTTAGGTCGTTTACCGATTGGTGATTTGCCTGAGCTTAAATCTATTAAAATGCCGGAACTAGACCGTTTTTATCGTAGCTGGTATGCACCGAATAATGCAGTCATGGTTGTTTCGGGTAAATTCGATAAAACAGATGTCTTAAAAACAATTGATCAATATTTTAGTCCAATCGCGGCACGAGAAGTTCCGAAGGCTGTACAGATTCCTGTACTCGACTCTACAAAAATAAAAAATCGTCAGTTCGTGGTGAAAAAGGGCAGTGATCTGGCGAAGTTCCATATTTATATGAATGGAAAAAACACCAAAATTCAGCCGACACTAGCGTTAGCTCCTTTGTTATATACCATGCAACCAAGTGGTCATTTATATCAGAACATGGTTGAAACAGGCATTACCACAAATGTTGATGCGAGTACGTGGTTAGACCAAGATTTTAATGTGGTATTTCTAGGCGCTATTTATGCACCAAGTAATGACCCTAAAAAAGTTGAAAGCTCTTTGCTAGCGGGTATTGAAAAAGGAAAGCCTTTTACTGAAGTGGAATTAAATCGTGTTAAGAGTTTAATGAAAACTCAAGGCGACTTAATCACTAAAGATGCGGTAGCACTTGGTTCACGTTTGAGTGATTACACGGTCGCTGGTGGGCAATGGGATCAGTATTTTAAAGATTTAGATTCGGTAAAAAACGTTAAGCTAGATGAAGTAAATCAAACTTTAAAACAGTTCCTTGTTGCTGAGCATCGTATTGACGGTGATATTTTGCCAACACCTGAAGACCAGAAGAAAGCTCAACAACAAAACTCAAAAGATGCGCCTAAAACCTTAGATCAGGTGGAAGCAAAGGCTGAGCCTTTAAAAGATCCGAAGGCGTATCAACAAGAAGTCGCTGAGTTTTTAAAAACTTCTAAGCAATATGTTGAAAGCAATGAGAAAAAGATTATTCGTGGAAAGCTGAAAAATGGAATGAAGTATGCTTTATTCCCAGTTGAAACACGCGATGATCGTACTTATGCCACAATTACGATGGACTTCGGAACAGAGAAATCTTTATTTAACAAAGGTACAGTAGTCGATTTAACCTCATATTTATTACTACGTGGTTCTGATAAATACAGTTTGCAAGATATTGCCGATAAGTCGATTGATGCGGGTGGGGCCGCTTATGCGAGCGCTGATGGTAATGGCATGACCATTAATATTCAGTCTAAATCAGAAAAATTTGATGAATTCTTTAAGTTTGCTCTCGATGTGATGAAAAATCCAAAATTTGAGCAATCTCAATTTGATTTGATTAAATCGCAGAGCTTATCTAGTTTAGATCGTCCGTATACTGAGCCGGATGTTGTAGCAGGTTTAACACTTTCCCGTTTACTTGAAGAATATCAACCGGGAGATTTGCGTTACCACTTTGAACCAGAGTTGGCAAAGCAGCAATTGAAAAGTGCTACTCAAGAACAAGTGAAAGAGTTGTACGAGCGTTTCTTTGCTATGAACCACGCCCAGATTGCGATTACGGGTGGATTTGATCCGAAAAAAATGCAGAAATTACTTAATCAGGAATTTGGTCGTTGGAACGGTAAACAACCTTATCAAAAAATCTTGATTGATCATGTTGATTTTCCAGCTCAGCAAGTTCATGTTTTATCTGAGCAGCGCGAATTTGGTAGCTATCAAAGCGTGCTTTCACTGCCAGTTGGGAAAAACCATCCAGATGCATCTGCTTTAATTTTACTTAACTATATTTTAGGTGAGTCTCAAATTTCATCACGTTTGGCCCAAGAGCTTCGTGAGAAAAATGCATTGGTTTATGGTTTTGGAAGTGGGTTACAGCTTGATCGCGATACTAACGTAGGTGCTTTAAGTATTAGCGCTAATTATACTTCGGGCCGCTCAGCGCAGGTTTCTGCATCAATACATAAAGTATTGAATGACTTGTTGAAAAATGGTGTGACAGAGCAAGAGCTTGAAGCTGCAAAAGCAGATATCATGAAGAAACGCGTTACGGCATTAGAAGATGAACGTAATATTCATGGAATGTTAAATCTCCAGCTTGAGTCAGGTAAAACATTAATGGACCGTGTAAAACACGATCAAAATCTGACTAAACTGACTGTTGCTGATGTAAATGCAGCAATTAAAAAATATATTAAACCTGAACATTTAGTTGAGGTAATGGCTGATCAATATGGTCAGGCAGCAAAAAAATAAAGTCTTCTTTTAAATAAAAAGCCACTCAATTGTGGCTTTTTATTTGGGTATTTAAATCATTTTAATGATCATGTTTATGCGCGTGAAAATCTTCATTTTTACGGAAACGTAAATAATTTTCGAACTGTTCACAATATTCATCGAAATTATCTTCAAGCATCATTTGAAATTGTTGCACAAGATAAGACATGACCTGATCTTTAGCATCACGCATTTCATCGCCATCTTTAAAGTTATTTGCCGCTACCCATGTGTTAAAACGGGCGCTAGCAAATAACATTGCTGCACTCACTTGACCACGCAGCTCGGCTGGATCTGGTTTTTCACCTTTTGGCGGGCGACAAAAATCATTGGCTTGTTTAATGAATTCATCCGCACGCTCAAAGAAAACCGCATTTAAAGCTTCTTCTTCAGTAACATCTGTTGCATTGATCTTTTGAGACATGACTTATTCCCGCAAAAATAGAGTTGCTTATTATAGGCAAAGCCTTGCGGAAACAAAACCTTTGCCTTAGTCTGTAAATAGCCTAAGTATCGGGAGGTTTAATATGCAAGATGCAATTGCTATTCAAAGTTTAAAAACGGATATTGCTTTATTACGACAGCATATTTTCCCGCCTCAATATTTAGAACATGTGGAAGGGCTGCCAATCTATTATGGTTTACAACAAGAAGTCGAAATCTATTACCAACAATGGCAAGGCCTAATTGAAAGGGCACAAGAACTTTTTCAACCCTTTATGGAAGATGAGTTACCAGATGCCATTCATTTGCCAAGTCATTTAAATTTACCCTTGTTCTTTTTTCATGTAGACCGAATTCGGATTAATAAAACACGTGCGAAAGAGTCTAAAACTTTCCGTGGTGTTGCAAGTCTTATTGAAAAATGTGGGCAGTTCGAAACAGACCAGATTTTTACGATGCAAGAATGGTTGCAGAGCGATGATACTGCTGCACTGGTGGCTCATCGTGAGTTTATCGATTTAAGAACCTATGTATTCCAACATGGCCAAAGTGAATATACCCGTTCACGTTTTTATACCAATGGTATTGTGTTAGGAGTTGAGCCGCATTTTAAATTAGTCGATGCCCGTGATAAGCCAAGAAAGCAACGTAGTGATAGCTATAATGACCCGTTAGCAGATAATGGTGTATGGAAAGTATTTGGTAAGTATAGATAAAAAGTCGCTGCACGTTTACAGCGACTTTTTATAAATTACCAGAAAGTTTCAGCCTGACTAAAAGTTTGTAAAGCTTTGGCGGACCGCTTTTGTAAGTGAGGCTGTTTGGCTTTTACCCAGCCTAATGCAAACCAGAAAGACGAGTCATTTTCGACAGCTTTATTAAAAATACCTTCAGCAATAAACAAATCGTTATATTGACCTAAAGTATTTTGTACAGGTTGTAGCTGTTTTAAATATTGCTGTACTTTTTTGTCAGAATAAAGACTCGAAATAAACTCAACACAATAGCGTAACTGCTTAGCCGTCTTGCGTATTTTATGCTGCTGGGTGACTTCAAGCTCAGAGAAATGTTCAGCATTGCTGATCACTTTATGATGTAGCTTATCTAAACTCTTTTTAATATATTTTTTTAACCCACCTGTTTTGTTCTTTGAATCTTCTTCTGAATACGCAAATGCTAATAAATCGAGTAATAGTTTAATCGTGTCCGAAGATGTAAAGAGTATTGAGAGCTCTTTTAATGGCTGTGCCGAAACGGGTAGTAAAAGCTCAGGTGAGCCATGTTGCTTAATGATTGGTAACACCTCGGTGCGAATAGCATCTTCATCACGAGTGTCTCCAAGCTGGCGGAAAAGCTCAGCAATTTGTTCTTCCCAAAGAGGATTTACCTCGTTTGACCAGCTAGAAAAATGTTTAAGTGCGCTACGTAAACGGCGCAAACTTACACGTGCCTGATGAATATGTTCAGCTTCGGCAACGCCATCGGCAATTGCAGCCATATTCGGTAAGAATTGTCCTAAACAGTTTTCTATAATCTTTTTGAGGGCCTGTTCAGCATTAATATCTTTATTTAATGTTAGCGCTTTGGCATGAACAGCGGGTGAAGCCGCTTGCCCCAGCGCTAATAAATTACCACGCTCGGCTTTACTTCTTACATCGAGCCAAAGGGTATAACGATTAATCCATTGCTGTGCAAACTGAATAAGTGTTTTAACTGCGCCTTGCTTAAGTTCAAATTCAACTTCGCAAATTATGCTTTGAGCGGTTGCAGTTTTTACGACACCGTCATCAAGGCAAACTTCAATCGCTGTATTGTCTGCTTCAAACACATGATAAGTACGCTGTACATCCGTTTCAAATTGCAAACTTAATTTATTAGCTTCTTTGCCTAGGGCTGTATTAAGTAAATCAGTCACTACTTTATTGTCTTGATATAATTCAAGGTTTAAATCAGGTTCTTGGTCACATTTGCCTAAAAAAACTTCTTCTTCAACACGGTGTAAATGGCTTTGACCAGCAGCTTTAAATGTTTGGACCCAAAGATCATTTTCTTTACGCAAACGTAGTGCCATGCCATTTTTTGCGAGTAAGCGATCGGGGGTGTCGTAATATTTTGCCTGTAGCTGAATCTGCTGTGCTTTATGCTTTTTTAAGTATTGCTGAACAGATTTTTTCTTCGATTCAGGTAACTGAAACTTAAGCTCAACTTCAACCATAATGTATCTCCCTGAATCAGTTATTTAAACTATCTTGAATGAGTATAATAGCTTAGTACTAAAAGTAATGGTTTTGATAGAGAAAGTTACAATCAAACATATGACGCCAAGCTTTTATTTCGGTGTACAATCAGGTGACGTTTTGATCAAATAAAAATCAGGAAGATGATCGTGAATGCACCCATAAACTTTAATCATGAAGCTCAGCCAGAGTTTGAATTACCAATTAAAAATTATCAGGAATTTTATCGTTTTTACTTAACCGAACACCGTAACATCATGAGCAGACGCTTACATGTGGTGGGTAGTAGCATTGGTATATACTTTTTTTCTAAAGCCATTCGTAAAAAACAAGCCAAATATGTACTCTATGGTTTGGTAGCGGGTTACGCAAACGCTTGGGTTGGACATTTTGTGTTTGAAAAAAATAAACCTGCGAGTTTTAAACAACCTTTCTATAGCTTTATTTCTGATTGGCGAATGTTGTCTGATGTTGCACGTGGTCGTTTGAGTTTGACTGATCGCAAACACGATAAGATTCCGAGTTAATTTTTTATTTCTATTCTTAATATACCGATTGGTACTGGTAAGCCCATATCAATCGGTACTTATGATGACCTATAAATCCGTTATACTAGCGAAGTTTTTTAAAGCAAGAGTAGAGTATGCGCGGTTTATATCTGATTACCAACGATGACCCAATCCAATTATTATTAGAAAAACTAGATGTCGCGCTCGCAACTAAACAGGTCGCAATTTTACAGTACCGCCGTAAAAAAATAGAAAAATCCAACCAACCTGTTGAAGTTGAACAGATCAAACTTTTATGTGAAAAATATCAGGTTCCTTTTGTGATTAATGATGACCTAGAACTGGCTGCTCAGTTTGGTTTAGGTGTACATTTAGGGCAAAGTGACGGTGAAATTACCGATGCAAAATCTCAGTTACCACAAAATGTCATTATCGGTCGTACTTGCTTGAACTCTCTAGAGCTTGCCCAAAAGGCGATTGCAGATGGTGCAACTTATATTGCATTTGGTGCTGTCTATGCGACCTCTACAAAACCTGAAGCAGGTAATGTGGGTATTGAAGTGATTAAGCAGGCAGCAGCTCAATATGATCTACCGATTTGTGCTATTGGCGGCTTAACTGTTGAAAACTCAAAACCTGTGATTGAGGCTGGGGCTGACCTGTGTGCCGTCATTAGTGATATATTAGGCCGATCAACTGCTGAAATTCCTGCCCGTGTACAGGCGTGGGCACAATTATTTTCTTAAGCTTTCAAAATTATTTTTTAGATATTTAAGACGAGCATTTCCATGAGTTTATCTCCAAAGCAAGAACAGTTATTTAAACAAGCCAGCAAACACATTCCAGGTGGTGTGAACTCTCCGGTACGTGCCTTTAATGGCGTTGGAGGAACACCTGTTTTCATCGAGAAAGCGAAAGGTGCATATTTGTGGGATGTTGATGGTAAGCGCTATGTTGACTATGTTGGTTCGTGGGGACCAATGATTTTGGGCCATGCTCATCCAGAAATTATTAAAGCAGTACAAACAGCCGCAGAAGATGGTTTAAGTTTTGGTGCACCGACCGTACACGAAACAACGTTGGCAGATATTATCTGTGAAATCATGCCATCAATTGAATTGGTACGTATGACGAACTCTGGTACAGAAGCGACCATGACGGCTATTCGTTTAGCGCGTGGTTATACTGGCCGTGACAAAATTGTGAAGTTTGAAGGTTGCTACCATGGGCATTCTGACTCGCTGTTAGTAAAAGCAGGTTCGGGCTTACTCACTTTAGGTGAAGGTGAACCGACTTCAAAAGGTGTTCCGGTTGACTTTGCTAAACACACTTTAACGCTGCCTTACAACGATATTGCTGCATTAAAAGAGTGCTTTGCTAAGTTTGGTCATGAAATTGCGGGTGTAATCATTGAACCTGTCGCAGGTAATATGAATATGGTGAAACCAATTGACGGTTTCTTACAAGCCATTCGTGATGTGTGTGATGAATATAAATCTGTCTTTATTATTGATGAAGTCATGACAGGTTTCCGTGTTGCATTAGGTGGTGCTCAATCAGTT
The DNA here is from genome assembly GCF_031799005.1 of Acinetobacter sp. V102_4. Lineage (NCBI taxonomy): Bacteria > Pseudomonadati > Pseudomonadota > Gammaproteobacteria > Moraxellales > Moraxellaceae > Acinetobacter > Acinetobacter sp. V102_4. The sequence goes on along the minus strand of NZ_JAVQNR010000038.1, from coordinate 210,215 downwards.
TATAATGTAAAACCTGACTTAACGACTTTGGGTAAAATTATTGGTGCTGGCTTACCAGTAGGTGCATTTGGCGGTAAACGCGAAATCATGGAATGTATCGCACCTTTAGGTGGCGTATACCAAGCAGGTACTTTATCTGGGAATCCACTCGCTATGCGTGCTGGTATTGAGATGTTCAAACATTTGCGTCAACCAGACTTTTACAGCAACTTATCAGCTCAACTTGAAAACTTACTTGCAGGTTTACAAGCAGCAGCTGATGAAGCGGGTATTCCATTTAAAACTCAGCAAGCTGGGGCAATGTTCGGATTGTATTTTACCGATCAAGAAGACATTACAAGCTTCGACTCTATGTTGGCATGTGATATTGAAGCTTTCAAAAAGTTCTTCCATGGTATGTTAAAGCGTGGTGTAAACTTAGCACCGTCAGCATTTGAAGCAGGCTTTATTTCATCTGCTCATTCTGATGAAGATATCGAATATACGATTCAGGCTGCAAAAGAAACATTCGCTGAAATGAAGTAAGCAAAAAGGCCCGTTTAAAACGGGCTTTTTAATTTGAGCTATTTTTTATTTGTAGAGAACAATGTTTTATCCTTTACCTCGAAAAATCCAATTAGCAGCAAATACTTCAAATTGGTCAATTGAGTCTACGCAAAGTATTTTGCTCATGATTGGACTAAATGAACTTAAAGTTTTACCGAATTGGGCAGGGCAGCCATTAGCCGATCATTTAGAATTGCTAAGTAAAAGAGCGCAGGCGCTCGAAATTCCAGTCATTTTTATTGATGCATCTCTGCTTCAACAAACCATGTTGCAGTTAGGGCAGCAACTATCAGCAAATAGTAAAGCCCAAGTTGTGATGGCAGGCAATTTGTCACCTCTTTTTAAACAGGTCATGCAGCTTGTTTTATCTATTACCGATTATGTAGCTATTGTAAATGATGCGATCTTGGCGGCGAATCTAGAGCAGCATATTCAATGGGTTGAAAAGATCAGTTTTGACCATATAAAACATTTAAATACACAGAGCTTAATGCGCTTATGGTCTTTAAGTGCACCGTCTGAATATATTTTGTCGGATAAAGGAATTTTATTGGCGATTGCTGAACAGGTTGGGCGACATCCTATGGAAATTCACCCTGAAATTGATCTAAGAAACTACGGATTAAATCAATCTGCTGTGAATTATCTAGTCGACCTATGGCGTGCGAATGGTGCGAGCTTGAGCACTGAAGAGGTGATGCAAGCACCTACCATGCAACATATTATGCAGTTATTGAAGCATTGACTCACCATAGACCCAACGTGCGCCATAATATTTGCAAATTATGCTGTTAATTTACCCGAACGGCATTGTAATTCGGACGTAAGCTTTTTATTATTGCCCGCTTGTTTTTCATCTTGCCTTGGGAATACAACTTTGAGTGATTTTCTAAGTGAACATCTGATCTATCGTGATGATGATTTTATGGTGATTCATAAACCTTCGGACATCTTGAGTGTTCCTGGTAAGGGTGATTTACATGATAGCGTTTTGACAAGGTTGGTTGCGATTGAACCTAAAACTTTGCTCATTCATCGTCTAGACCGAGATACTTCAGGTATTTTAGTATTTGGATTATCGAAGCGCGGTCAAAGTGCGATTGCACGTCAATTCCAAGACCGTCAAACTTCAAAAATATATGAAGCGCTTGTCGCAGGTCATTTAGAGGGTGAGGGAACTGTAGATATTCCTGTTATTTATGACCCAAGCCGACCACCTTTACATATTGTCGACGCTTCTCACAACAAACCTGCTTTAACACATTGGCAGGCAGTAGAACATTTTCAGATTCAGGGGCAACCTGTAACTCGTGTGAAATTAACACCAATTACGGGTCGATCCCATCAACTCCGTGTACACATGCAATATCTTGGGCATCCAATTGTAGGCGACACGCTGTATGCAACACCGGAGCAGCAACTTGTTCCGCGTTTATGTTTGCATGCCAAACAGTTAAGTTTTAATCATCCTGTCACAGCAGAAACATTAACTTTTGACTGTCCTGTACCGTTTTAATGTAAAAATTTTAATGCGTGATTTTTTGTAGCAAAGTCATTTAATTGGTTTTTGCTTCAAAATTTTGCTTTAAAGACTACATAAAAAGATGCAAAAATAAGCTAATTTGCATCGTACAATATGTAGTGCGAACTTGAGAGAAAGGTGGAAAAATTGCAGCAGTATGCTATTGGTCAACGTTGGCTATCAGACACAGAAACTGAACTCGGTTTAGGTGTACTTATTGATGTAGATGAAAGATCTGTCAGCATTTTATTCCCCAAAAGTGATGAAACACGTGTATATGCACGTAATAACGCTCCACTATCTCGTATCATCTTTAACACAAATGATGAAGTTCAAGATCAAGAAGGCAAGAAGTGGATTGTTGAATCTGTTGAAGACCGACATGGCGTTTTGCGTTACAACGTTGTTCGTACATTAGAAAATGGCGAGCAAGATCGTAAAGCGTTGAACGAAACACGTATCGGTGCGCAAATTCAGTTGTCGAAACCTTTAGATCGTTTGCTTGCAAGTCAGGTCGACTATAAAGAGTGGTATGACCTGCGTATTGAAGCGATGCTTATGCAAGCACAAATGCAGAATAGCCCTCTACGCGGTATGATTGGTGCGCGAGTTGGTTTAATTCCGCATCAGCTTTATATCGCACACGAAGTTGGTAAACGTTTTGCACCTCGTGTTTTACTTGCCGATGAAGTGGGCTTGGGTAAAACAATTGAAGCTGGCTTAATTATCCACCAACAGCTTAAAACCGGTCGCTCAGAACGAATTCTTATTTTAGTCCCTGATTCTCTACAGTATCAGTGGATGATTGAAATGCGCCGTCGTTTTAACTTGCAATTCTCTCTGTTTGATTTAACACGTACCGCATCTATTAAAGAACATGACCCAGAACTTAACCCGTTCTTGACTGAGCAATGCATTATTGCCAGCGTTGATTTAATGGTTGACCATGATGATTTGCGCGAGCAAGCCATCGAAGCTGGGTTTGATTTGCTCGTGGTTGATGAAGCACATCATTTGATGTGGAGCGAAGAAGAAGGCGGTAATGACCGCTACGATTTAATTGAAGAGCTCGCTGAAAATACGGCTGGGGTGTTATTGCTTACTGCAACACCTGAACAGTTGGGTGTAGAAAGTCATTTCGCACGTTTACGTTTACTTGATCCGCAGCGTTTTAGTAGTTTAGAGCGCTTCTTAGATGAAGAAACTCAGTACCAGCAGACTGCAAAAATTGCTGAAGTGCTGATGTCTGATCAACCTTTAGCTCCTGAGCATTTATCTGCTTTAGAGGGCTTGTTAGGTCACAGTATTGAAGACCAACCTGACCAACGCTTTAGAGCAATTCACGAATTATTAGACCGTCACGGTACGGGTCGTATTTTATTCCGTAATACGCGTGAAGCAATTCAAGGCTTCCCAGGGCGTGATTGTCAGCCAGCACCATTACCAGCACCAGAAGATTGGTCAAAAGATGGAAAACTGCGTGAGCAAATGTGGCCAGAAGAAGCACACCTTGATGGTTCATGGATGCAAAATGACCCACGTGTGTTATGGGTAATGGAAGTTCTGCGCAAAGATCTCAAGCATAAAAAAGTGCTTTTAATTGCGCGTAGTGGGCCAGTTGTTGAAGCTTTAGAAAATGTGTTACGTTTGCATGCAGGCATCCGTACTGCCATGTTCCATGAAGGCATGAGCTTACTTGAACGTGACCAAGCGGCAGCTTATTTTGCTGAAGAAAGCTATGGTGCACAAATTCTACTGTGTTCGGAAATTGGTTCGGAAGGCCGTAATTTCCAATTTGCCAGTGATCTAATTTTATTTGATCTGCCAGCTAATCCAGATGTTTTAGAACAACGTATCGGGCGTCTAGACCGTATTGGTCAAGAAAACCGAATCCAGATTCATGTGCCATATCTTGTGGGAACAGCTCAAGAGCGTATGTTCCGTTGGTACAATGAAGCACTTAATATTTTCAGCAATATTTCGCCAACAGCACAAACGTTGCAAGAAAACTTTATTGTTGAATTAAAAGACTGTTTGCTTGCAGACCAAGGTCAAACATTTGAAGATTTGCTTGAAGAAGTGAATGTTCAACGTCAAGCTTTAGAAGCTGAACTTCAAGCAGGCCGAGATCGTTTACTTGAATATAACTCATGTCGTCCAATCGTGGCGCAAGAGATTGTTCAGGCCTTAGAAGATTATGATGACAACACAACGCTCCCAATGTTTGTGAAGCGTTTCATGTCATCAACCAATATCGACTTTGATGAGCAAAGTAACGGTACTGTGATTATTCGTCCAACAGACCAGATGCAAGTACAGGGTTTGGCGTTAGACGAAGAGGGCATGACAGCAACGTTCTATCGCGATCAAGCACAGCTTCGTGAAGATGCTCAATATTTAACTTTAGAGCATCCATTCATTGAAAGTGTAATGGAAATGATCCGTACACAATCATTTGGTAGTACCAATGTTGCTGTACTCAAATCTAATGCGTTAAAGCAGGGTTCAGTATTAATTGAAGTGTGGTTTAAAGTCGATGTGGTGGCGCCTAAGGCGTTGAATCTACCATCGAGCTTACCTAAGCAATTAATTCGTGTACTGTTAAGCGAAAATGGTCAAGATTTGTCTGAGAAAATTGATCCGACTATCTTAAAACCATATTTACACCATTTAGATGGCAATAGCTGTCGTCAGGTGGTTAAAGCTCGCCGTGATATCATTGAGGAACGTTATAAACAAGCGTTAGATATCGCAAAAGTTGATTTGCCACAGCTTCAGCAGCAAGCAAAAGAACACTATGGTAATAAATGGCAATATGAAATTGACCGTTTAACCTATTTAAAACAGTTCAACCCAAGTATTCGTCAAGATGAAATTGAACGCTTACAAAAGTTGCAAAAAGAAGGTTTGAGCTTGCTGGATGGTTTAACTGTTACACCAGAAGCAATTCAAGTATTAGTTGTGGTTAAGCCATAATTAATTCTAAATAAAAAAGCGCCTAGAGGGCGCTTTTTTTATAGATCGATTTTGAATTAGATGAGACCAGCATCTTTTAGTTCTAATTTTAAATATGCATAAAAAATTGGAGCCGCGATTAAACCGCCTAAGCCAAAAATTGACTCAAATACCAGCATTGCCAATAAAATCTCCCATGCATTTGCATTGATTTTATGGCCAATAATTTTAGCGTTAACAAAATATTCAAGTTTATGAACCAGAACGAGATAAAGTAATGCTGCTCCTGCTAGTCCGAGTGAAACAGTAAGAGCGGCAATGAACGTTAATGTGTTGGAAATAAGATTACCTAAAATTGGAATCAGTCCAAACATAAAGGTCAAAATAGTGAGGGTTTTAGCAAAAGGTAGGTGGACTCCCCAAAGCGGTAACAAAATAAAAGCGAATAAAATAAAGAGCAGGGTATTAATGGCTGAAATTTGTATTTGTGCAAAAACAACGTTTTTAAATGAAATTGATAATTTTTGAATGCGTTGAATCAGAAGAGATTTAAAAACTGGCTGGGGCCTACGGTGGTGAAAACCATGTATAGCGACCAAAATACCGATAATGAGGCCCATCACCATAGTCACGAAGTTATGCAAAATATCTGAACTGGCATTTTTTAATGTGGTCACGTTATTCTTCATAAATGCAAAGATTTCGTCTTTTAAATCTGTAACGCTATCGGGAATATAACCCGGAAGATATTTGCTAATTTCAGCTTGTAAATGCAGTAGGGTTTGATCAACTTTTGTATTAATACTATGTAATCCGACGCCTTTTAAATCATATACAACAAAGCTAATCAGACTCGTAATGAAAAAACCAATAAGTGAAATAGTGACAATACTTAGTAAAATACTAATAAAAATACGGGCTCTTTGACCATCAATATAACGTTCTACAACCGAGCTTAAGCTAATAATAATTTCATAAATAAGAAAGCCTGCAAAAAAACTTGCTAATAGGTGTAATGGGATAACCGAAAGCAAAAAGATGCCCATAAGAATGTAGCTTGCAATCAGGCTTTGACGATTATTCAAATTTTGCATGTTGATCCCTGAGATCGTTGGGAATATAGGAGAAAGAAAAAATGGGGTAATTATTTATACTCTCGCAAGCTATTCGCTTCAATCGATGAATTATATTTTTATTGGAAAATAGAGGAGTTAGATGTAAAAATGGCCTGTTCATCAACAAGCCATTCATTAGATAATTTTAACGAATTTTTGCTTCATCCAAATGACGTGCACCCTCTAAAATCATTCGAATCATAATCATGGTCTGTTCGGCAAGTTCTGACCTTTGCTCAATAGGAAGGTCAATCGCTTTTGCTCCCATGTGAAATACAAGTTGAGTAATTGCTTTTGCAACAAGTTCAGGGTGGTAGAGATGATTGTTATTTAAGCGTTCTAGCCGAATTAAATCTTCTTGTAGCTCTTGTTGAAAAAAGTTTAATTGACGTTCAACTGCAGCTTTATAAGAGGCAGAGCCTGTAAAGCCTTCACGTAATAATAAACTTAAGTTACCCTCATCAGCATCGAGCTGCTGAAGAAAAATATCGACAGAACTACGAATAATACTTTCTTGTAGGGATGCGCGTAGGCGAGCGTGGCGAATAATTTTACGTAAGACAATACCAGCTCGGTCAATTAAAGAAATCGCTAACTCATCAATATCTTTAAAATGGCGATAGAAACTATTTGGCGCAATTCCGGCCTCTCGTGCTACTTCACGTAAACTTAATGAAGCAATACTTTTTTGTGGACCAATAAGATTCAGAGCAGCCTGAAAAAGTTCTTCTTTAGTAATTGTCGCTTTTCTTCCTACAGAACGCGTAGCTGTTTTAATTTCAATGACATCTTGTTGTCGAGATGTGTCATTCAGGCTCTGAGAAAGTGAAGATTGGGTCATGCTGTTCAATATATTTATAAACTGTCAGGATTATAGCCTTAAGAAGGTGAACTTGTGAAATTGTAATTAAAAGTACAGGTGTATATACAAATATATATACATGTGTATAATAATTAAAAAAGAGCGATAGAGCCTCCAGCTATGCACGTAATCGAAAAGAGAAATTCTCTATTCAATTCATTGACACAAGCCATCTTTGATAGAGATACGGCTAACTTCTGGCTACAAAAAGTTAATCCTTTATGGTCCGTAAAACATGGACTTGTTCAAATTGTAAAAAAAGAATTTGTGGCTCATGACATGGTGAGCCTGACGCTAAAATGCAACCGTTTAGTAAAAATGGGTGTTGCTGGTCAGCATCATCCTGTCATTGTCGAAATCGCAGGTCGTCGTTATGAACGTACTTATAGTTTGACGCAAATTGACGAACAACATTTACGTTTAACGATTAAAAAAGTGACTGATGGTATTGTCAGTAACTGGTTTATGACTGAAAGCCAAATTGGCGATGTTTTTGAGCTTGGTCAACCTTATGGCGACATGCAACAAAATATCAAAACGCCAAAATTAATTATGCTGGCTGCGGGTAGTGGTATTACCCCAATGTTGAGCTTAATCACTGCAATTAAACAGAGTCAGCAGTTAGATAAAGTTCAAGTACAACTTCTATATTGGGTAAAACAGCGTTCTGATGTCGCTTTTATTGAATATTTTGAACAAGTTGCACAGCAATTCCCAAATTTTAGTTATCAGATTTTTTATACACAAGAAACACCAAATGATGAGCGTTTAAATGCAGAGCATTTAGCATTAGTAGACGATTTAGAAAACAGCACCGTATATGCGTGTGGGCCTTCAGGTTTTGTGTCGACAGTGGAACAGCTTTTTGAAAAAGCACCGACTGTATTAACAGAAGCTTTTAGCCTAACTCGTGATAGTACGGCTGAAGTTGGTTATGTAAATGTCACATTAACCCAGTCTAATAAGGTCATTGCAATTCCAAAAGGCGAATCAATTTTGGTGAGTCTGGAACATGAAGGCCTTAAGCCAACACATGGTTGCCGTATGGGAATTTGTAATAAGTGCGTTTGTAGTAAAGCCCAAGGGTCTACACGTAACTTACTTAATGGTAGCGAAAATACCGAACCAAGCCAATTACTCAAAATTTGTGTGAACTCCGCACAATCTGATCTAGTTATTGATCTTTAAGAGAGAACTTTTATGAATATGCCAGTGAAAGTCGAATATTTTAAAAATCCTAAAAATCGAGATTTGACGCCTGCAGAACTTGACGCATTTGCAAAAGAGCTCGATCAGATCAAACAAGAAGTATTGGATGATTTAGGTGAGAAAGATGCTAAATATATCCGCCGTGTCTATGCTGCAATTCGTTACAGTAGCTTTTTAGGGCGCGCATGCTTGTTTGCAGGTTGGTTCCCGCCAGCATGGATTTTAGGAACAGGTCTGTTAGGCTTTTCTAAAATTATGGAAAACATGGAACTTGGTCATAACGTTATGCATGGCCAATATGACTGGATGAACGATCCTAAATTTAATGGTCAAACTTACGAATGGGATACCGTTGGTACTTCTGATAACTGGCGTCAAACTCATAACTATAAACATCACACTTATACCAACATTAAAGGTATAGATGATGACATTGGTTATGGTTTGCTTCGCTTATTCCCAGAACAACGTTGGAAACCAGGTTTCTTGCTTCAACCTGTTTATAGCATACCATTTTGTTTGTTGTTCCAATGGGGCGTAGCCATTCAGAATCTTGAAATTGGACGTGTCCTTTATAAACGTAAGAGCATGGCAAAATTTTTAGAAGAGTTAAAACCAGTGAATAAAAAGATTGGTACTCAGCTCTTCAAAGATTACGTTTTTTTCCCATTAATTGCAGGCCCAGCAGCTTTACCTGTATTTACGGGAAATCTGGTTGCGAATGGTCTTCGTAATATTTGGACATTTACGATTATTTTCTGTGGTCACTTTACAAAAGATGCAGAAGTATTTCCAAAGTCTGTTTTACAGGACGAAAGCCGCGGCCACTGGTATATGCGCCAGATTCGTGGTTCTTCAAACTTAAAAGGTTCAGAAGCACTACATATCTTAAGTGGACATTTGAGCCATCAGATTGAGCATCATTTATATCCTGATGTTCCGGCACGCCGTTATCGCCAAATGGCTCCAAAAGTTGAAGCTGTATGTAAAAAATATGGTCTGAACTATAACAACGCTAGTTTGACCAAACAGTTTGGTCAGGTGGTTGGTCGTATCTTGAAATATGCCTTACCATTTAAAAAATAAATAAAAAAAGCCCTGATCAGTTCAGGGCTTTTTTTATTACTTCTTTTTAGAAATCCACATGGTAATCGTAGCTTGGAAGACTTTCTCTTTCTGAGAATCAAAGACTTCCACATTCACTAAATATTCTCCAGCTTTATCCCAGTCATAATTTTTTTCTACAGGCGTTGCAACTGCAATTAAGTCTGTTTCTGCCTTTTTTAAATATTCGACAGTCATACCTTTGGGAATCCAGCGATGTGTGGAAGGCACTGTAACTTCTGTCATTGTGCCACCTGCGAGTTCAGCCATATTACACATCGCAATCGCATGAACTGTTCCAATATGGTTGAGAACAGAACGCTTTTTCTTAATCGCTATTTCACAATAATTAGGTTTTAAATCGATAAAGAGCGGTGAAATACTGCCGAAATAAGGTGCTTTTAAACATAGCATGCGTGAGAAAGTCCATTTTCCTTTGGGGAAAGTAGACACTTTGTTCCAAAGTTCTAAAGTAGTTGCCATGGTTTAAAGCTCCATTATTAATAAAACAGAATTTTGTTCTGTTAAAGAATATAATTCTGTTTACAAAAGCGAGTCAAGTCATTCAGAATATCTCCGATAACTGGTTAGGGAACAAACAATGCAATCTGCACAAGAGCTATTAGAACGTTTATATCCAGGCAGAAGGGCTGCTTTAAAAAGACAGATTTTATTAGATGCTTTGTCTTGTTTCTTAGAAAATGGAATTGAAACTACAAGCATTGAGATGATTCGTGCGAAGTCTGACAGTAGTGTAGGGGCTATTTATCATCACTTTAAAAATAAAGAAGGGATTGTTGCGACTTTATTTTTTGCAGCTTTAGATGACCAAGCGGCAAGAAGAGATGACTATCTGGAGGGCACAGAATCCCTTCAAGAGGTTTTATATGCTTTTATTCATAGTTACATTGATTGGGTAAGTGAACAGCCAGAATTTGCTAAATTTTTAATATCTGCTCGTTTTAGTGTGATGCAAGGTGAAGACCAAGAACGTCTTGTTCAGAAAAATAAATCAAGAAATCAAAAGATCTTTAGAGAAATTTCAAATTATGCAGATTCTGAGTTTTTAAAATCTATACCTCATGAGCTATTACTTTCATTGGTGATTGGGTCTACAGAAAATTATTGCCGTGCGTGGTTATCACAACGTGTTCCTTCCAACCCTAAAATTTATAAAAATATTTTGGCAAAAGCTGCTTGGGATTCTTTGCAAAATTTGAGTTGAATATCTTGATCAGTAATAAAAAAAAGCCGCATCTTTCATGCGGCTTTTTTTGATGAAAAGAAATTATTTAAATTGAATTGAACCGTTTGCATTTACAGTAATTTTAGATTCACCAGCCGCCATGTCTTGAGCAGGAGCCGCTTCGGCAGTAGCAAACTTAGCCATGCTGGCACGCATTACAGGCTGTGGGAAATAGTTATTAGTGTTTAAGTTTAAATTAACGAGCGTGTATTGGCTTTTATTCCATGCTTGCGTCAACATTTGAGCACGTTGTTGAAAGTTTTTAGAAGCTTCGATCATCAACTCGTTTTCAACTTTTTTACGTTGTTCATCTGAAACTGTAAAATTAATGGATTGAGTTTGGAAGCCTTGCTGTAATTCATTTACTAACTGGCTTGCTGCTTTAAAGTCTTTACTTTCAAGACGAATTTCAGCGCGGCCACGCCATTCTTTTAGCTTGTTACTGTCATTATCGTAAATTGGATAAGTACTTTGTGCACCTGTTTCCACTTTTACTTGCGGATATTTACGAGAAACGGCAAGTGCCTGATTCATGAGTTGATTAATTTGATTTGAAAGTTCGGCTGGTTGTTTATTACTTTTTTCAATATATAAAGTTGCATGCATTTCATCATTAGAAACTTGACGAGAAGCTTCAGCTTGCACATTCACAATATTATAGTTCAAAGCGTTATCATCCTGAGCAAAAACTAAAGGGCTAAGGAGAGAACCTAAAAGAAGGGTTGAGACAGCTAAAGTACGCATAATTTTTTCCTTTAAAAATTAATATAAATTTAATTTTTTTCATTAAGAAATGTTAAACATAAGTTATGCATAACTTTTGCAGATTTTGTGGCGTATTTGTAATATTTAGATCAGTTTTTTAAATTTTGGTAAATATAAATTCTTTTAAAAACAAAGTCCTAAAATTAAAGTGTGTCAATGTAACTTAAAAAATCAAAGTAATATAAAAAAAGAATATTTTCTTTAGGTTGTCACATAGTATGATGATAATTCATCGTAACTATTGGGATGATACATTTTTTCAATAAGATTAGATGAGTAAAGTACATAAAAGACGTTTTTTTTCTTGTAAAATTAGGTATCATCGCGCTCCTAGTTACAAGATATAAAATAAGTGTCTTTACTAGTTCTATAAAGCACCGAGTCAAAGGACCCATCGTCACCAGACTTATTTCTTTCTACCCCTATCAGAGATGGTAATCCGATATGAGCGTTACTTCCGTTAACCCTGCCACTAATGCTACTAACGAATATTATTTGACTCGCCAAAGTCAAATGGAATCAAATGTTCGTAGCTATCCACGTAAATTACCGTTAGCGATAGCGAAAGCACAAGGATGCTGGGTTACTGATGTTGAAGGTACACAGTACCTTGATTGTTTAGCTGGGGCAGGTACATTGGCTTTAGGTCATAATCATCCTGCGGTGATTCAAAGTATTCAAGATACATTGGCAAGTGGTTTGCCATTGCATACTTTAGACTTAACCACACCTTTAAAAGATGCATTCACTGAAGCATTGTTAGCATATTTACCTGGTGGTAAAGAAGAATATTGCTTGCAGTTCTGTGGTCCTGCTGGTGCAGACGCAACTGAAGCAGCAATTAAACTTGCTAAGACTTACACTGGCCGTAGTTCAGTGATCAGTTTCTCTGGCGGTTATCATGGTATGACCCATGGTGCACTTGCTATGACTGGTAATTTAAGTGCGAAAAATGCAGTTAACGGTTTAATGCCAGGCGTACAATTCATGCCATATCCGCATGAATACCGCTGCCCACTTGGTTTAGGTGGTGAAGCTGGCGTTGACGCTTTAACTTACTACTTTGAAAACTTTATCGAAGATGTTGAAAGCGGTGTAACAAAACCGGCTGCTGTTATTCTTGAAGCGATTCAAGGTGAAGGCGGCGTAGTTACAGCTCCAGTAAAATGGTTGCAAAAAATCCGTGAAGTGACTGAAAAGCACAACATCGTTTTGATTTTAGACGAAGTTCAAGCTGGCTTTGCACGTTCAGGCAAAATGTTTGCATTTGAACATGCAGGTATTGAACCTGATGTTGTTGTAATGTCTAAAGCAGTAGGTGGTGGTTTACCACTTGCAGTATTAGGTATTAAACGTAAATTTGATGCTTGGCAGCCTGCAGGTCACACGGGTACTTTCCGTGGTAACCAACTTGCTATGGGTACAGGCCTTGTTGTATTAAAAACGATTACTGAACAAAATCTTGCTCAAAATGCGCAAGAACGCGGTGACTATCTACAAGCTGAATTTAAAAAATTGGCTCAAGAATTCCCATGTATTGGTAACGTGCGTGGTCGCGGTTTAATGATCGGTGTTGAGATTGTTGACGAGCGTAAACAAGCTGACCGTATTGGTTCGCTTCCTGCGGATTCACAATTAGCTGCTGCAATTCAAACTGCTTGTTTCAACAATAAACTATTGCTTGAAAAAGGTGGCCGTAACGGTACAGTAATTCGTTTACTTTGCCCGCTTATCATCACTCAAGAAGAGTGTGTTGAAGTAGTTGCTCGCTTTAAGAAAGCAATTGCAGAAGCATTGGTTGCAGTACGAGGCGCATAAGTATGGTGGATTTTGCAGAACATCGTAAAGCGTTACTCTGCAATGATGCACAATCCATTGCTGACTATGAGTCAGCAATGGGCGAAGCGGTAAAAGCCGTTTCAGCATGGTTGCAAAATGAAAAGATGTACACAGGCGGTAGCATTAAAGAATTGCGTTCAGCGATTTCTTTCCAGCCTTCAAAAGAAGGTATGGGTGTACAAGAATCACTTCAACGTATGATTGAGCTTTTCTTAAATAAAAGCTTAAAAGTACATCATCCGCACTCATTGGCACATTTGCATTGTCCAACGATGGTAATGAGTCAGATTGCGGAAGTACTAATCAATGCAACTAACCAGTCTATGGACTCATGGGATCAAAGCCCAGCCGGTTCATTAATGGAAGTTCAGCTCATTGATTGGTTACGCCAAAAAGTAGGTTATGGTTCTGGTCAGGCGGGTGTTTTCACCTCTGGCGGTACTCAATCTAACTTAATGGGTGTATTGCTTGCTCGTGACTGGTGCATTTCGAAAAACTGGAAAGACGAAAACGGTAATCCGTGGTCTGTACAGCGTGATGGTATTCCAGCTGATGCAATGAAAAACGTCAAAGTCATTTGTTCTGAAAATGCGCATTTCTCTGTGCAAAAGAACATGGCAATGATGGGCATGGGCTTCCAGTCAGTTGTTACTGTTCCTGTGAATGAAAATGCACAGATGGATGTAGATGCGCTTGAAAAAACAATGGCACATTTGCAATCAGAAGGCAAAGTAGTTGCTTGTGTCGTTGCGACAGCAGGTACAACTGATGCTGGTGCAATTGATCCATTGAAGAAAATCCGTGAAATTACCAATAAATATGGTTCATGGATGCATATCGATGCGGCATGGGGCGGTGCACTAATTCTGTCAAATGACTATCGTGCAATGCTTGATGGTATTGAATTGTCAGACTCAATTACCCTCGACTTCCATAAGCATTACTTCCAAAGCATTAGCTGTGGCGCGTTCTTGTTAAAAGACGAAGCGAACTATCGCTTTATGCACTACGAAGCTGAATATTTGAACTCTGCTTATGACGAAGAACATGGTGTACCAAACCTTGTTTCTAAGTCATTACAAACGACTCGTCGTTTTGATGCATTGAAATTGTGGATGACAATCGAATCACTTGGTGAAGACCTATATGGTTCAATGATTGATCATGGTGTAAAACTTACTCGTGAAGTTGCAGATTACATCAAGGCAACGACAGGCTTAGAGCTTTTAGTTGAACCACAGTTTGCTTCGGTATTGTTCCGTGTTGTACCACAAGGCTACCCAGTTGAGTTGATCGATAGCTTAAACCAAAACGTAGCGGACGAATTGTTTGCTCGTGGTGAAGCAAATATCGGTGTAACAAAAGTTGGTAATGTACAGTCATTGAAAATGACAACATTAAGCCCTGTTGTAACATTCGAAAACGTTAAAAACCTTTTAGGTCAAGTATTGGCTGAAGCTGACCGCATTAAAGATGCGATTGCTTCTGGTAACTATGTACCACCAATCGACTAATTGAGTTGATAACAAAAAAAGCCCGGTTTATTGCCGGGCTTTTTTATTACATATTATTTTTATTAAAAGTGTGTATCAGAAGAGTGATATATGCACAAACCATGCATATTTTTAAAAAACAAAAATAATTATGCATGATTTATGGGGAGCAAATTTCTTATTGTATTGGTATGTTCCCGATATTTTTGGTCGCATTGATATATCTATATCGTACTTACTTTAAATAATCCTGCTTTAACTGAAAATAAAGTAAGTGGCTGTAATTACAATTAAGACAAGGAAGAAGAAATGCAACAAGCGAATATGCTCAATGAATTTAAACTCATTATTGGCGGTCAACTTTGTTCAGGTGAACAAGGTGAACTAGAAATTATTAACCCTGCTACTGGCTTAACGGCTGCACATTGTGCAAAAGTATCGGTTGAGCAAGTGAATCAAGCAGTGAGTGCGGCTAAACAGGCATCTAAAGCATGGCAAATGGTGTCGCACGATGAACGTAAATCAATTTTAAACAAGGTAGCTGACGGTATTGAGAAGCACGCTGAAATGCTCGCAGAGCTGGTTGTGCTTGAACAGGGTAAGCCATTGGCACTCGCGCAAATGGAAGTGCAGGGCGCAATTGGCTGGACTCGTTATGCAGCTGCTATGGATTTACCTGTTGAAATTATCGAAGACAGTGAAGCCAAGCGTATTGAACGTCATCGTCAACCATTAGGTGTAGTGGCTTCAATTACCCCTTGGAACTGGCCACTCATGATTGCGGTCTGGCATATCATGCCTGCATTACGCGCCGGTAACGTTGTCATTAGCAAACCTTCTGAATACACACCACTATCGACTTTGCGTTTATGTGAAATCATTCAGCAAGAAGTTCCGGCTGGTGTTATTTCAATTGTGGTGGGTGCTGGCGAGATTGGTGAAGCATTATCTTCCCATTCAGATGTACAAAAAGTTGTGTTTACCGGTTCAACCAGAACTGGACAGCACATCATGACGGGTGCAGCTCAACAGTTAAAACATTTAACATTAGAGCTTGGCGGTAATGACGCTGGCATTGTATTACCTGATGCAAATATAGATGAAATTGCAGCTAAGATTTTCAATACTGCATTTTTAAATGCAGGCCAAACGTGCGCCGCGTTAAAACGTTTATATGTACATGAAAGTCAATATGATGCTTTATCCCAAAAATTAGCTGATATTGCCAATGCCCAAGTTGTGGGCGATGGAATGGAGTCTTCTACAACATTTGGTCCAGTACAAAACCAAATGCAATATAACAAGGTGAAAACTCTTATTGCAGAAGCAATTGAACAAGGTGCAAAAGCACTTTCTGGTCAACAGCAATTACCAGAGCAGGGCTACTTTATTGCGCCTACTATTTTGACTGAAGTTTCTGAATCTTGCCGTGTGGTCCAAGAAGAGCAATTTGGTCCAGTGTTACCTATTTTAAAATATACAGATATCAACGATGCAATTGCTCGCGCCAATGATAGTGAATTTGGTTTAGGCGGATCAATTTGGTCTTCTGACATTAAAGCTGCTCAGGTTTATGCTACTCAGCTTCAATGCGGTACGGTTTGGGTCAATACACATGCAGAGGTTCTCCCTTATGCACCTTTTGGTGGCTGGAAAATGTCAGGCTTAGGTGCTGAGTTTGGTTTGGAAGGCTTGCTTGAAAACACGATTGGTCAAACACTACATATTAGTAAAGTCTAAATATTAATTTTAAGGCGGATGATAGATCCGCCTTTTTATTCTAAATTATTTTATTAAAAGCCGAACTTGCTTAAGTCGTGTGATGGTAGCCGTGACTTTTAGGTTTGATCAAAAAATGATTCTGTTCTTTGATTTTTTTAAGAACAATGTAAGACTTTATGTGGCCAATAAAATTATAAGAAAGCAATCTTTCAGTCACAAATTGAGAAAGCTGTTCTAAATTCTCTGCAACTACTTTTAAAATAAAATCAGCATCGCCACTAATTGAAAATGCATCTTGAATGTTATCTTCAGCTTCAATTAATTCTTGAAAAGCCTGCTGCGATTTAGCTTCGTGTGTTCTTAAATTAATATGAATCATCGCTGTGACTTCCAGTCCTAGCGCTTGTTGCTGGATGCGGGCAGTGTAACCTAAAATTATGCCTTTTTGCTCAAGCAGCTGTCTTCTTCTAGAACATTGGGAAGCAGATAAACCGATTAAATCTCCAACTTCCTGATTGGTGAGCCGTCCATTCTTTTGTAATGCCTGAATGATTTGCCAGTCGAACTTATCCATTGCATAAAATCCTTTTATGATACACAAATCATGTATTTTTATTAAAATGCGTTTTTATTATGCACGAAATCTAAAAGGTAGATGAAATATTATTTTTCTATGGAATAAAAATTGGTCTCAAAGGATATAGAGCAATGTTCATAGAAATCGGTGACTTTTTAAATCTTCGTCTAAAACAAATGGGTATCCAACATCTGTTTGGTGTACCTGGTGATTTTAACCTCTCATATCTAGAACAAGTTGAAGCAGATCCAGAACTCGAATTTATTGGAAATTGTAATGAATTAAATGCTGCCTATGCAGCAGATGGTTATGCACGAATTAACGGTTTTTCTGCCTTGGCAACCACATATGGTGTAGGTGACTTAAGTGCGATTAATGGCATTGCTGGTGCCTATGCAGAAAATGTACCTCTTATCCATATTTCTGGTATTCCACCTTTACATGCAGTGCAAAAAGGTACTTTGATTCACCATACGTTGGTTGATGGTAACTACGACAATATTATGAACTGTATGAAAGAGTTCACAGTTGCTCAAACACGTTTAACTCCGGCAAATGCAGCCTTTGAAATTGACCGTGTATTACGTCAGTGTTTTCTTGATCGCCGCCCTGTACACATTCAATTACCTGGAGATATTACTCACGTTAAAATTGAAGTGTCTGAGCGTCCGCTTGACCTAAGTTATCCAGCTGTTGAACCTGAATTATTGCAAACTGTGGTGAGCAAACTTTGTGACATTATTGCGAATGCTCAAAGCCCAGCGCTTCTTATTGATAATGAAGCTTCAGTTTTTGGTGTAACTTCTCTACTTAATGATTTATCTCAAAAGTGCTCAATTCCATTTGCCGGTATGAATACTGCAAAAAATATTATGGATGAAGGCTCCCCTCGTTACATCGGTACTTATGTGGGTGGGGCAAGCCAGCCACATGTTAAAAATATCATTGAGCAGTCTGATTGTTTAATTGGTATTGGAGCACGTTTTACCGACGTCGGTTCAGCTGTATTTACTCATCAAATTGCGACTAAAAACTATATCGAAATTAAATCTTATGGTCTGAATATTTTTGGTCAGGATTTTCCAGGCATTGAGATTGGACAATTACTTGTTGAGTTAAATAAAAAAGTTGCACCGCGTAAAGCGACTAAACCTGTTCTTGAAAAGCAACCTCAAAAAGCCTTTGAAGCCCCAGCACAACAAAAGCTAAGCCAAGATGTACTTTGGAACTATATTGCAGGTTTCTTAAAAGAAGATGATGTGATTATTGGAGAGGTGGGAACATCAAACTCAGCTTTGTCTGGTTTAAAACTTCCTGCTACAGCTAAATATATTGCTCAGCCACTTTGGGGTTCAATCGGTTATACCTTACCGGCTTTACTTGGTAGTTTGCTAGCTGCTCCTGAACGCCGTCAAATTCTATTTATTGGTGATGGTTCATTCCAGCTTACGGTACAAGAGCTCTCTACGATTATCCGTCACGGTTTAAAACCCATTATTTTCTTGCTGAACAATGGCGGTTACACCATTGAGCGATTAATCATGGGCGAAAACGCTGCCTATAACGATGTACAAAATTGGAAATATACTGAAATTCCAGCTGTATTTAACGGTAAAAAAGGTCATACCACCTATGTGGTTGAAACTGCCGGACAGCTTAAGAGTGTTTTAGACAATGTTCATCAGAATGATCAATTAACTTTTATTGAATTAAAACTACCAGCAATGGATGCACCGGTGAGTTTGAAAAAATTTGCTTCTGTGATTGCTCGTTTTGACTACGGTGATCGCGGTTACGAAATTTTAAAGGAGCGTTCCCAGCCTATTAAATGTAAGGATGCAAGCTCGTTTTAAATAGAAGACAGGACAAGTCTTCTCAAAAATTAAATGGACTCATATTAAAGCAAACTTATGTCCGAAGGTCGGTTTCTGATCTTCGGATATGGTGCTGAATAAAGGTGTACAGGAAGTGACACCAACATTGGAGATAATGTTATGGATGCAAACAATAAGCACGAGTTAAAACAAGGCTTATCCAATCGGCATATTCAACTCATCGCACTCGGAGGGGCGATCGGAACAGGGTTATTCTTAGGTCTTTCTCAAACAATTAAACTGGCAGGTCCTTCAATTTTATTGGGATATGCAATTGCCGGAATTATCGCTTTCTTAATTATGCGTCATTTAGGTGAAATGGTTGTTGAAGAGCCAGTAAGCGGTTCATTCAGTTATTTTGCAAACAAGTACTGGGGCAAAATGGCTGGTTTTATGTCTGGCTGGAACTATTGGGTGTTGTATGTACTGGTAAGCATGGCTGAACTCAGTGCAATTGGCACCTTCATTCAGTTTTGGTGGCCTGAAATTCCCACTTGGCTGACTGCTTTATTTTTCTTTATTTTAATTAATGGCATTAACTTGGTAAATGTCCGCTTTTTTGGGGAATCCGAATTCTTATTTTCCTGCATTAAGATTGTTGCAATTTTAAGCATGATTGGTTTTGGTACCTATCTCTTATTTACAGGTTCTGCTGGTCCGCAAGCAGGTATTGCAAATTTATGGCAACACGGTGGTTTCTTCCCGCACGGAATTCACGGTTTTGTCATGGCTTTGGCCGTCATTATGTTTGCATTTGGTGGCTTAGAATTAATTGGTATTGCTGCGGCTGAAACTAAAAAACCTGAAACGACTATTCCAAAAGCAGTGAACCAGATTGTTTACCGTATTTTAATTTTCTATATCGGTGCGATTGGAATCTTACTGTGCCTTTACCCTTGGAATATGGTTGCAGAAGGCGGTAGCCCATTTGTAATGATTTTCCAATCATTAAATAGTAATGGCGTTGCGAACGTTTTAAACTTTGTGGTCTTGATTGCTGCCATTTCGGTTTATAACAGCTGTATTTATTGTAATAGCCGTATGTTGCATGGTTTAGCAGAGCAGGGTAATGCCCCAGCTATCTTGAAGAAAGTAAACAGTCGAGGCATTCCAGTTCCAGCAGCAGTAGTATCTGCATCGATTACAGCAATATGTGTGGTCGTAAATTACCTAATTCCAGGTCAAGCTTTTCAGCTCTTTATGATGCTGGTTGTGGCTGCACTTGTTATTAATTGGCTTATGATTTCAGTGACTCATTTGAAATTCACTAAAGCAATGAAATTGCAAAAACGTCAAACCAAATTCCAAAGCATTCTTAGCCCATGGAGTAATTATTTAACCATTAGCTTTGTATGCTTTATTCTTATTATTATGGCAATGACGCCAGATATGAGACTTGCTGTTATTTTAGGCCCAATCTGGTTGGCTGTTTTAGCCCTTACATATTTCTTAAAATATCGTAAAAAAATGGTTGCGATGCCAGAAGTACAATCGAGTTGATCGTTTAAATTGACAATGATATTGCGGTTACCTGACGTAAAACAGGTAACCCTTTATCTTTTGTCATATTATTTTCATGTTACAAAGAAATTATTATTTTTAGAAATATTTTAATAAAAACTTCCTTAATCAAAAAATATTTTAATCATTAAACTAAAGATAACTAAATTATCGTTTTTTAAAACATTTATAACATCTTTATTTTTTATATTTTATAAATACAAAAATCTTATATTTTTAACGAGTGTAATAATACAGACTAATATATAACGTAAAATACCTACTAGGATTGAATTAAATATTTGATAATAGGTAAAAAATAATAATGTGACAATTAACAATATCGAAATCATTAAAGCGTCATCATACTGTAACTTAATTGTCATATTTTCTATTCACAATGCAGCTATCGAAGAGCGTACAAGCACTCAACAAAAAGTGACGTACAACCTATTGCATTAATGAGAGAGAACAGAATGCGCTTAAATCCACGTCAAATCGCAATTGCGTTAGCAGTAACTGGGGCAGCTGTAACAACGACTGCAAATGCAGCTCGTGATACGATTCAAATTGCTGGTTCTTCAACTGTATTACCATTTGCCAGCGTTGTAGCTGAAGAGTTTGGTAATACTTTCCCTCAATTTAAAACTCCTGTAGTTGGTTCTGGCGGTTCTTCTGCTGGTTTAAAACAATTCTGTCAAGGCGTTGGCGATAACACAATCGACGTTGCAAACGCTTCTCGTAAAATTAAAAGCACTGAAATCGAAGCTTGTAATAAAGCTGGTGTAAAACAAATTCAAGAAATCAAAATTGGTTACGACGGTATTGTATTCGCGTCTAACTCAAACAAAGCTGCTTATAAATTAAAACCTTACCATGTGTTTGCTGCTTTAGCTGCACAGTTACCTTCAAAAGGTAAGTTGGTTCCAAACCCATATACAAACTGGAACCAGATTGATAAATCTCTTCCAAATGAACCGATTACACTTGTAATTCCTGCATCTAACCACGGTACTCGTGAAGTTTTCCAAGAGAAAATGGTTGAAGCTGGTTGCGAATCGTATGAATACTTCAAGAGCTTAGACAAAGATGCTCAGAAGAAAGCATGTTCTACTTTCCGTAAAGATGGTCGTGTAATTGAAATTGCTGGTGATTACACAGAAACATTGGCTCGCTTAAAGACTTCTCCAAGTGCAGTAGGTGTGTTTGGTTTAAGTTTCTATGATATGAACCGTGACAAGTTACGTGTAGCGACAGTAAACAATGTTGTTCCTTCTGAGAAAACTGTATTGAACGGTACATACCCTGTATCTCGTCCATTGTTCTTCTATGTGAAAGGCGAGCACTTAAAATCAGTTAAAGGCTTACCGCAATATGTAGAATATTTCGTAAGCAAAAAAGCAACAGGTAAAGGTTCTAAAGCTGAGCGTGATGGCTTAATCGCAATGTCTGATGCTGAACGTGCAAAAGTTTTGGCTGACTTTAAAGCAGGTAAAACTGTTAAGTAAGTTAGTTTGAATAGGGGCTGGTGATCTTGAAAGTTCATCAGCCTTTTTGTCTAACTTGTTTTTCCAAATTATGACAATTGAGAAAACAGTGGAGAGTACATGAATCTGCTACTTATCGGTGTGTTGTTAGCCCTTGTGGCAATCGCATATCAACTTGGGCTAAGAAAGAGCCGTAGCCTAGCAGGTAAGGGAAGCAACTCGGCGACGTTACATTCTCGTCCTGGTTATTATGGTGCACTGGTTGGACTTTGGTGCGGTATCCCTGCTTTTTTAATTTTGATCATTTGGAGCTTGGTTGAACCAAGTATTTTAAATCATATTATTTTTAATAATATTCCCGCGTCTATAAGTGCTTCACTTGATGAAGCCGGCAGAAGCGTATTGGTTGATCGTGTTCAAGCCATTGCTTCAGGTTTTGGGGTGAGTGATAAACCGGCAGCCTATGAATTAGCGGCTGCACAACAGTTCGCAAAATTTCAAACCATTGGCTCTTTTGCCAAATTTGCTGTTGTCGTTTGTGTAGCTTTATTGGGTTTAGTCTGGGCAAAGAAAAAAATTAATCAACAATATCGTGCGCGTAACCAAGTTGAGCGCGCCATTAATGTTGCTTTGATTTTATGTTCTGGTGTTGCGATTTTAACAACCATCGGTATTGTGATGTCGATGTTTGGCGAAGCAATGCACTTCTTCCGTTTTGTAAGCCCACTTGATTTCTTCTTTGGGACAGAGTGGAACCCAGGTTTTAGTACCTCAGGTAATGCTGAAGGCAGTTATGGTTTATTGCCATTACTTTGGGGCACATTGATGGTCAGCGGCATTGCTTTATTAGTTGCCGTACCAATTGGATTAATGATTGCCATTTATTTAGCTGAATATGCTTCGCCATGGTTACGCTCATGGGCAAAACCAACAATTGAAGTTTTAGCCGGTATTCCAACAATTGTTTATGGTGTTTTTGCCATGATGATTATTGGACCATTTTTCAAGACAGCTGGTGCTTATGTGGGTCTTGAAATTAACGCGACCAGTGCTTTAACTGCTGGTTTCGTGATGGGGATTATGATTATCCCGTTTGTTTCTTCTTTATCAGATGACATTATTACCCAAGTGCCTCGTGCATTACGTGACGGTTCTTTAGGACTTGGAGCAACTAAGTCTGAAACAATTCGTCAAGTCGTTTTACCCGCTGCGTTACCAGGTATTACTGGCGCCTTTTTATTAGCTGTCTCTCGTGCCGTAGGGGAAACCATGATTGTGGTTTTGGCCGCAGGGAACAGTCCACTTTTACATGCAAATCCATTTGAAGCTGTTTCGACAGTGACCGTTACGATCGTAAAACAGTTAACTGGTGATACTGACTTTGCCAGCCCACAAGCTTTGGTTGCATTCGCGTTAGGTCTAACACTCTTTGTGATTACCTTATGTCTAAACATTGTTGCACTGTACATTGTGCGTAAATACCGTGAGCAATACGAATGAGTACATCAAATACATCGTCTCCTATGGATCAGAACGTATTTGATCCAAAAGTTGCTGCTGAATTAAGTGAACGACGTAAACAAGTCATCGAAAAATCTTTGGCTAAACGTCATCGTAAAGAAAAAGCTTTTCGTTATGCTGGGTTCTCGGCAGTCGTAATTGGACTTGCATTCGTTGCGCTATTGTTTAGCAGTATTTTGGCAAAAGGTTTACCTGCTTTTTGGCAAACGAGTATGAATGTTCCAATTTACTTTGATCCGAAAGTGATTGATGCAGGTCCAGTACCTGTTCGTGGGCAGGGGGAAACACCTGCACATTATCAAGAGCGTTATATCGACTGGCAAACCAAAATGGGTATGGTGGATTGGGACGGCATTATTGTAAATGGAATGATTGCTAAAGACCCTACGCTTGCTGGCCAACGTGATTACTTAAGCAGTCTTTATGCGAGCTCAGAAGCTTATCGTTTACGTGATATGGTTTTTGCGGACCCATCACTCATTGGTAAGAAAGAAAATCTTAATTTCTTGGGCGATGCCAATGTTGATGTCTGGTTAAAAGGTAATATTGACCGTTCATTGCCAGATGATCAGCAACAGCTTGATCCGGAAGTGCGTAAACTTGCAGATGAACTAAAAGCAAAAGGTGTTCTTGAAAGTACATTTAATATGAACTTATTTAAGAACCCTGACTCTCGTAGTTCACCAGCAATTAGTGGTCTTGCAGGTGCATTCATGGGTTCATTATTCATGATGCTGATTGTGATCATTATTGCAATTCCGATTGGCGTTGCCAGCGCAATCTATCTTGAAGAATTTGCTCCAAAGAATCTTATTACAGACATTATTGAAGTCAACATCAATAACCTTGCTGCGGTTCCTTCAATTGTGTTTGGTTTACTCGGTGCAGCAATTTTTATTGGTTGGATGCATTTGCCTTTATCTGCTCCGTTAGTAGGTGGTTTAGTTTTAAGTTTGATGACATTACCAACAGTCATTATTACTACTCGTGCTTCATTAAAAGCAGTACCACCTTCTATTCGACAAGCTGCACTTGGTTTGGGAGCTTCTAAATTTCAGACCATTTTTCACCACGTTTTACCATTAGCTTTGCCAGGTATTATGACCGGCGCAATTATTGGCGTTGCTCACGCACTTGGTGAAACAGCACCTTTACTTTTAATCGGAATGAGTGCATTCGTTGCAAGTATTCCAACAACCCCATTTGATCAAGCAACAGCTTTACCTGTCCAAGTTTATTTATGGCAAGGTAATGAGTTGCGTAACTTCTTCGAAGGCCGTACTGCCGCTGCGATTATCGTACTCCTTGCATTAATGATTGGTTTAAACAGTCTTGCAATTTGGTTACGTAAAAAGTTCGAAGTGCGTTGGTAATAGAGGATAAATCATGAATACTATTGATATTACGAATTCCTTAGAAAAGGATAAGTTAGTGAACACTGAACAATCTCAATTTACAGATAAATCGCAAAATCATGGCACTTCGTATGTTTCGCATTTTGAACCACATACTTCAAAAAAGCAGAACTCAACCGAAATTAAAATCAGTGCACAAGATGCCCATGTTTATTATGGTGATTTTGAAGCGATTAAGGGTATTGACCTCGATATTTACCAAAACGAAGTTATTGCCTTTATTGGACCGTCAGGTTGTGGTAAATCTACCTTTCTTCGTACGATAAACCGTATGAATGACACCATTGATGGTTGTCGTGTAACAGGTAAGATTACACTTGATAACCACAATATTTATGACCCAAACCTTGATGTCGTATTATTGCGTGCTCAAGTTGGTATGGTGTTCCAGAAGCCAAATCCATTCCCTAAAACTATTTTTGATAACGTGGCTTATGGTCCTAAACTTCATGGTCTAGCACGTGATAAATATGATCTTGAAGAAATTGTTGAAAATAGCTTGCGTAAAGCGGGTTTATGGGACGAAGTGAAAGATCGTTTGAATCAACCGGGTACTGGTTTGTCAGGTGGTCAGCAGCAACGTTTATGTATTGCACGTACGATTGCAGTAAGTCCAGAAGTCATTTTAATGGATGAGCCATGTTCTGCACTTGACCCAATTGCCACAGCAAAAATTGAAGAATTGATTTCTGAATTGTCGAATCAATATACAATTGTAATTGTGACTCACTCTATGCAACAAGCAGCACGTGTTTCAGATCGTACTGCCTATTTCCATTTAGGTGATTTGATTGAAGTCAACTCAACTGAAAAAGTCTTTACTCAACCTGACCATCAGTTGACGGAAGCCTATATTACTGGACGCTTCGGTTAATTAGTAAGTGATATAAGAAAAAGAGCCATGCGCTCTTTTTTTTATTTTATAAATGAAAATGACTCTATTTTGCAAAATCGCTATTGAATTTTAATCAAAAGGACCACATCTTAAGGCTATAAAAGATAACTTATGAGCTTAGAATTTTATGTTATTCCATTTGCCTAAACTCCCTGCAGAAATACGTGTTAGTCATTTAAATGCACGTGTAAATGAACAGAGAAAAAAAATTGCACAAACTACTGCAAGCCGTTTAGAACTTTTACAATTGGCTCAACAACTTGCTAAAGAAGCTAAAATCCGCCGTAAAAATAATCAGAAAATCTTTGTGTTGGATTTTAAAGGTGATATTCAAGCTTCAGCAGTTGAAAACATACGAGAAGAAATTACTCTCATTTTAGCAACTGCTAAAGCAGGGCGTGACCGCGTTGTTGTTCGCCTTGAAAGTCCAGGAGGCATGGTACATGGTTATGGTCTAGCAGCAGCTCAATTGGTGCGCTTACGCGATGCAGGTTTCCATCTGACCATCTGTGTAGACAAAGTGGCAGCGAGTGGCGGCTATATGATGGCATGTATCGCAAATGAAATTATTACTGCACCATTTGCTATTGTGGGTTCAATTGGTGTTGTTGCTCAAGTTCCAAATTTTAATCGTCTTTTAAAAGAACATAATGTTGACTTTGAGCTTTATACAGCAGGGCAATATAAGCGTACTGTAACGATGTTTGGTGAAAATACACCTGAAGGTAAAGCAAAGTTTGAAGAAGAACTTCAACAGACTCATGTGTTATTTAAGCACTTTGTAGAAAAGTATCGACCACAGCTTAATGTTGATAAAGTCGCTACAGGTGAACATTGGTATGGTGAAGATGCGCTTAATCTCAACCTTGTTGATAAATTACAAACATCTGATGAGTATCTATTAGCTTTATTAGCACAGCATGATGTCTATGTGATTAACACTCGTAGGAAAGCGACCTTAGGTGAAAAGTTGGGTTTACAAGCAGCACAAATGGCAGATAGTTTGATTCCAGCTATAATGAATAAAGTGATGGAAAACCTTGCAAAAGCAAATACAACTCTTGTGCAGATGCGTGATCCAAAACTATAAGTTTTTGTGATTCACATTTTGATAAAAACCAGCTTAATATGCTGGTTTTTTTATTGAATTAATAAATAAATCCAGCTTTTTAAATATCTTTAGCTTTTTAATAAAAAGTCAAAAATAATTATTGATAAATATACTTTTTGAATTGTGATAAACACATGATTTTGATATTTTAAACAGCAATAAAATAGCTTTTAGATGAATCATTTAAAAAGTTAAACATTTAAAAAATATAACTGAAACTCAGGGTAGGAAATAATGACAAGAATAATTGTGGCATCCAAAGAGGGTTTGGACGTTCTGCAAGATGGTCAGCTCAATAAGGTAGTGTTAAGTAAACCTTCTATTATTCAAATTGGTGTAAGTCAAAAAGATATAGCATCGGTGGAAAAACAGGGTGGAAGTCTCGTCATCCATTTAAAAAATGGAGAGACCATTGTCTTAGAAAATTTCTTTAATGAAGCAACGAATACAACAGACCATTCACTTGTTCTTCCAACTGAACATGGGAAATTTGTTGAAGCTCAATTTGATGCCCAAGGTAAGGTGATCGACTATACAGGTTTAAACCATGTCACAGATTTAGCCTACACAAGCACTAGCCAATCAGCTTCAACAATGGCGGTCGATGATTCCCCAACTTTTTCGATGGGTAACGTGCTAAAAGCAGGCTTAGCAGTTTTAGCTGCTGAAGGTTTATATCTTTGGGCTTTTGATAACGATGACAAGGATGATTCACCTGTTGATGTCCAAAACACTGCTAAACCAACAGATTTAAAACTTGCAGATGATGCTGTTACTGTCACTGGTAAGGCAGAAGCTAATGCAAAAATCTATATTAAAGATACTGCTGGAAATACGGTAGCCTCTGGTGTTGCAGATGCAAGTGGTAATTTTACTATCAAGTTAGACAAGCCTTTGACCGATGGAAATAAATTAAATGTTTCTGCTCAAAATGGGGGCGGTAAAGAGTCTAGTGGTGCTGCTATTACAGGTACAAAAGATACAATTGCTCCAGATGCTCCCCAAGCTCAGCTTAGTGCAGATGGGTCATTAGTAACAGGTAAAGCTGAAGCCAATGCAAAAATTACTGTATATGATGCCGCTGATAAAGTATTAGGAACTGTAACTGCGAATAAAGATGGGATCTTTTCTTTAAAACTTACTCCGCCATTGACTAATGATGCAGGTGGGAAGGTGATTGCAGAAGATGCAGCTGGCAATAAATCTGAGCCAAGTAAAATAATTGCTGGAAAAGATACGTATGCTCCAGATGCGCCTTTAGTAGAAGTGAATAAAGAAGGCACAACAGTTGAAGGTAAAACTGAAGCCAATGCAAAGGTTCAAATTAAAGATGCTGATGGTAAAGTGATTGGAAGTGGTACAGCAAACGCTCAAGGCGAGTTTCAAATTACACTTTCTCCTGCATTAAAAGATGCACAGAAGGCTACTATTGTTGTTGAAGATGCAGCAGGAAATACTTCTAGACCTTTAGAAATTTCTCCAAATTATGACTCTATTGCACCTGATAAACCCATTGCTCAAATTAATGCGGATGGTACAACAGTAACAGGCACAGCAGAAGCTAATGCAAAAATTGAAGTTAAAGATTTAAGCGGCAAGGTCATTGGTAGTGGAACCGCTGGTGCAGATGGGAAATTTACGATTTCTATTTCGCCAGCCTTAACTGATAATAAACATGCATCTGTATCAGCTATTGATAGTGCCGGAAATAAATCTGATGTTCTTGATATTATCGGCACTAAAGATACTACGCCTCCTATCAAACCTATCTTAAATAGTGTGGATGATGATGTGGGAGCTTTAAAAGGGGCGATTACAGCTGGTTCTGAAACAGATGATGCAAGACCAAAACTTACAGGATCAGGTGAGGCAAATGCCACGCTCACTATTTATGATAATGGCGTTGCTATTGGAATTGTGACTGTAAGTAGTGGTAGATCGTGGACGTTTAGTCTTGATAAAGATTTAGCCATTGGAAAGCATACGATTACTTTGACTCAGACAGATGCAGCAGGACTTACGAGTGAAGTCAGTTCGCCATTTACCTTTTATGTAGTCGCTCCAAAGACTGCGAGTTTAAGTGATGCAGCAGTTGATACAGCTCATACAGAAACTGTATCTGTTGCTGATAGTGTTGGGTTAAATACATTAAAGTTAGTACAGAATACAACGAATGAAACGAATAGTGGCCAGCAGAAATCTGTGCAATTAGATGAGTTGTTAAAAAGTTCTTCATCTAATGATTCAGACCCGATCGCAAAACTTTTATCTGCAACAGAGTCTAAGCCAGTGGTGAATGAACAGAGTGATGTAAATAATACAGTTAGTGAAGTCACGACCAATCTAGATCATCTTCTACCAAATACAACTTCTTCAGTTTTACAAAATCTTTTAGATCAAACTTATCCAGTAGTCTGAAGAACCTTTAAAAGAAGCGCTCATTGAGCGCTTTTTTTTATTTATGAATTATTTATTTTAGGTTTTTTATAAGAGCAGCAACTCCATAAATTATTGCCCCAATAGTTGCTAACAGCATATCTTTATGGGCATCCCACATGTCGCCTTGTTGACCATTATAATTCTCAGCTTCTTCTGGAGATAAACCAATTGCAATCGCCCATTCAATGAGTTCATAAAAAACGCTAGATGCCATCACGAACTGGATAACAAGTAAAAACAGAGTAAAAGGCCGTGCTGTAGGCAACCAAACTTGAAAAACTCGATAAATAAGAGGGTAGAGTAAAACACCATATGCAAGATGTACTAAACGATCATACATATTACGGGACCACCCCATGTATTGATCTAGATTAAAATGGAACACCTGTTGAATCCAGTCATTATAAGGAACATATGAATATAGGTAATGTGCACCGATAATGTGAATCAGTAAAAATAGTAAGTAGAGAGTAAAACTTAAAAAATCGAGACCAATCTTTTTAAAAATAATAAATAGTAGAACTAACATAAAAACAGTCCCTACCTGATGAAGTAAATAAGCTTCAAATTCAAGGGGGTGAATGCTTGATAGTAAGATGGCAATAAATATGAGGACTAGAGCAACATAGTGTTTAAGTTTGAATTGTTTTTCGATCATTTTATAAATAGGACTTTATTGTGCTTTATATCAGTGTAATAAAAAAGCGAAGCCGAAGCTTCGCTTTTTTTAACTTTTCAATTAGATTTTGCTAATTAAGTCATTGATCTGTTTTGCTTGTTCAGCAGCATTACCTGTGTAAGTTGCAGGAGTAAGCTCTGCTAAACGCGCACGCTCTTCGCTTGGCACTTGAAGAAGTTCCTCACCATTTACGAAATTAACCATCATGTCGCGAGTCATTGCTTGACCACGAGTTAATGCTTTTAACTTTTCATATGGCTTTTCAACGTTATAACGGCGCATAACAGTTTGAATTGGCTCTGCTAAAACTTCTTGAGCTTGGTCAAGATCTTCAAGTAAACGAGCTGCATTGAGCTCAAGTTTACCAATACCTTTTAAACACGCATCAAAAGCAATTAAACTTTGCGCAAAACCAACACCCATATTACGAAGTACAGTCGAGTCAGTTAAGTCGCGCTGCCAGCGAGAAATTGGTAATTTTTCGCCTAAGTGAGCTAATACGGCATTCGCAATACCTAAGTTACCTTCAGAGTTTTCAAAGTCAATTGGGTTAACTTTGTGTGGCATAGTTGAAGAACCAACTTCACCATCTTTTAATCTTTGTTTGAAGTAACCTAAAGAGATGTAGCCCCATACGTCACGGTTAAAGTCGATTAAAATCGTGTTGAAGCGACGTAGGGCATCAAACAACTCTGCCATGTAGTCATGTGGCTCGATTTGTGTCGTGTACGGGTTGAATGCTAAACCTAAAGACTCCACAAAAGCTTGAGCATGCGCAGCCCAGTCAACATCTGGATAAGCAGAAAGGTGAGCATTGTAGTTACCTACAGCGCCGTTGATTTTGCCTAGTAGCTCAACATTTTCAAATTGCTTGATTTGGCGAGCTAAACGGTATGCGACGTTCGCCATTTCTTTACCCAAAGTTGTTGGGCTTGCAGTTTGACCGTGTGTACGTGACAACATTGGTTGTTCAGCATGAGTCGTTGCTAAAGCAGAGATCGCATTTAAAATTTGCTTCATGCTTGATACTAAAACTTCGCGGCCGTTTTTAAGCATCAGTGCATGAGACAAGTTGTTAATGTCTTCTGATGTACAAGCAAAGTGAATGAACTCACCCGCATTTTGTAATTCAGTAATACCTGCAATTTTCTCTTTTAAGAAATACTCAACAGCTTTTACATCATGGTTCGTTGTGCGTTCAATTTCTTTAATGCGGTTAGCATCTTCTTCAGAAAAGTTGCTAACAATGGCATCTAAAGCTGCATTTGTTTCATTTGAAAAAGGAGCAACTTCAACAATTTCTGGACGGTTAGAAAGCGCTTGTAACCAACGCACTTCTACAGTGACACGAGCATGAATTAAACCAAACTCAGAAAGAAAAGGGCGTAGCGCATCACATTTGCTGGCATAACGTCCATCTAATGGTGATAGTGCGGTTAAAGCGTTCATAACGATTCCTTAATGTTGGAATAAACATAAAACCAAAAATAATCTCTTTACAGTCTTAGATGACCTGGTACTGTAAACGAGCAAGTGCCTGAATATCCTGTAGCAATTTACGCTTGCTAAAAATCATGTTCCACGAACTACCACCGAGTTGTCGCCATAAATGGGCCATTTGCAAGCCAGTAAACAGACAAGCACGGATGCGATTCGTATGGTTGGTATCTTTAAATGCTTCTGCATTACCACGAACGAGAATGCGGGGATTAATCTGCCCAGCAGTATCAACATAAGTTTGAGCCAAATTGGCTAAAATGCTTGGGTGTAAATAGTTGTTATCAAAAAAAGAAAGCTGTTTTAAAATCTTTTGCTGAGCTTTTTCAATGATTGCGACGTATTCGGGATTGCTATAGACCTTCTTTTCTAATTGTAAAAGGGACATCGCGTATGACATGGGAAGCTTGGCAGTGCCCATTTTTGGAAGGCGAGATTTAGGCATATTTGTAAAGGGTTGGGTAATACAATTTTCGAGTGTTTTAAGCCCTAAAGAAATATCTGCCAATTGATTAAAAAAATCTAATGTTTGGACACCATTGTTGACTGTAGGACGAATATTTAAACTCGCTTTGATTAACAGCTCAAAATAGAAGTTACCACTTTCACCAATACTCTGTTGACCCGTTAAAGCTGTCATGTGCGTGAGCTGGGTGGCCTGAAATACCCCAGCCAAGGCAAGGGCACGGTTTTGGCGAACATTCAAGGCTTGTGATTGTTGAAATGGTAACTCCACCATGCCATTCATTCCCTTAAATAAAATTTGGTGTAGGGGCATTTGTATGGTGAATGACACCCCCGCCTAAGCAAACTTCATCTGAATAAAATACAACGCTTTGACCCGGTGTAACAGCGCGCTGAGGTTCATCAAACTCAACTCGTACACCGTGTTCACTATTTTCATCATTAAAAACTGTACATGCCTGATCAGGTTGGCGATAGCGTGTTTTAGCTGTACAGCGTAAACCTTCAGCTGGAATATTCTGTTCGCCTGCCACCCAGTCGATTGACTCACTCCAAAGCTGTGTGCTTTGCATGAGTGGGTGTTCATGCCCCTGACCAATAACTAGGCGGTTATTGGCAATATCTTTGTGTAGTACGAACCATGCACCTTCAGCTGCACCTTTCAAACCACCTAGACCAATTCCGCCACGTTGACCGAGCGTATAGTACATCAGACCGTGATGTTCACCAACTTCTTTACCTGTATCAAGTACAATTTTTCCAGGTTGAGCGGGCAAATATTGTTTAAGAAAGTCATTAAATCGACGTTCGCCAATAAAACAGATTCCTGTAGAGTCTTTTTTCTTGGCTGTAGCAAGATCAAGTTCTTCAGCAATTCTACGGACTTCTGGTTTTTCGATCTCACCTACCGGAAATAGGGTTTTGTTAATTTCTTTACCATGAACAGCATGTAAGAAATAAGTTTGGTCTTTGTTATTGTCTACACCACGTAATAATGGTGCGTATGCTTCGCCTTTCGAGTTATATGCAGTTTCACCACGGCGAGCATAATGACCAGTTGCGATAAAGTCTGCACCTAAAGTCATGGCATGATCTAAAAATGCACGGAACTTAATTTCTTTATTGCATAAAATATCTGGGTTCGGGGTGCGTCCAGCTGCATATTCAGCTAAGAAAAGTTCAAATACGCGGTCCCAATATTCCATAGCAAAGTTTGCTGTATGGAGTTTGATACCGATTTTATCCGCTACTGCTTGAGCATCGGCTAAATCTTCCATTGCCGTACAGTATTCCGTGCCGTCGTCTTCCTCCCAGTTCTTCATGAAAAGACCTTCAACTTGATATCCTTGTTGAAGTAAAAGTGCTGCAGAAACAGAAGAGTCTACACCACCAGACATACCGACGATGACACGTTGTTGCATAGGACTAGGCATCCAAATGAGAAGTTAATGAGGGAGAGAAAGGGTGCTCATAAATAAGCGATAAAGGATAATGGTAGCCTTTCATGGCATCTTCAACTGCTTTTAGTACGAGCGGACTACGAACACGAGCAGATTCTTTGAGCTCATCTGGTGTCATCCACACAGCAGCTACAATATCTGTATCGAGTTGAGGATTACTTTCAACCTGCGTCACATGCGCTAGAAAACAGAAGCGATAATATGTACGGTCCGGAAACATGGGCGGGGTATAAGTATAAATACCGAGCAAGGCATCAATTTCAACATGATGACCCGTTTCTTCAAGTGTTTCACGAATGGCTGCTTGTGTTAATGA
This sequence comes from Acinetobacter sp. V102_4, assembly GCF_031799005.1. Classification (NCBI taxonomy): domain Bacteria; kingdom Pseudomonadati; phylum Pseudomonadota; class Gammaproteobacteria; order Moraxellales; family Moraxellaceae; genus Acinetobacter; species Acinetobacter sp. V102_4. The sequence continues at coordinate 176,601 of NZ_JAVQNR010000038.1, read as the reverse complement.
CTCACCACATTCCACATGACCAGCAGGTTGGTTAAATACGGTGTGTACAAAACCTTCGCTATGTTCTTCTACAAAAAGATAGCGTCCGTCTTTTTCTACGACTGTAGCAACGGTGACATGAGGAGTCCATGCGGCCATAAAAAAGCACCATTATTTAAAAGACGTATAATACGAAATTTAGGGGTTTTTGGCTACGGTGATCTGCTAAACGATATGAGCAATACTACAAAACCATATCGTTTAAAAAATCAGAATTTTATTGCTGATATTTCATAGAGCTAATTAATCTTGCTCTGCTTGAGCCGCTTTATGATTATTTTGTACTTTCACATAATGTCTTGCCGAATAGGGAAGAAATGCTAATTCTTTTTCGGTAAGAGGGCGTACTTGCTGTACAGGGCTTCCTACATACAGATAACCACTTTTTAAGACTTTACGCGGTGGAACCAGACTTCCCGCGCCAATCATCACATCATCCTCAATAATCACGTCATCTAGAACAACGGTATTGATCCCGATTAAAACACGGTTACCGATGGTGCAGCCATGCAAGGTGACATGGTGGCCAACAGTCACATCTTCACCAATAATAAGAGGTGAGCCATTAGGTTTTGCATCATTTTTGTGGCTAACGTGCAACATACAATGATCTTGTACGTTACTGTTTTTGCCAATTTGAATACTATTTACGTCGCCGCGAATCACTGCAAAAGGCCAGACAGAAACATTTTCAGCTAAGCTCACTTCACCGACTACAACAGCCATTTCATCGATATAGCATGTTGTATCAACTTGAGGGCGGTGTTCAAGATAGGGACGGATGTTCTTTGCCATGAGAGGTATCAACATAGAATTTAGACGAATTATAAAATAAAAAAGCACTCAGGCTAAATAGCATGAGTGCTTAATTCAACTATTCAAAAATTAGAATAAGTTGCTGAAGAATTGTTTAACATGGTCGATTAAGCGTGCAAAGAATCCTGCTTCTTCAACTGGCTTTAATGCAACTAATGGCTTTTCAGCAATTACTTTGCCGTCTAAGCTTGCAACGAGTTTACCTACGATTTGGCCCTTTTGAAGTGGCGCATTTAAGTTAGGTTGAACCACTAGCTGAGTTTTAATGCCGTCAGCTTTACCTTTAGGCATCGTCACACTAAAGTTTTCAGCTAAACCTACTTGAACTTCATCTTCTTTACCAAACCAGACTTTCGCTTTTGCAAGAACCTGATTGGCTGGCTGAACATTTGCAGTTTCAAAGTTTGCAAAGCCCCAAGCTAATAATGTACGAGTTTGGTCTGCACGTTCAGACATGCTTGGAGTGCCAAAAATCACCGAAACTAAACGCATTGGACCGCGTTTACTTGAAGTAGTTAAGCAGTAACCAGCTTCATCTGTGTGGCCTGTTTTTAAACCATCTACACTTGGGTCTGTGTAAAGCAAGGCATTACGGTTGCCTTGTTTAATACCATTAAAGGTAAATTCTTTTTCAGAGTAGATTGGGTAATATTTTGAGCTATCTTTAATAATATGCTGCGCTAAAACTGCCATATCTTTTGCAGTTGAATAGTGGCCTTCAGCTGGCATACCAGTCGAGTTAACAAACTGGGTATTTACCATGCCGATACGTTTTGCTTCCTGATTCATCATGTGAGCAAAAGTGCCTTCATTTCCGGCAATATGTTCAGCCATTGCTTTTGATGCATCATTACCTGACTGGATAATAATACCGCGAAGCATTTCTAGAACAGTTGCTGTACCATTTAAAGGGACATACATACATGATTCAGAGCTACTTCCTTTACACCATGCAGACTCGTTCATACGAACCTGCTCATTTTCAGTCAGATCACCTTTTAATAATTTTTGTTCAATGATGTAACTAGTCATCATTTTAGTCATAGAAGCAGGTGCAAGCTTTTCGTTTTCATTTTTAGAAGCAAGAATTTGTCCTGTCTCGTAATCCATTAATACATAAGACTTATTATTTAATTCTGGCGGAGCTGATAAGACAGTTGCTGCATAAGAAAAGCTTGGCAAGAGGAGTAGTGCAGCAATAGCGCTTTTTCGAGTCATTCTATGTAATTCCAATATCTTGTATGAAGCAGAAGAGCCTAGCATTTTAGGATAAAGCAAAGCCGACTTCTATGGGGGAAGTCGGCTTTTTCAAACAGTATTGTAACTCAAGAGTTTTTTGCTAATTTAGTTTTGCGATTGATATGCTTTCACGTCTTGGCAAACTAAAGTGTTTTGGTCATCGCCTGCGGCTTTCGCATCTTTACGCGCTTCTTTTAAGTATTTTTTGAAGCCTTTGTCTTTGCTACGTTTTTCTAACGCAGAGACAGCATCAGTTTCATTTGGAAGATAGTCTTTAACTAAACGTTCGTAACCTTGAGCAAAATCAGCATCTTTTTTGCCAATAAGGTCTGGGCAAATTTCAGAAAGTACTTGAATTGCAGCTAATTCTTCAGGGGTTATACCTTGTTGTGGAGTCACTTCAACAACATTTTCATTTTCGGTTTTCTTTTCAGTTGTTTTCTTCTTATCAGCAGCAAAACCAACTGTTGCCATGCTCATAAGTAAAACCAAAGAGAGCGATTGAACTAAGCTTTTCTTCATAAACATTGATAACCCGAAATAAAAAATTTAAATATGTCGATAGCTTAACCAATTTGTAGGTTAAGAAAATGGAAAAAATGTATTGTTATGTTGGTTTTCTGCTTAATGCCAAACAGAAAACCAAAAATTGATAAATCTCTATTCTAAAAAGATTAAGACCTATTCCTTATAATTAACCATCTCTTCACAGAGCTCATGTTGTTCATGATGGTCCATTTGTTTTGCAGCCTGACGTGCTTCATTTAATAAAGTTTTAAATTCAGCATCATTTTGCAGATTTGCTAAGGACATTGATTTATTTGAATAACCTTTCAAATACATCGCAATAATTTTTTGAGTATTTAACTCAAGTTTTTTATTTGTTCCCACGAAAGCTGGGCAGATTTCCTGCAAAACTTGCGTTGCGGCAATATCATCTTTAATTAAGCTATCAGCCTCTTGTGTTGAGATATCCTCATCTGCAAATACAGCTTGCGTACACAATGTGATACTGATCCCCAATACCTGAAAAAAAGGAGCGAAAGTTTTCATTTTTTCACAATTTTATAATGCTATGGAGGCATAAATATATATAATTCAACAGATAATTCAATTGTGAAAACCTTTAGGTTTATTTGTCGAGAAAGATTTTAGTGAATATTTTAATTGCGAACGATGACGGTGTTTTTGCGCCAGGTATACAGGCTTTAGCTGAAGCATTAAGACCACTTGGACGCGTGGTTGTGGTTGCACCAGAAAGTGAAAGAAGTGGTTTTTCAAGTGCATTGACATTGGATCGACCATTACGTCCAATTCAAATTGCCGAAGATGTATGGGCAGTGAATGGTACGCCAGCAGATTGTGTTTATTTATCAATGAATGGTTTGTTCGATTTTGAATTTGATTTGGTCGTGAGTGGAATCAATAGCGGAGCAAACTTAGGTGATGATGTTTTATATTCTGGAACAGTAGGCGCAGCATTTGAAGGTCGTTTGATGAAGCAACCAGCAATTGCTGTGTCTTTAGCTGGCTCTGATGTGCGGGCTTATAACAATAAAGAAGATTATGCTCAGGCTGCTCAGTGGGTTCATGATTTTATTGCAAGTGGACTGCCATCTTTGCCTCCAAGACATATCTTGAATATTAATATTCCAGACGTGCCACAATTAAAAGGAGCACAAATTACTTATCAGGGACGCCGTGCCCAATCTAAGCCAATTACGAGTCATGTCGACCCACGAGGGCGTCAAGTTTACTGGATTGGACTAGCAGGTGAGGCTGTTACAGATCCGCAGCGCGATCTAAGCCAGATTCAGTCTGACTTTTTTGCAGTGGCCAATGGATATGTAAGTGTTACCCCAATTCAGATGGACGCAACAAATTATGCTGTTTTAGAAGACCTACAGCTAAGTTTGAGCCAATAATTTGCCTCGAATGTTATAACTTTGTGAATAAAGAAAAAGAGGAACGTGTTTCCTCTTACTTTTTTGGTACTCTTAGCCGAAATGATTTGTAGCATTTAGTGAGGGAGATCAATGCATTTAATTGGGCAACAAAGCAGAGTGAATATCCAAAAAGACAAAATAATGAAAATTATGCTGTTGTCTGTAGCTGTAGGTTTTACTGTGGCTATGGCTGGATGTGCTTCTAAACCGCAAATTAATAATAGTTCACGCTATGCAATGGCTCCTAACTATTACACAGTTCGTTCAGGTGATACTTTAAGTGGTATTGCAATGCGTTATGGTCTGGACTATGTCAGTATTGCCGAAATGAATGATATTCCCGCACCATATCGCATTTATGTTAATCAGTCTTTGCGTTTGAAGAAAGGTTCTTCACCAAGAACAGTTTCTACGCAAGTCATGGCGCAACCTGAACAAATTAAGCGTCAAACCATTGCTTTACCAACAACACAGCCTGTTACTCCAGTAACTCAGCCAGCAACTAGCGTACCATCAACAAATACGACAGTAGCTTCAATTGCACCAAATTCGAGCTTACGTTGGATAAAACCGACTAATGGCCCAGTAATTCAAGGGTTTAATTTGGCAAATAATGTCAAGGGAATCCGTTATGGTGGAAATCAGGGTGACCCTATTTATGCCGCAGCCGATGGTCAAGTTGTCTATGCAGCGGATGGCTTAAAAGAATACGGAAATCTGGTTTTAGTTAAGCATATTGACGGTTACATCAGTGCGTATGCCCACAATAGCAAGATGTTGGTGAAAAGCGGTGATAATATAACTGCTGGACAAAAAATTGCCGAAATGGGATCTACTGGCGCGTCTCAGGTCATGCTCGAGTTCCAGATTCGTTTGGATGGAAAACCGATTAATCCTATAAATCTTTTACCAAAATAGCTAATGCAAAAAACTTAGGTTTCCTCGTATAATGTAATTGGTTGCTTTCATTACAACAATAAGCATTTTTTATAAATTTAAAATTAGATTTGAGGAAACCTATGTTAGATCAGCTTCGTGCGATGGGTGTTTTTGCTTGTGTGGTCGAAAAAAGTTCATTCAGTGGTGCGGCACGTGAATTGGGAATTACAACAAGTGCGGTGAGCCAACAGATTCGCTCCCTTGAGAATGAAATGGATGTAATTTTATTACATCGCTCCACTCGTAAACTTAGTTTAACAGAAGCCGGACAGGCTTTTTTTTCAAGCTGTCAAGAGATGTTGGCGGCTGCTGAAAGGGGAAAAATCAGAATTAATGAATTGAGGGATGATTTAATCGGAGATTTGCGTATTGCAACAACTCCTGATTTAGCAGTTCAACACCTCATTCCTGCATTATCTCACTGGATGTCAGCTCATCGCGGCTTATCTGTGCATTTCGAAGTTGGGCATCGCTATATCGATTTAATTGAAGAGCGAATTGATATCGCAGTACGCATGAGTTCCACTCCGGTAGAAGAGAGTAGCTCTATCATTCCGATGGCTTTTGTAGATCAAATTTTGGTAGCTTCTCCCAGTTATCTGAACCAATCTAGTCCAATTGTGCATCCTAATGATTTAAGAGATCATGAATTGTTGTCGATTAATGTCATGAATGACTCGCGCCATTTCAATTTTCAACATGTAAAAACAGGTGAAACGCTTAATATTGAAATGCAAAGCCGTTTGCAGAGCAATAATTTACAAGTTGCAAAAGCGTTATGTCAGCAAGGACACGGTATTGCACGAATTTTATATTTGGACGCTCAGAAAGAATTAAAAAATGGTTCTTTGATTGAACTCATGCCAGATTGGAAATTACCAGCTTTTACATTGTATGCAGAAGTTGCCAAGCATGATCAACAACCAATGAAAATTCAACGTTGTGTTGAAGCACTTAAACAATATTTTAGCCAGTTAGCAGGAGGGCGAGCGATTCAAATCGTCCGTTAATTTTGCAAGTCTAAAAGTAAAAAGGGCCTGTATTTTACAGGCCCTTTTTTATTACTTCTGTTTTAGTGCGGCAACTTCTTCTGCATTTTCTTGTGGCAGATCGTTAGCAGTAAGTTCTTCATGCTTCTTAATTTTTTTCTTATTTTTCTTTTTCTTTTTTGGCTCTTCTTCAATTTCAGCACCATCCTCAATGGCTTGCCAATATTCAAGTTGTTCCATCACTGCTGCATAAATTGAATTTTTGCTGTATTTACCTTTTTTATCGAGTGCACCAACCGGACGAGCCATTAAAATTTCAAGTGCCTGATCAATCGTATCAATCGCATGGATATGGAATTGACCGCTGCGAACAGCATCAATAACATCCTGACGTATCATTAAATGCTGCATGTTTTGACGAGGAATAATGACACCTTGCTTACCTGTGAAACCTTGTAATTTACATGCATCATAAAAGCCTTCAATTTTTGCATTGACGCCACCAATTGGCTGGACTTGTCCTAATTGGTTCATAGAGCCAGTAATCGCCCATGATTGATCAATTGGTATCTGGCTAATCGCAGAAATCAATGCTGAAAGCTCAGCAACAGTGGCACTATCGCCATCGACTTGACCATAGCTTTGTTCAAATGCAAGCGCAGCGGAGAAATGTAAAATTTGTTCACGGCCAAAGTGAGCTTTCAAGAAGCTAGACATCAGCAACACGCCTTTGGCATGCAGTGAGCCACCAAGTTCTACACTACGTTCAATATCAAGAATATCACCACCACCTTGATAAACAGACGCTGTCAAACGTGAAGGCAAACCAAACTCAACATCTGCATAATGAATAACGGAAAGGGCATTGATCTGACCTAAACGGTATCCCGACGTTTCGATTAATTGTGTACCACGTGAAAGATCTTGCCAGTAAAGTTCTCTTAAATAGCCTAAACGGTATTGTCGATGTTGTAGAGCTAAATTGATATGCTGTTCAGTGACGATCTTGTCTTCGGCTTTAAACGCATGGTGGTGCGCTTCTCGAATGAGGTCACCTAAAGTCGACGCATGTAATGATAACGAGCTTTGATCTTCTGCTTGGCGGCTCGAATCAGTTAATAAAGCTGCTAAAGCGCTACGATCAAATGGTAATAATTTATCGGCTTGTACATAGTCAGCAATCAACTGCATATAAGCCTGTTCATTCGTTTCATTACGTTGCAGAGTATCGGTAAAATCTGCACGAATTTTAAAGACACTGCCAAGTTCTGGTTCAATCTCTAAAATTTCATAATAAATTTCAGGCTCAGCCATTAAGATCACTTTAATATCGAGCGGAATTGCAGCAGGTTCAATCGAAATGCTGCCAGTTAGAGTCAGCATGTGTTCAAGTGAAGACAATTTAAGCTGCCCAGATTTAAGCGCGCGTTTTAAACCTTGCCATGCATAAGGTTGTTCTAGTAACTGCTCAGCTTCAAGCATTAAAAAGCCACCATTGGCTTGATGCAATGAACCAGGACGAATTAAGGTGAAATCTGTGATAATTGTGCCGTTATGGGTGAGCTGTTCAACGTGACCAAGTAAATTATAGTGCGTTGGAAAGTCTTCAAAAATAACAGGAGCACCGCTATTTGGTTTGTTAGCCACAATAACATTAGCTTGATAACGTGCAGGAACACGGTTGAACATTGATGGAGCATAATCATCTTCATCTTGTTCTAAAATCAATTCAACATTATCAATAATATCTTGCGCATATTGTTTTAAGTAGTCTTCTAACCCTTTAACCTGACCATATTTATTTAAAATAAGGTCCATTCTTGGCATAACGACTTGCGTTGCAATATCTCGATTTAACACAGACACTTTGTCACGTGCATCATCTTCTAAATCACCTAAATGTAGACCAAGGCGATCCAGCTTTTTATCCATATAGCGAATATTGGCAGCAATTTCAGCGCGTTGTTTACTATTTAAGGCATCAATATCATTTTGGGTAAGTTCTTGAACTTGATCATCTTTGACTTGTACTGGTACAAAACCATGTTTCTCATTACGAGAAATGAGTTTTAAGTCGAGTTCTTCACCTTCTTTGGTCAGTTCAACAAGTGCTTGCTGTTGTACATCACCTGTTTCCTGACGGATGCGCTCAATACGGTTATGATAAGTCTCTGCACTAAAACGGCGTTCAAGTTGTTTTAAAATTATTTGCCAAGTTTGTTCATGTGCTTGTTGAAACTTAGTCCCTTGACCTGCTGGGAAACGTAGGGCAATAGGTTGACGTGCTTGTTTGAAATTATAGACATACACCCAGTCATCAGGCGTTGGCATTGTTTTGGCGTGCTGCTGTAACAAACGTTTGATCATGGTACGTTTGCCTAAACCAGCAGTTCCTACGGCAAAAATATTATAGCCTGAGTAGGGTAAAGAAATTCCCGCCTCTACAGATGCTTTGGCACGATCTTGACCTAAAAAGTTATTAAGCGGTTTGATGCGTTTGGTTGAAGCTGGAATTTTTTCAAAATCTGGGATATGTGTAAGTTGTTCGGGTTTTAAAACGGTCTTATCTAAGGTCATTTTTATATCAGGTTGCTCAAAAGCTGAAGGAAATGCATTTACTGTGACGTTTGTGGTGTTTGTTTTGGCGAGTGATAAAGTTGAAATAGTCACTTGATCAAGTTTTTGTGTCACTGTTGATATCCAGCAAAAGAAAACGAAGGTTGAAGGCTAAAGGTATACAGGTTTAGCATAAAATATCAAGCAAACTTGCGGTTTTTATCGCCAAACTCAAAATGTTTGCATAAAGAATCTTGAAAGCAATTGTAAGAAGGGTTTGAATAGGCACATTTATAATTTATGGAAAATAAAAAACGAATGAGTGCTGAATCTAAAGGGTGGAAAAGTTCCTTTATGGCTTTCTTAGATCGCCGGGCAATTATTATGTTGTTTCTAGGTTTTTCATCGGGCATTCCAATATTCCTGATTTTTTCGACCTTATCCTTTTGGTTGACTGAAGCTGGAATTAATAGAAGTACTATTACGATGTTTTCTTGGGCGGCTTTGGCTTATTCATTCAAGTTTATTTGGGCTCCATTAATAGATAAATTGCCACTTCCGTATTTAACAAAAAAAATGGGACTAAGACGTAGTTGGCTGTTAGTGGCTCAGCTTTTGGTAATTTGTGCAATTTGTATGATGGCATTTACAAATCCACTGCCGAATTCCTCTGATTTTGGTTCATTTTCAAATCTAACGATTATGGCAGGAGCTGCTATTTTTCTAGGTTTCTCGTCTGCTACACAAGATATTATTGTGGATGCTTATCGAATTGAATTAACTGAAGATCCCAATATACAAACTGTTTTGGCTTCAACTTATAATGCCGGATATCGTACTGCTACAATTATTACACAATTGGGTGCGCTATTATTCGCAGCCTCTTTAGGTACAGCTGTGGGCAACTATATATATGAGGCTTGGCGAACTACTTATCTATTAATGGCTGGTTTAATGTCTATAGGGATTATTACAACATTACTCATCCATGAACCTCAAGTTAAGCGTGTTCAACATCATTATCAAACTAAAGATTATTTCCAGTTATTCTCAGTTTTTGTTATTTCAACTATAGTTTTTGCTACCAGTTTTTATCAAATTGGCTTAATTTTTGATTCATTCTCTATTCAAGATGCTTTTTTGAGCTTTATAATTTTAGTTATAAAATTCTTAGTTAGTATATTAATTGCTGTTGTTGCAATTTTAGCTTTAATTAAATTTGGCTTGATTAATAAGACAATTGTTGTAGAAACATGGCTATCACCACTCTTAGATTTTTTTAAACGATATGGAGTAAAAGTTGCGTTAGCAATTTTATTATTAATTGGTTTTTATCGTATTTCCGATGTCGTTGCTGGCGTAATGGCTAATTTATTCTATTTAGATTTAAATTTTGATAAAGAAGAAATTGCTTGGTTTAATAAATTTTTTGCAATTTTCTTTGTTATATTGGGGGGTTTTCTGGGAGGGATGTTAGCTCAACGCTATAATGTTATGAAGATGATGCTGTTAGGAGCAATTCTAGCAAGTACGACTAATTTGATTTTTGTAGGTTTAGTTAAATCTGGCGCAACTATGCAGAACGTTCAGGTTAATATTGGTGATCAGGTTTATACTGTAAATCCTGATGAGGTTGGAAATTGGTCATTACAATTCCCAAGTAATACCTTAACAACTCAGAATGAAGTCTCAATTACTTCACAGCCGATAGGATATACTGAGCCTTTAAAGATATCTGTTCCATTAAAATTATTTAACTCAGGATCTCAACCAGATATTTATATTCAAGCAATTGGTGGGGATAATCTCTTATATAAAGATGAGTTGAAGAAAGATGTAATTCTTCATGGTAATTTGTTGAACTTACCGAAAAATAGTCAAATAAAATCAGTTAGTATTTTATTGAATTCAAAAAATAGAATAGAAGGTAAGATTAAGGATAATGATTGGAATGTCGTTATTCCTGGAAATGAACTCGCTAAACTTGATCAAATACGAGTAGAGGCAAGTTATGAAGCTAACAAGCAATTACATAACCTAAGCTTAATACATAGTTATAAAAAACAGTTAGCAGAGAACCAACCTCGTTATCGCATGAGTTTATTTGATATTCCAGCGATTCCAGTTGATAAAAATATTGATATCGAGTTAAAAGGGAAAGTAGTTGTACCTTATAGTAAAGTCTGGCTAGTTATGGGGATCATATTTGATAATTTGGCTTCCGGATTAGCTGGTGCAGTTTTCATCGCATTTCTTTCTAGTTTAACTAGTGTGTCATTTACCGCCATGCAATATGCTATTTTTAGCTCTTTAATGTTGTTGTTACCTAAAACAATTGGTGGATACTCAGGTACCATAGTAAATCATATCGGTTATTCAGGCTTTTTTACGGTTACATTTTTGATGGGTTTGCCAATTTTATTGCTCGTTATTTGGGTAGGTAAATTGTTAAGTCAGCGATCATCAGAATAAAAGTTTCCTAGGAGATAGATATATGCGAATGCTTCATACAATGTTGCGAGTAGGCAATTTAGAACAATCTTTAAAGTTCTATACCGAAGTATTAGGAATGAAGTTACTTCGTAAGCGTGATTATGAAGAAGGGCGCTTTACACTGGCATTTGTTGGTTATGGTGATGAAGAAACCAATACTGTGCTTGAACTCACTCATAACTGGGATACTTCAAGTTATGATTTAGGCAATGCATACGGCCATATCGCTATTGGTGTCGATGATGCTTATAAAGCATGTGAAGAAATTAAAGCACGTGGTGGTAAAGTCGTGCGTGAAGCTGGCCCAATGAAAGGCGGCGTCACAGTTATTGCATTTGTTGAAGATCCAGATGGTTATAAAATCGAGTTGATTCAACAAGATGCTGATGCCAGAAATAACTAAATAAATGACTTAGGCGATTTAAGATTTAGGTCTTAAAAGTCTAGCTTTATTTTTAGAGCCCAGTATGATGAATATCCGACCGAATGGTCAATTTATCAACTGGGTTTTTTATTTATCTAAAATAATCATAGGATGTGGCTATGTTGAAGTTATTGGCACTTGATCGATTTACAATTTTGTTGGTTGGAATGGTACTACTAGCAACATTTTTTCCAGTCAGTGGTCAAGCAGCGCAATATTTCAATACACTCACCACGGTCGCGATTGCAATATTATTTTTTTTGCATGGTGCGAAGCTGTCTCGTGAGGCTGTAATTGAAGGCATTTTGCATTGGAAAATGCATTTACTTGTATTCGCATTTACTTTTTTTGTTTTTCCAGTGATTGGTTTGTTGGCTAAGCCGATTCTGTTACCTCTACTAGGTCAGCAGCTGTACTGGGGTTTTCTGTTTATGTGCTTTTTACCCTCTACGGTTCAATCTTCTATTGCATTTACATCAGTTGCAAAAGGGAATGTGGCGGGAGCGGTCTGTAGTGCATCTTTTTCAAATTTGATTGGTATGTTTATTACACCAGTGTTGGTTAGCTTTTTTATTTTAGGCCAAAGCCAACATGGGTTCGATCCGACTGCTTCAATTATACAAATTACATTGTTACTGTTAGTGCCATTTATTTTAGGACAAATATTACGTCCTTATATTTTTCCCTATATGGCAAAAGTTCCAAGTATTGTTAAAGCTTTCGATCAAGGTTCAATTTTGATGGTGGTGTATGGTGCATTCAGTGGGGCAGTGGTCGCAGGGCTTTGGCATCAGGTGAGCTGGAAAACCTTACTTATTTTAACGGTTGCTTGTTCAGTTCTTTTAACCATCATTATGCTATTAGCACTTTATCTACCACGTGTTTTTGGATTTAACCGAGCAGATCAAGTCACGGTTTTCTTTTGTAGCTCAAAAAAGACGCTGGCAAGTGGTGTGCCGATGGCGCAAATCTTATTTATTGGTCAGCCTTTAGGCATGATTGTGTTACCTATTATGATCTTTCACCAAATCCAATTAATGGTTTGTGGGGTAATTGCAAATTACTGGGCTAAATCTAAAGATTAATTCGCAAATAAAAATTATTTGACGTATAATCTTGTCCACTTGTTGTGCTTAGCTCTAACCCTAGAGGTTTCGGTGGGCCAAAAGAATGGTCTGTTGTGGTGTTGATCTGCTCATTTGAGCCTGTCCTCAACTTAGTTGAGAGTGATCAATTGCGATGGCAGCTTAAGCCTTTCTAAATTAGGAGTAATCGACGATGCGCGCCGATATTCACCCAAAATATGCAACATTAGTAGCAACTTGTTCTTGCGGTAACGTAATCGAAACTCGTTCTGCTTTAGGTAAAGACACTATCTACCTTGACGTATGTTCAGCTTGCCACCCATTCTATACTGGTAAGCAAAAGAATGTAGACACTGGTGGTCGTATCGACAAATTCAAACAACGTTTTTCTGGTATGTCTCGCTCTATCAAGCGTTAATACTGCAAAACGAAACAAAAAACGGGCTTTATGCCCGTTTTTTGTTTATGGACGACAAGACCATTATTGGTCTTGTACGTCTGTTAATCGATCAAGTTTTTTCTGGAAATAACGACCCTGTAAGAAACGTGCTTCTACATTCCAAGCGTTTGCAAATAAGTTCATATCATTAAGATCGGCAAGCAAAATCCCTACTGGTTTTACAGTCAAATAGTTCAAAACCTTTTCTTGTAATTGCGCTAAACCAGCGTCTGAGTTTAATAGCTCTGTCTTCTTCGATTGCAATTTTAAATATTGAACATCAAGTTGTTGCAAAATCGATTCACTATAAATAGAAGATGTGAAATCCCGAATTGAAATTTCTGCGCCGTGTTGACGTAGGCGAGCTATTTGTTGCTGCACAATTGCAAGATGTGGCTGAATCGCTTGTTCTGAAAATTGTAAAACCAATGGGCTTTCTTGCTTACTACCAATAATGGTGAGTAATTTCGAAATCAGCTCAGGGAATGATTTATCTTTGAGTAAGATATCAATATTCAAGTTAATAATCAGCTTAGCTTTCGGGTACTGCGTAATAAAATTATGTAGCTGCTTGCTAGCCTCAACCAAGACCCAACGGTCTAATTGAATAGAAAGTTCGCTATCATCTCTTAATGTGGCTAAATCGTTTAAGTCGTGCCACTGTTCATCTGCAATAAAACCGCTAGTAACTTCATAGTTATGGGTTTCTTGATCATGCTTATCATAAATCTGCTGATATTTTAAATGGATTTCACCCCGTGCTAACTGTTGCTTTAATTGTTGCAATAGAGAGGATTGCACAGGAGCATCAACATTCTGAAGGCTTAGATCAAGTGAGATAGAAGAACTCGTAGGCTCAGGAGTGATAATATCGATAGTTGGCACTAACTCAATTTCTGACTTCGCCTTAGGTAGCTCTTGCTGATTGGTTTGATCGAGCAGCTTTGCAAAACTAGCTTCATCTAAAGGTTCAGTAATTTGCGCATAACTCAGCTTAAACTGGATCGAGTAGTTAAGCTCATTAATCGGTAATAAATGCTCTTTTTGCAAACTTTGCAAACTAGCCAATTGGGAGTTAAGGACTGTACTGTTTTCGGCTTGCAAAACGCCAAGGTATGCCCCAAGTTCAAGATTGAAAATCGGCATTTGTGCTTGTTCTTTCAGAAAACTTTGCAGCCGATTAAAATATTGTCCAGGAGTTTGCCAATCGAGTTGAAATATACGTTCTGGGCACTGACTTAATCTAAATAAAACCAATGCATTCGCTTGAGCAGGGTGGGTTGATAGCTGTCGATTAATCTGTTGCCAAGGCGTAATTAACCCATAGCTCTTTTCAGAAAAGACTGTATTTACGGGTGTTTGTAAATCCAGTTGATAGTCAATGGTTAACTGTACGGCATCTTCTTCCTGACTGGGAATAAATTCAAGTTTTAAAGCATTATTGCCTGAAATTGCTGCATGTTGACTCTGGATTTCAAAACGCGCCTGATCAAATTGACCTAATGAAATCTTCTTAAATCTTTGTTTAAAAATATTTAAATCATTGGGTTGTAAAACATCTAATATCGGCAGGCCAATAATCTCTTCTTCTTGCTTAAAGCCAAAAAGGTTGAGATATTCTGTATTTGCCTTAACGTGCATACCTTCTTGAAAAAGGGCAACTGCTTTATGACTGTTATTGACCAATGTTTGTGTATGAGAGTGAATAGTCTCTAGTTCACTCGTCAGGCGTTGCTCAGTTTGCAATAAATGACTATACGACAAGGTCCGAATAAGCGTGATATAAAAAAAATCTAATGGTTCTAATGGAACTACATCATAAATACCTTTATGAATATAAGTCTGATATTGCTGAGGTTGATAGTCTTCAGGTTGCAATAACAAAACAGGTAAATGTGGCTGCTCAGATGCTTGAATAAGGGAGAGGGTTTGTTCAATTTTTAGGTCATAAGCACGACCAAAAATAATAGCATCCCAAGGCGTATTTAACTGTTTTTCAAAAATTTTTAGGTCATCAAGCAATAATGCCTGAACTTGATAATCATTCCCCAATAATAAATTTAAAATCTGGTTATAACGTAGCTGGTTGTCATCAATAATGAGTAAACGTGTTTCAGTACGTTTTAACTTTTTAGATAATAAAGAGTTTCTCACTTTAGTGCTTCCCATAAATCTTGACTGCTAGAGTTGCTATTCTTTTTCATCATGAACTGATCAAGCAGATTTTGTTGCTGCTCATTCAGAAGTTCGAAATGAAATTGAATAAAACTTTGAGTAATGAGTTGTGCTTTGAGTAGATACACTTTGATTTCTTCTGTCCCCAATCGTAAATGAATTGTTTGTTGCTCTCTAAAAATTTGTGACCCCGGTAAAATCAGCGTATTTTGTATTTCTTCTAGGTTTTGTGTTTGTAGTAATAGTGCAGGATGATAATTGCGAGTATGACGCTCAGCTTGAATATGCACTGCGCAAGGGAACATGGCCTGTGACAAAATCTCTAAACCTAACTCTAGGCTTTTTTCTGTCGACTGCTTAATCCAGCGGATTACTCCACCACGCCATTGTCCATGCAAGGTTTCTTTAACTAAAATATATTCACCGGTTCTTAGATTTTTCGGTGCTTCCCCAGACCATTTAATACGATATCCATTGACACTAATATCGAGAACAGTAGTTTGATAAATGGTTTTGCTTTCACGACTTAAGCGTTGATAGGATGTCGTTTGTTGTTCTTTTTTCTCTAAATTGGATAGAACTTTAGATTCACTTTGTAAGTTGTAGTTATTGTTAAGTTGTAGCGTTTCTTCAAAGTTTTTTGCTTTCGAGAGATAGAAATGAGCCGTGCTTAAACCGAAACAAATTTGTAGCTCTGCATTATATTCATAACGTTCATGACGACGTTGAGCGGTAGTACCTAAAATAGTTTGAACATGAAACTTTAAAGCTGGGCTTAAATAAAACTTTTCATTCTTGGAAATATATTGCGCATTTTTATGCATGGTTGCAGTGACATGCTCAAGTAAAGCTTGTGTGCCTATAAAAATGTTTGGGCTAAAGTTAGAGCTGCGTTTGGTGTTATAAACCGGCGGATGATCTTTATTTGGGTCGACTACATATTTCGTTAATGCTATGTCTTTCGGCAAAATATGAATCATTCTTGCCCAGTCAAAGCTACATTGAAATAATGCCTGAATTTCTGACTGACGAATTTGGTTCGTATTTAAAATGTCGAGCAAAATAAGCTGAGCATAAGCTTGAGTAATATTTGCTAGAGGGTGATGTACACCTTGAATATGGTTAATATTTACCAGATGATATTTATGCTGAACAGCAGTTTCATAGAGTTGATGTGCAATTAACCATTGTCCTTTAACTGGCTCACTATAAAGCATATGCTGCTGATATAAGAGACTGGTTAATTGTTGTAGCGCATGGAAAGTCGATAAAGTACGTGCCGTTTGCAAATTCTTTTTTTGTTTATAGGCAAACAGTGAAAATTTTTGATGCTGTAATTGCTCATGGCTATTTTTAGCAATATTTAAATAAATACTGGCAAAATAGCATCGGAGCAACATCGCTAATTCAATAATGTGTTCATTACGGTCTGTGCTAATAACACCTTGGTTAAAAAAGTTTTTTTCTAGGCTTGCAAGAACGTTATTAATGGTGGGATGAAGCGTTTGTATGAGATCGAAACGCAAGGTCTCACTACATTTTAATTCATTGAGTTCTAAAATGGCTGTGAATAATGCTTTTGACGTATCGCCGAGTTGCATAATAGAAAGGGTGGTGACCCATTCATTAAGATCTTTAATATTGGCTTCACAAAAGCTTAACCGCTCACGAGTGAGTGCGGTTTGATTGTGAAAAATGTCCGATAGTGCATTATTCATCATCACTTATTATATAACTCAAAATGTTGTTGCCCCAAAAAGCGGTGTTTTATTCTTTTCGCCCGCAATTTCCCTGACGAGTTTAGGAACCAAATACCCCGGTAGGTTCGCTAACACATCACGATATATATCATCTATCTCAGATGGTATTAAATCAAAATGTTGTGCACCTTTTACTTTATCTAAAACATGTAAGTAATAAGGCATAACGCGAGCTTCAAATAAACGATAACTTAAATCAATTAATGTTTGCGCAGAATCATTAACACCTTTAAGCAAAACTGCCTGATTAAGTACAGTAATGTGCTCGGCAGATAACTGCAACAATTTTGAACAGGTAAAGTCATCAAGTTCAGAAGCGTGGTTTGAGTGTACCACCAGAATAATACGCAGCCTACTGTTTTTTAATAAAGAAATAAGCTCTTCGTCGATACGGTTTGGAATAACAATTGGAACCCGTGAATGAATTCTCAGAATCTTAATTTGTTTGAGAGATGATAAGCGTTCTAGCCAAAGTGCTATTTTACGATTAGAAAGCGTAAGGGGGTCGCCACCACTCAAAATGATTTCATTAATGTGCGGATTCGCTTCAATATAATTTTTTATATTTGGCCAATCGTCATTTTTCGGTAAATTTTCTTGATAGGGAAAATGACGACGGAAACAATAACGGCAATGTACCGCACAAGCACCCGTCAAAGTCAGTAAAAAACGTGATTGATATTTATGTAATACACCGGGTAATTGATTTGCTGCTTCTTCACCTAAAGGGTCAGTTACAAATTCAGGATGTTCCTCAAGTTCTAAATGATGAGGTAAAACCTGTAGTAAAAGCGGGTCAAAAGGGTTTTTAACGTTCATTTTTCCGACGAACGCGCGAGGAACCCGTAATTTAAACTGTTCAGAAGCCAGAATCGCACCTGATAATAGCTGATCGGTGGATAACTCGAGTAGGTTTAGCAACTCCAAAGGATCTGTAATAAGGTCACTCAGTTGCGATTGCCAGTTTTGCTCTTGGTATAAATAGTTTATCATTTGACACGATTAAGATAATGCAACAACGCATTATATCGCATAGTTGACTTGTTAAGTTTGGAGTGTGCCAGTCATGGCCAATTATTCTACAAATGATTTCAAGCCGGGCCTTAAGGTCATGCTTGACAGTAACCCATGTTCAATCATGGAAAATGAATACGTAAAACCAGGTAAAGGTCAAGCGTTCAACCGCGTAAAATTACGTAACCTTAGAACTGGTAAAGTTTTAGAAAAAACTTTTAAGTCTGGCGATACTGTAGAAGCGGCTGACATCGTAGAAGTAGAAATGGACTACTTATACAATGATGGCGAACTTTGGAACTTCATGGATCCTGTAACTTTTGAGCAAATCGCTGCAGACAAAACTGCAATGGGCGATGCAGCTAAATGGTTAAAAGACGATTCAAATGAAAAATGTACTATTATGTTGTTCAACGGTGTGCCTTTAACTGTAAGTGCGCCGAACTTCGTAGTATTAAAAATTGTTGAAACTGATCCAGGTGTACGCGGTGATACATCTGGCGGTGGCGGTAAACCAGCTAAGCTTGAAACAGGTGCGGTTGTTCGTGTTCCGTTATTTGTTCAGCAAGAAGATAGCGTTCGTGTAGATACTCGTACTGGCGATTATTTAGAGCGTGCATAATAGTTAAAAAATAAACTATTATCGAAGGGATGATGTAAATCATCCCTTTTTTTATGCGAAAGTATAAGAGGAAAAAAATTAAAGGAGGAGTACAGTCACAAGGATTTGATAGAACAGTACATAACAATATAAAAATGCTGTAGTTATTTATTGAGAGGTTAAGAATGGACACAATGCAAGCGAAATCTACGCTTCCCTCCAAGCTGGTCTGGAGCCTAGTGGCAATTATAGGTGCAATTTCTTTTGGGATGCTGGCACTCAGTCGTGGTGAACATGTCAATGCGGTTTGGCTTGTACTTGCTGCAGCATGTGTATATAGCATCGCATATCGATTTTATAGTCTATTTATTGCAACTAAAGTATTTGAATTAAACCCAAGACGTTTAACCCCAGCACATCGTTTAGCCGATGGTCTGGATTATGTTCCCACCAATAAATACGTACTTTTTGGTCATCACTTTGCGGCAATTGCCGGAGCGGGACCATTAGTCGGGCCAATTTTGGCTGCACAAATGGGTTTTTTACCAGGGACAATCTGGCTACTGGTCGGTGTGGTTGTCGCAGGTGCAGTACAAGACTTCTTAGTTTTATTTATTTCAACGCGTCGAGACGGTCGTTCGCTTGGTGAAATGGCAAAACAGGAACTGGGTTCTTTTGCTGGTATCGTTGTAATGCTTGGTGCGCTTGGGGTAATGATTATTATCCTTGCGGTATTGGCCTTAGTTGTGGTTAAAGCACTCGCCCATAGTCCATGGGGTGTGTTTACTATTGCAGCAACTATTCCAATTGCATTATTTATGGGCGTTTACATGCGATTTATTCGCCCGGGACGTATTGCTGAAGTTTCTATTATTGGCTTCGTCTTAATGATGCTTGCCATTGTTTATGGTGGGCATGTTGCGGCAGATCCTTATTGGGGTGAATTTTTCACCTTAACAGGAACACAGCTTACATGGTGCTTAATCATTTATGGATTTATCGCCTCAGTTTTACCTGTCTGGTTATTGTTAGCACCACGTGATTATCTATCAACATTCCTTAAAATTGGTGTCATTCTCGGTTTAGCAGTCGGTATTATCATTGCATTACCTGAATTGAAAATGCCAGCAGTGACTCATTTTATTGACGGTACTGGCCCTGTTTTCTCAGGTAGCTTATTCCCATTCCTATTTATTACCATTGCCTGTGGTGCTATTTCTGGTTTCCACGCGCTTGTATCAAGTGGTACCACACCAAAACTCATTGATAACGAAGCTGACATTCGCGTGATTGGTTATGGCGGCATGCTCATGGAGTCTTTCGTCGGTATTATGGCGATGATCTGTGCAACTGTCTTAGACCCAGGCGTGTACTTTGCAATTAATGCACCCGCGGCTGTACTTGGTACAACTGTAGAATCAGCGGCAGAAGCGGTTCGTAATTTAGGATTTGTCGTTACCCCTGAAATGTTAACAGTGTTGGCACAGGAAGTAGGTGAAAGCTCGATTCTTTCACGTACAGGTGGCGCACCTACTTTTGCGATTGGTATGGCACATATCATTTCGGAAATTTTCAATAGCCGTTCAATGATGGCATTTTGGTACCACTTTGCGATTTTATTTGAAGCATTATTCATCTTAACTGCTGTAGATGCGGGTACACGTGCTTGTCGTTTTATGGTGCAAGACACAGTGGGTATTGTGATTCCTGCTGTTAAATCTTCTGGTTCATTCGTGGGTAACTTAGTGGGTACAGCAGTTGCAGTAGGTGGATGGGGATTCTTCGTCTATCAAGGTGTGATTGATCCACTGGGTGGTGTTAACTCCTTATGGCCTCTGTTTGGTGTTGGTAACCAAATGCTGGCTTCAATGGCTCTCATTTTGGGTACAGTCATTCTGTTTAAAATGAAAAAAGAAAAATATGTGTGGGTGACAATCATCCCAACAATTTTCTTATTCGTGACCTGTATGACTGCGGGTTGGCAAAAGATTTTCCACGAAAATCCAAAGATTGGTTTCTTAGCGCAAGCAAATAGATTTTCAGATGCAATCGCTCGTGGTGAAATTCTTAAACCAGCTAAAACTATTGCTGAGATGCAAAACATTGTGATGTCTAATCAGATTAATGCTGCGCTTTGTGGCTTCTTTATGATTGTATCGATTGTCATGATTATTGCTTCAATTGGTATTGTACGCCGTGCTTTAGCAAGCCCAACACCGACTGTAAATGAATCCCCAGCTGTATATGCTGATCCTGAAGTGGTCACCACGCGAGGAGAGTAATGATGAATTTTAAATTTGCAAAGAATGGAACTGTCATTATTGCGAAAATCATCAAAATGACGGTGCTCTCACAAAAAGAGCTATTGCTCTCTCCAAAGAATTGGTCACGCATTGCAACACTGTGGCAGCGTTTGCAGCAAAGCTTTCGACTCATGGTTGGAGTGCCAGATTATCAAACGTATTTGGAACATATGAAGCTTCATCATTCTGATTTAACACCAATGGATGCTAAAACTTTCTATCGCTATTGTGTCGATGCGCGTTATCCATCGGCTGGCGGTACTTTAAAGAAATGCCCTTGTTAAGTTGAGAGTTAATTTCAGCTAAACAAAACGGTATGTGGTTAAACCATGTACCGTTTTTCTTTTTTGGAAAATGAAAAAGAGTTTGCTTAAAGTCTGCTCATTTGTATTTTTTTCAATTGAAAATCACTTGTTTTGCTTTTGAAAAATGAATATTATGCTTTCCATCCTAGGTGTATAGCTCAGTTGGTTAGAGCGCTACGTTGACATCGTAGAGGTCTCCAGTTCGAGTCTGGATATACCTACCAAGACATTAAAGTCATATAAACTCGAATAGCTTTATATGATTGAAAAAGCCCTAAACTATGATGGTTTAGGGCTTTTTTTATTGCTTTCTATAAACTCATATAGCAGATCGATTCTTATGTGGTCCTAGCAATCGCTCTTTTAAACAGAAGCAATAGACTCACGGACTAAATCTTCATAGGTACGTAGGGGATGTCCTATCATCATCTCTAAATTTTCTACTGTGCCAGCAGCAGCTTGCATCCCAAATGTTTGGATTCCAGCCATCATAAGACGCATGTCATAAGCCATCCAGCTAGGGCTAAATGAAGATAATTGCCCTTCAAAAGCAGCGACATCATCCCCGCCATAAGTGATTTTTTGACCTAAAGCTTCACTCCAAATTTGTGCAACCGAATCTCCCGTAAGTGGCTGAGGGCCTACTAATTCGAGTGTAATACGATCAAGTACAGAAGAGGATCGGTCGCGTCTTAGTAATTCAGCGACGGCCACATCTGCAATATCTCGTGCATCGATCATAGAAACGCCAGCAGAACCAATTGGCATTGGATAAACTGAATAATTTTTAACGGTCTGTTGAACCATTAAATCATTTTGCATGAAGTAAGCTGGACGAAGAATAGTGGCAGGGATGTCATGACTTTCAATCATACGTTCGACCGTATGCTTCCCTGTAAAATGAGGAACATTCGTAAACTTGTCAGCATGTATGACCGAAAGGTATACGATGCGTTCAATGCCAGCTTCACGTGCAAGGTTTAATGTAATTAGGGCTTGGGTCACCTCATCTGGTGTAACTGCATTTAGCAAAAATAGGGTACGTACAGATGACAGTGCTGTACGCATGGAAGAGACATCAGTAAGGTCTCCCACTACTTCAGTCACGCCCTCAGGAAGTTCTCGCTTACCCGTTTTGCGTACAAGTGCTTTAATTTCGGCACCTGCATTTGCCAGTCCTTGAATGATGAGTGAACCAATAGTGCCTGTAGCACCTGTAACAAGAATACTCATATTGATCTCCTAGAATTGATACGTAATTATTTAAATTGAAAAATCTGCAATGACCTTACCAGTTCCTGAAACGGTACGATTGCGTTCAATTGCATTGGGAATATCAGTAAAACTGACTACGTCACCAATCCTGAATTGAAGTGTGCCGTTTGATACCTCTAGAGCTAATTTTTCTAGCAGTTCGGGATTAGGTTGGTTCATGAACCAGAGCCCTCGACGGTTCGGAGGCATACGGACTAGAATGTCGGGAGATGCAGTGCTAATCACTGTTCCATCAGTTGCCAAGACTTGCCATGAGAGGTCTAGAACTTCTCCCCCGACATAATCAAGTACTAAGTCGATGTCCTGTACAATGTCTTCGAAACGTTGAGTGTGGTAATTAATAACTTCATCAGCACCAAGACTTTGCACAAAACCCAGATCAGCTTTACCTGCAGTAGCAAAAACCTTGGCACCTGCTTGTTTCGCATACTGAACTGCATAAGAGCCCAAACCACCAGCAGCACCGTGAATAAGGATTTTCTGATCTGGGTAAAGAGGTCCTGCGTAATGTAGGCTGTTCCAAGCTGCGACTACTGCTACTGGTAGAGCGGCAGCATGTACATCGTTTAAACCTTCAGGTGTAGGAGAAAGGCTGGATTCGCCAATGACTACAAATTCAGCAAATGCTCCCAGTCTTCCCATAGCACCCATAACACGGTCACCTACACGGAAGCGGGATGTATTGGGGCCAACAGCTTCGATGACTCCCGCCATTTCGGCCCCTAAGATGATTGGTAATGGACGTGGGAAAGCTCTTTTTACATTCCCTTCACGGACCTTCCAATCAATCCCATTAATTCCAGCAGCCTGCACCCGAACCAGAACCTGACCAGATTCTGGTATTGGTTTCTCAATAGTGGCAATTTCACTAATTTCCGAACCACCATAATCACGGATTAATACCGCACGTTGAACGTTGCTCATTGCAATTCCTAATATCAAGTTTCCATAACAAGACATTATTCCATTGCATTTAATAAACAAAGATTATAAAAAATAGACACCTTGTTTTAAAAATGGAACACCATGAACTTGAATGCGCTATCAGATTTCATACTTGTGGCAACACATGAAGGTTTGGGGAGGGCTAGTCGTGTGAGTGGTATTCCAAAAGCCACGTTATCTAGAAGAATTGCCGATCTCGAGGAACAACTAGGAGTCAGATTGATTGAACGTAGTGCTCGAGGATTGAAGCTTACAGAAGCAGGTCAGCAATTGATGTCCCGCACTGAAATATTGATGCTTGAGGTAGCAGAAGCCATGACTTCTGTTAGTGATGGAATTTCAACACCTCGTGGGCGTTTACGAATAGCAGCACCAGTTTTATTCTCTCAACTCACAATGGGACGCATTGGTGCCGAATTCTGTGCAGCTTATCCAGAGATTGAAATTGAAGTTGTTGCAGAAGATCGCTTGGTAGATATTATTGAAGAACAATTTGATGTAGCTATTAGAATAAACCCAAGTCCTGATAGTAATTTAGTGGGGCGATGTTTCGCAAAAGATAAACTCGTTGTTGTAGCAGCTCCAGAAATTACCAAACCTCAATCTGGTGCAATCAGACAAGTTCCCAGTATTGTAACGACAAGCTTCCAGCCCACACATTGGAAACTAGATGAAGGGGAGTTGATTTTGGAACCAATTCCGAAACTACGATTCTCGTCACTACTTATGGTCCGTGAAGCTGCTATTGCTGGTGGTGGCGCTGCACTCATTCCGCAGTCCATAGCATGGAACCAGATTGCCCGTGGTGAATTAGTTCAGTGGGGGACATTGTCAGGAGTAGAGAGATCATTATGGGTTTTACATACTTCTAGACGACTTGCAGCTCCTAAAGTACGGGCGTTTGTTGATTTTATATGTGCAAGATATCCAGATATGTTCTTAAGTCTTAATGGATAGAGCAGCTTTGATACTCCCTGCTTATTACATAAATAAGCAGACTGCTAGTTTAAGTTTATGTTGGATAACCTATTGCTAATGATTTAAGAAATGGTTGATGAATAGAAGGTTATAGCTATTGATGTATTTCCCAAGCAAAGACAGTAGCAATATTTTTGTATCACCACTTGTATCATTAGTAATTTTTTATTAAATATATACTTATCAATATCTTATATATTATTTTGTATTAAGTTCCACCAAGATTTATAAACACCTAGAATCCAGAACATCACCTTTTTTATAAATAAATAAAATAAATATATATATTAGAAAACTTGATTAATTTTATTTTTCGTATACAATGAACATAACTAGAAAAAGTCATGTTTGGTAAATCTTCTCTAAGTACCGCAGTATTAGTCATAATCCTTCGTTTTTTTCAGATTTTCAGCTCCATTCTTTATTATTTCGATGTTACTCATAACCAATAAAATGGTTTAAATTTTTAAAAAAACTAGGATGTATTATGTCTAATTCAAATATCATGAAAGGTACTGTTAAGTGGTTTAACGAAGCTAAAGGTTTCGGTTTTATCCAACCAGAATCAGGACCAGACGTTTTTGCTCATTTTAGCGAAATCGCTAACTCAGGTTTCAGAACTCTTGCTGAAGGTCAACGTGTTGAATTCAGTGTTGCACAAGGCCAAAAAGGCCCAAATGCTGTAAATATTGTTGCTCTATAAATAATTATAAGCAGTCATAAATGAAAAGCACTAATGAGTGCTTTTCACTTTAAATTAATTTTAAAATTATTTTAAGATTATAAGTAAATTTTAATTTAGGATATAAATTGTTAAAAATAAATGATTTAATTGCAAAATCTAAAAATGGTACAGAAATTTTAGTGTCTTTAATTCCTCTAAATAGAATACAAAATACACGTGAAGGTTTTAAAACTGTTGAAGTTGGTAAAAGAGTTCTTCTTTCCTCTGGAATTGAAGTTGATTTAAATTTAGATGGTCGCACCTTTTATGCGTCTATAAATCAACTATTTAAATTAGATTATAGAGTTAGTTAAAACTCAGTTTGCTATTGGATATTTAGGCGGGTCCATTATTTCTGCCATAATTTTATTAGGATATCGTCATGCTTAAACAAAATATCAGTGTTAAAGACCAGTTTGGAATTAAATACGTCATTCAGGCAACAGTAGATAATTATTTCGCTAATACTCAATGTTTTTCTAATTTAAAATACATTACAGTTGAAGGTGAAGATATACGACCGGGTTTTGAAATGTTTTTTCAAAGTACTCTAAGTGGTAAAATTTTTAAAATTGATAAAATAAATTAATCTATCAACGCAGTACATTTAACGTTGCAGGATAGCGTTCTTTTAAAAATAGAAAACCTCATAGCTTTAGGGCACATTGCAAATACTTAATTAAACAATAACTTTAATAATAAAGCGCAGGTGGCGGAAGCCGCACTAGCGCATTTCTAGTTTCCTAAACCGCTATATCTCAAAATTCCGCAACTTTATAAACCCTAAATTAACAATAACTTATTTATTATTTAACCTTACTTTTTAATGATCTAATTTAAAGCAAATGTCATTTTGTGTGCTTGACTGCAACAAATGTGAAGCTTATCCTTTGCCTGCTGGCCACATTGCCAGCCGGCTTTGACAGGCTGAATATTATCTCCCGCATCAGAGTTATTTCTTCTGAGGAATAGCCTTGTGTGGTGTACCACTCGTTCCCTCCCGTAGCGGTAGGACGGGAGAGGGACACTTTCGGGTGTGCTAGTTTGAGATAATACTAGTCTGTCAACCTTCTTCCGTTCTGCCACCATAATTCTTATTAATGTCTGGCAGAACTCCCAATAAAAAGGAGTTGGCTTTGCACATTCATAATTTCTTGGCAGCCTTTGCCAAAAGCTATAACGACACTACTTAATTCATCTTTAAATAGTTTGAAGGCTCATCGGCTTTTCAGACTTTAAGTCATTACGGCTAAAAACTTATTTCAACAATAAAACTTGAGATGTGCCAAGCACAGTCTTTACGGCTTTGCTATGCCTTTTTTTCTCCCAAAAAGGGCAATGGATTTTGTATCTCATTTATATACAAAAAAAATTTAATTTATAACGGTAAAACTATGCCAAAGTTAGTTCTCCCAACGCGTGCTATGCAAGTCATTCATACGTCGATTCATTTGTTTCACCATCACGGATTTCATACGGTTGGGGTCGACAGAATTGTGAAAGAGTCTGAAATTCCAAAAGCGACTTTTTATCATTATTTTCACTCTAAAGAGCGGTTTATTGAAATCTGTTTGACCGTGCAAAAAGAACGGCTAAAAGAAAAAGTGATTTCAATTGCTGAGTACGCCAACCACACGAGCGCGATTGATAAACTCAAGACACTTTATTTCTTACATACCGATTTAGAGGGGCAATACTATTTATTATTTAAAGCAATTTTTGAAACAAAACTGACCTATCCAAAAGCCTACCAAACCGCAGTGAGGTATAGAACTTGGCTAATTAATGAAATCTATAGCCAGCTTAGATTGCTAAAAACCGATGCTTCCTTTCAAGATGCCAAACTATTTTTATATATGATTGAAGGCGCAATTATTCAGCTTTTAAGCTCAGATGTGGCAAATGAGCGAGAGAAGGTGCTGGATTGTTTTTTGATGGGGTTGAAAAACGCATAGCAGCATGTGATTGAAAAACTAAATTATAAAATTTCAGTGATCGTTAGAAAAATGTTGCTTTAACGAGTCTAAGAAAAGCTCAACCTTTTTTGGAATTTTTGATCCATAAGGGGTGGTTGCATAAAAATGAAGTTTTGATGAAAAGATGTCTTGTGAGCAATTAATAATAACTCCGTCATCTTCATATTTTTTTGCTAAAAAATCAGGTATAAATAAAATACTTTGATTTTTCTTGCATAAATCTAACAGGATTTCGATATTATTGCAGATCAGTTGAGGGCTTGAATTAATAATTTTGTTTTTTAAATCTGACCCTGAATATAATAATATATTATGTTTTCTTAATTCTTCTATGCTTTTAGGTTTTCCATGCTTATTTAAAAAAGCAGATGTCGCATAGAAATTTCTTTTATAGGTGTCTAGAATAAAAATATTTTCTTCTTTAATGTCTTCTTCAATTTTTAAAACAATATCAAATTTACTTTCATTGATATCTATAGTTTTTTCTGAAAATAAGAGGTCAATTTCTATGTTCGGATATTGAATTAGAAAATTAGAAATAATATCTGAAAAGCAAGTTTGAATAAAAGCATGAGGAGCGTTGATTTTTAATATACCCTCAGGGTACTTTTGATCATATATAAAGTCATTAGCCGCTAAATCTAATTCTTTAACAATGACTTTACAACGTTGATAGAACTTCTCTCCTGAGCGAGTGAGGTCCATCTTTCTGGTGTTGCGAATAAACAATGATGTACTAAATAGACTTTCTAAATAAAAAATTCTTTTAGAAACCTGATCTCTGCTGATTCCTAAATTTCTAGAGGCATTACTAAAATTTCCACTTTCGACAACGCTGATAAAAGTATTAATACAGTCTAGTTTATCCATTAAATTTTGAAAGGCTAAGTTGGCGTGTCGCTAAACTATATTATGATCTTATGGTTATCAATCATTGTATCTTTTAAGGATACAGTTTGTATTTAAATAAATATCTAGTAGTTTACATTTATTTTTGATTTTATATAGCCTAGTGGTTGGTTTTGTTTTTTGGTGGTAAGTGATATAAATAATATTTTATATATTTAAATTAAAATTAACTATTCTTGAGAATATTAATATGCATTTTAAAAAGTTAATTTTATATTTTTTAATTGATATTTTCAGTGTTTTATAAATTCATTGGGATATTAGAAAATTGAAATATCAATGAGGTAAATAGATGAGTGACTTGATTAATAATAACCCTGTATGGGTGAAAAAGATTTTATCAATTCATGGGTTGCTTCCACTTCTAAGAGTTGCATTAGTTTCGGCTTATTTAGTGGGGGGGATTAATAAATTCATAGGGTTTCATCTGGCAATTGAGGAGCAAGCAAGTTTTGGTTTACAGCCTGCTTGGCTTTGGGCAGCTACAGCGATTGTTATTGAAATTGTTGGTTCGCTCTTGGTTATTTTTAATCGGTTTGTCTGGCTAGGGGCTGGAGCTTTAGGCTGTCTAACCGCAATAGCGATGCTTGTTGCAAACGATTTTTGGAATCATACAGGTCTAGCATTCTTTAGTACGTTTAATAGTTTCTTTGAACACCTTGGTCTCATCGCTGCATTGGTTATGGTCACCATTCTTTCTAATCAAAAAACGAAGTCACAATAAGTTATAGCACCCAATATAAACAGGAGTCTTTTATGCGTAAATCATTATCAGCCTTGCTTTTAAGCACAATGCTAGTGGGCACAAATGTTGCCTTTGTTCCTCAAGTTTTAGCCAAAACAACAACGAGTGTAAAAAGTGAAGCGCCCGGTGTAGCCCCTCAATACGATACAACGCATGTTTATGTGAACCCCGAAGACTTTGCTAAATTTACCGATAGCTTAGTGGCGACATTTGGGGGAACCAAATCTAAACAGGGTGTTTTTCAGGTAACGTCAACGCCAAGTCAGACCATGTCTCAGCTTGTATTAACTCCAGTTGGAACACTGTCTGTATTTGGTTTTAAAACTCCGGTTCCATATCCTTTTGGTTTGGAGCGAACAGGCTATTTAGTCAAAGATATGGATGCAGCCGTACAGTCAGCTAAAGCAAACGGTGCAGATGTGATTGTGGATGCATTTCCAGACCCAATCGGGCGTGATGCGGTCATTCAATGGCCGGGTGGCGTGAATATGCAGCTTTATTGGCACACGACTAAACCTAACTATAACAAGTTAGAAACTGTTCCAGAAAATCGTATTTATATTTCAAAACAAAGTGCTGACTCTTTTGTTAAAAAGTTCGTCAATTTCTCGCACGGTAAAGTGGTTTCAGATAATCCAAAAGCTGCTGGTGTAGAAATTGGACGACCAAATGAAACGTATAGACGTATTCGTGTTGAATCTGATTTTGGCAAAATGACAGTGTTGGTCACCGATGGTCATCTTCCTTATCCATATGGGCATGATATGACGGGCTATGAAGTCAAAAATTTATCTGAGACTTTAGATAAAGCGACAAAAGCTGGTGTGACAGTACTGGTCAATGCCTATAAATCAGAGGGTCGTGAGGCCGCGATGGTGCAGTTCTCTGGTGGTTATATTGCCGAAATTCATGCGCCCATAAAGTAATTTATTGCCTTAAATATTGATAGAAAACAACGTTCATATTGTCCAAGGGCAATGTGAACGTAAAAGACTAAGTCTCTGCAATGACCTATTTATTACCATGGATAACAAGATGGCCCCGCATATTTCTAATGATAGAAACTGTCGAATTAAGTGCTCAGAAACTTACCTTAAAATAATTAAAATGAGTTTATTGCTAACGGGTAGTTTATTTCTTTATGAATTTGCTCATGCAGAAAATGAGGTTTCAAATACAAATGTATGTCCAACTCGTCCAAAAATCTCAAACAATCGTTGGCAAGAAAATTGGGATGTTTTAAAAAATCCGTGTGTACCAAAGAAAATAGGCGACGACTTCAAATATATACCTTTTGGCAATAATAATTATTTGTCATTGGGTGCAAATATTCGTGAGCGTTTTGAAGTCAATAATAATGCGAGATTTGGCAGCGGAAATAATCAAGCCGATCGTTATTTAATTCAAAGATTACAAGTTCATACAGATGCACGTATTGGCGATCATTTACAATTATTTACTCAGCTAAGTGATGCGCGAGCGTTTGATAAAAAGAATATTGCAAGTACAGATCAGAATAGACTCGATGTAGAGCAAGCCTTTATTGCGTGGGTGAGTCCTTTAAATAATGGAACTTTTAAATTTAGAGTAGGGCGTCAAGAAATGGCTTTTGACTTACAACGTTTTATTTCAAATCGTGAAGGTCCAAACGTTAGGCAAGCCTTTGATGGAATTTGGTCAGGTTATGAATATGGCGATTGGAGAGTTTTAGGTTATCTCACCAGACCCGTTCAAATTGAAAAAGATTCAACTTTTAATGACCACTCGAAACGAAATTTAAGTTTTAGCGGTTTTCGCGTTGATAAACAAAATGTCTGGGGCGGTGAGTTATCGGGTTACTACTCGCGTTATGAGCGAGATAATGCATCTTTTACAAGTGTTAAGGGTAATGAAATTCGAGACTTATATGATTTTCGTCATATGGGTAAACAGAACAATATGGATTGGGATGTTGAGGGTATGCTTCAACATGGAAGGATTGGAGCGCAATCTATTCAGGCATGGGGACTTAGTAGCATTACAGGATACACTTTTACTGAGCAAGCTTGGTCGCCGCGTTTAGGCGTCCAGTTTGATATTGCCACAGGCGATAAAAGTGCCAACGATAATGAACTCAATACCTTTAACCAGCTTTTTGCAAATGGCTCATATTTTACTTTGGCGGGTTATAGTGGCTACAGCAATATTATTCATATCAAACCGTCTCTGACACTTAAGCCTTCCGATAAACTCACTCTGTTAAGTGCATTAGGTTTTCAATGGCGTGAAACCACCCACGATGCGATTTATTTCCAAGGTAATAACAGCATGGCGAACACCGCAGGACAAGGTTCAAGCTGGACGGGGGCATATATTCAACTAAGAGCAGATCAAAAAATAAATTCTAATTTGTCTGTGGCTGCCGAAGGTGTTCACTTTGAAGTTGGAGATACGATTAAGAGAGCAGGAGGCAAAGACTCAAATTATTTAGGACTTGAACTTAAATATGGCTGGTAAAACTAAAAGAGTAAAAATATGAGCACAGATTTAAAGCAAACTAAAATTGGAAATTATCAAAATCTAGACATTGAACTCGTGACTTGGGATTGCACCACGGCCGAAGTTGATCTTTCTTGTGCTTGTATCTTTGAACATGAAATGAATAACCGTCCTTTTTCGGGCGGTTTGGCACATTTAGATGACGCTCTAAATGGAAGACTAAATGAAATACGGAAAAATAACTGGTTCAGCGCGAATTTGAATGATGCTCTTTTAATAAATCAAACTCCCTCAACAATACAAGCTTCTAAAGTTTTATTGATAGGAATGGGTGCGCCAGAAGATTTTACGTTAGAGCGAATCGAGACTGCGATAAAAACTGCTGTAAAAACAGCGCATCAATTGGAGCTAAAAAGTGTGTCATTTGCACCTAGTATTTTAGATACGGGTCTTAATCCTCCCGCTGGCTTAAATGAACTCATGCTAAGAAGTTTAAAAGAAGAATTAGACCGACATAATCAGCTTTATTTGCAAAATTTAGTCAAAAAGTCTGAAATTGAAAGGTGGATATTTGACTCGGGTTTTCAAAATTATGATGTTAAAGTTGAACAATATAGAACGTCTTTTGCCAAAATTTTTACTGAAGATTAATTCTTGTTTTTAAAATTAATTCGGTAAAGTGGTACAAAAGAAACACGTTTTAACTTAACTGTATCAACCTGAATAATGCAGTTAAATGATAAATATTAAGAAATTTCTAAAATTTTTTGGGCGATATATAAATCTTGTATAGATAACCCTGAACTATCATAAATCGTGATTTGTTCCTGAGATTGCCTTCCTTGAGCGTTTGCTGAAAGCACATCACCTATATTGATTAAAGTTGCAGACTCAGGCGCATGCTGGAATTCACCAATGACTTTAGACTGAGTATTAAGATCACAGAATAAACCACTCTGTGAAAATAATTCTGGTGGAAGTTCTTGTTTGCCTTTTTTATCGGAACCCATAGATGAAATATGAGTGCCAGCTTTGACCCATTCTGCTTTAAAAAGAGGAGCGCGTGAGGGAGTTGCTGTCACAATAATATCCGCTTGCTCACAAGCTTCTTTTGCATTGGTAATTTTAATCTCAATCCCTAACTTTTTTAGGTCTTCTGCCATTGTTTCGGCTTTACTTTGGTCGCGTCCTACAATCAAAACCTGATCGAAATTTCTAATTCTCGCTAATGCCTCGCATTCATATTTGGCCTGATTTCCTGTGCCAAATATGGCTAATACTTTTGAATCTTTTCTTGCCAGTACATGGGTTGCAACTGCATTAGAAGCTGCTGTACGAAATGCGTTGACTTTGCCTGCTTCGATGGCTGCTGCCATTTTTCCATTGACTTGATTAAATAATAAAATGAGCGCGTTATGGCGTGGTAAACCATTTTTAGGGTTATCTTCCCAAAAAGAACCAACTTTAAGACCAGCTAAGTGCTGGGTAGCAGATGATTTAATACTAAAGGTATTTTTTGTATCAGACGCTTGACCATGAACCACAGAAAAACTTTTAGTATCCAATTGAGTTGCAGCAATTAAAGCTTGGTAAATGGCATCGTAAGCGAGTTCATGATTGATGAGAGCAGAAGATTCAGACTCAGAAATAAATCTCATAGCCATCTCCAAAAGTTGATGTTTAAATTAAGACGTGAACAGTTCGAGAGACGAGTAGCTTGTAATGTCTATCCATGACGCTTTAACTGACATCATAGATAGACATCGATTTTTATTAAGCTGATAAAAACTCTACATATTTGGAAATATCGACATTCCCACCACTAATAATGATGCCTATACGTTTGCCTTTTAACTCATGTTTTAAATTACGCGCAGCCGCAAATCCAAGGCATCCTGTCGGTTCAACCACCATCTTCATTCTTTCAGCAAAGAACTTCATAGAAGTCACGAGTTCTTCGTCTGTTACAGTCAAAATGTCATCTACATTCTTTTGAATAATAGGAAAAGTTAGTTTGCCTAAATATTGAGTTTGAGCACCGTCGGCAATCGTTTGGGGCGTATCAATATGAACAATTTCTCCTTTTCTAAAGGACATTTGCCCATCATTTCCTAGAGCAGGTTCAACACCATATATTTTACAGTTCGTAGAGAGTTGACGAGCAGATAAGGCAGAGCCTGCTAATAAACCTCCTCCACCTAAACATACAAAGAGGTAATCCAACTCACCAACCTCTTCAAATAGCTCTTTTGCAGCCGTTCCTTGACCGGCAATTACATGCGGATGGTCATAGGATGGAATTAATGTCAGACCATTTTTTTCGGCAATCTCTTTTCCAATTTGTTCTCGATCTTCCGTATAACGGTCAAATTCAACAATATTGCCGCCGTATTCTCGCGTCGCTGCCATTTTTGCAGCAGGAGCATCTTTGGGCATGATGATTGTTGCTGGAATACCAAGGATTTTTGCTGACAGTGCAATCGCTTGAGCATGATTTCCCGAAGAGAAAGCAACCACACCAGCTTTTTTTTGAGCCTCATCGAACTGTGCAAGCGCATTCATTGCACCACGAAATTTGAAAGCGCCAACACGCTGAAAATTCTCACATTTAAAGAATACTTCTGCTTCAAATTCATTGTTAACAGTACGTGAAGTTAAAACAGGGGTTTTATTTGCAAAACCTTTTATATGTTCAGCAGCGGCTGCGACATCTTCATAAGTTGGAAGGATTAAATTTTTCATAATTAAACCTAATTCTATTCAATGTTTTCGGATGCAAGATTTCGTATTGCTCAAGCAACGCACAATATATTGACCTTGTTTAGATAAAATATATATATTTAGATAAAATGTCTAATTTTATTTTCTGATGTGATAACAATGAGATATAAGATTTTGATTTACATTAAGTTTAAAATTAGATAAAAAGTCTAAATTACTATTGCATACTTCACGCTAGGGTTTGAAATAGTAAGTAAGTCATTTGGAGGAAATACATTGGGAAATCGTGATAAACATTTACTCACTCAACTAGATACAATCGCGAAAGGATTAAGTGAAACGCTATTTCCCTTTTGTGAAGTTGTTGTCCATGACTTAACAAATCCTGAGCATGCCATACTCTCAATACACAATAATTTATCTGGACGAAAAATTGGAGATCCAGCAACAGAGTTAGGGCTGGCAAGAATTATGTCTCCAGAATTTCCAAATCTTATTTCAAACTATGCAAACCAGTTTGCAGATGGCCGCCCCGCAAAAAGCACTTCGATTGGTATTAAAGATGAAGAGGGCGAATATGTGGCCGCTTTATGTATGAATATTGATTTAACCCTATTTAGGGGCATGCAAAGCGCTTTAGACCAGTTTACTAAAATTGAAACTGACAACATTATTGAAAATTTGGAACCGAATGGGTCTGAAGCAATTCGAAGATATATCGATCAATTTGCATCAAAACATGCCACTACGCCGCGTATGTTAAAACTCAATGAGCGAAAACAATTAATACACGAGTTAAAGAATAATGGTTTATTAGACATTAAAAAGGCTGTAGAGACGGTTGCACAACATTTAGGTATATCAAGAGCGAGTGCCTATTTGTATGTGAAGGAAACTTAAAATAGTTTATTTTAATGTGTGTTTAGATTGATCAAGGAGGCCGTTATTTGAAGTTATTTATTATTGTATCTATTGCAATTTTTTCCAGTATTGGTCTGATCTGTTTAATTGCACTGCTTAGAAATTTAAAAAATTCTTCGTCATCTGGCGAGCATGATTATTCATCTTCTTCAACCCATCATTTTCACGATAATAGCCCTAGTCATCATAGCTCTAGTTATTCAAATGACTGTTCATCATCATCTTCAGATTCGGGAGGATGTGATGGGGGCGGTGGTGGTGGAGATTAA
Organism: Acinetobacter sp. V102_4; assembly: GCF_031799005.1. Classification (NCBI taxonomy): domain Bacteria; kingdom Pseudomonadati; phylum Pseudomonadota; class Gammaproteobacteria; order Moraxellales; family Moraxellaceae; genus Acinetobacter; species Acinetobacter sp. V102_4. The sequence goes on along the minus strand of NZ_JAVQNR010000038.1, from coordinate 141,537 downwards.
AAAAGCCCTTTTGTTCAAAGGGCTTTTGATTAATTTAAGGTAAGTCGAACCAAATAAATTGACTATCTTCGTTAGCCTGAATCGTCGCTTTATCTTCAAATACGAAAGCATCGCCTGCTTTAACTTCTTGATCGCCAATGCGGATTACACCTGAAATAACGTGGATATAATTCACTTTTTTAACCGGATCAACACTTAACTCATGTCCTTTTTCCAATACGGCAGATTTTATCTCTGTATTTTGGCGAATATGCATCGGTGCATTTGCATCAGGTCCTGCAATTAAATGCCATTTATTTGGATCTTTACGTGGGTCAAGACTAATTTGTTGGTAATTGGGCTCTGCATCTCTTACATCTGGAATAATCCAGATCTGTAATAAATGTACAGGCGTATCAGTGTTGTTAACTTCACTGTGGGCAACACCTGTGCCAGCACTCATGAGTTGCCATTCACCTGCTTTAATTTGACCTTCATTTCCCATCGTGTCACGGTGTGAAATTGCACCATCTAGCACACAGGTTAAGATTTCCATATTGTCATGCGAGTGCGTACCGAAACCATTATGCGCATCAATTCTGTCGTCATTAATGACTCGTAAAGCACTGACACCCATATATTTAGGGTTGTACCAGCTACCAAATGAGAAGCTATGATATGACTCTAACCAACCAGCTTTTACATGACCTCGATCTTCACCACGATGTACGTAAGCATTCATGATCTAATCTCCTAAGTTTTTATTTATCTATTGAGAAATATATTAATGCTATATCGGGAGTGAAAAAATAGAATAACTGCAACATGTCGTTTCATAATTGATATGATATTGAGTTTTTTGTCTGTTTGTTGCAATTTTCACAATAAAAAAAACTGCCATAAAGACAGGTTTTTTATGAAAATATTTAATTATTCAAGGAATTTAACAGTTACGCCAGAACGTACTTTACTTCCTAAATCATTTGCATCCCAGTTAGTCAAACGGATACAACCGTGTGATGCTGTTTTAGAAATTAAAGATGGATTTGGCGTTCCATGAATACCAAAAGATTTTTTACTTAAACCAATCCAGATATTACCAACAGGGGCATTCGGGCCAGGTGGTAAAGAAAGAGGTTTTAAGTTTTTACCTTGTATGAAGTTCGAAGGTGAATAGCTGTACCAAGGGTTACGAGCCACACCAACTACCTTGTAAGTACCGGCCGGAGAAGGCGTATCAGTACTGCCAATTGTTGCAGGAAATGAGGCAATCATTTGGTTCCGGCTATTGAAGAGATACAATTGTTTTGCACCTTTATGGGCAATAATCAAATGAATATCTTCTGGTAAGTCATTGCGCACGTTTGGAACAATGATTTTTTCACCAGCTTTTTTGAATGTCGCAGTTGGGTTAATTTTCTTTAAGAATGCTTCATCAATATGAAACTTCTCGCCCAACATTTCGCTAACACGGGTGTAGTACAAACCTTTCATTTTAGCTTGTAATGCGTAGTCAGAAGGAATTGACTCAGCATATGGGCCTTTTAAGTCAGCATCAGAAATGGTGTATTCAATAAATGCTGGCTTAGTTTGTTTAGCAACCAATGCATCCCAAGTTTCTTTGGTCAGGTCACCCGTAGGTGATAAACCATTCATTTGTTGGAATGAAGAAATTGCTTTTAATGTATTTTTACCGCTCATGCCGTCAATTGCACCTGGCGAAGCATGTGCATTATTAAGCATCACATGGGTACGTGCATAAACTGGAAGTTGGCCTTTACCAATATTTTCAGACCATTCTGCCGAGTTTAAGCTATCTAAAGTCCATGATGCAGCGGTTGTCGCAGGAGCCGTAGATGCAGCAGTGCTTTTAGCAACAGCTGGAGTAGACGCCGCGATGCCTGATTCAGCATTTGGATCTTCAGTTTTCTGTAAATTTTGTAATGTTGTTGACGCTCGATTTAAGTCGTTTTGTTCTTGAGCGGTAATTTGTGTCGAAGCTTGAGCTTTTACAGTTGAAGCTGCATCTACTGCTAAAGGATCAATCGGATCTTCTACAGGAGCTGATACCTTTTTAGGGTTCAGGGGTTGCTCAGTTGTTGAAGCAGCAAAAGCAACATTAGCAATAATACAACTTAAACTCATAGCGAGTAATGAGCGAACAAACATGTAATTCAACCTTAAGAATTTTCATATAAGCAATAGGGGATTGATCTAATCTCAAAGTGCATAAAACTACCAATAACTCATTTCTATGAGCCCAAGATTGGCAATTTAGTGATTAAAAGAATATCAATGACCCCAATGTAACATGTTGCAAGTATTGCAGAAAACCCCACAGCTTGCAGTAGAGTTTTGTGTAAATATGCATTTTTTAGTAGATTGACGAGTTTTTTGTGTGAAATTGAAATTATAAAAATGTCTCTGTTTTTGATATGATGCTGCCACATAAAGAAGATAGAGATTGGTAATGACGACTTTGAAAAATGATCGTTTCCTCCGTGCTTTGTTACGCGAACCTGTAGATACCACTCCGGTATGGATGATGCGTCAAGCAGGGCGTTATTTGCCTGAATATCGTGAAACACGTTCAAAAGCAGGTGACTTTCTATCCTTATGTAAAAATACAGATTTTGCCTGTGAAGTCACTTTGCAACCTTTGCGTCGCTATGATTTAGATGCAGCAATTTTATTCTCAGATATTTTAACAATTCCAGATGCACTGGGCTTAGGTCTTTATTTTGAAACAGGTGAAGGACCAAAGTTCCATAAAACAGTACGTACTGAACAAGATGTGGCGAATTTACCTAAGTTAAATGCAAAATCAGACCTTGATTATGTCATGAATGCGGTAAGCACGATTCGCTCTGCTTTAGGTGGCCAAGTTCCCCTAATTGGTTTTTCGGGTAGCCCTTGGACGCTTGCAACTTATATGGTTGAAGGTGGTTCAAGTAAAGAGTTCCGTTTTACCAAGCAAATGATGTACGCCCAACCAGAAGTTTTGCATGCCTTACTTGATCATTTAGCAGACTCTGTAATTGACTATTTAAATGCTCAAATTGATGCAGGTGCTCAAGCGATCCAGATCTTTGATAGCTGGGGCGGGGCATTGGCACATCGTGAATATGTCGAATTTTCTTTAAACTACATGAATAAAATCATTGCTGGTTTGCAACGTGAAAAAGACGGTCGACGTATTCCTATCATTGTGTTCACTAAAGGTGGTGGTCAATGGTTGGAGCCAATGATTAGCACAGGTGCAGATGCATTAGGTTTAGATTGGACTACGCGATTAGATACCGCTCGAACTACGGTGGCTGGGCGTGTCGCTTTACAAGGGAATCTTGATCCGGCTGTTTTATATGGTTCGGCTGCTTCAATTGAAAAAGCAGTGAAAGCCATGTTGGATGATGCCTACGCAAATGGTGAAAAGACGGGTTACATCGCTAACTTAGGCCATGGGATTACCCAGTGGGTAGACCCTGCACAACCAAAAATCTTTGTAGATACAGTGCATGAGTATAGTGCTAAATATCTAGGATAGTTTTTGTGCAATATTTAAATTTACCGTTTCAATTTATCGGCAAGGCTGTTTCGGCAGCCTTGTTTGGTATTTTGCTTTTAATAGCTTTTGCTTTAACAGCACCGATGGGAAGCCATGAATATATGGGGTTCTATCGTTATGATTATTTACTCATCTATGCTGTGCTGATCCAGATCTGCTTACTCTATTTAAAACTGGAGTCATGGGCAGAAGCCAAAGTCATTGCTTTATTTCATGTCATGGCGATGGTCATGGAAATATTTTTGACTCATCCTGCAATTGCTTCATGGCAATATCCGCAGCCCGCCGTATTTAAAATTTTAACAGTGCCGTTATTTGCAGGTTTCATGTATTCGGCTGTAGGTAGCTTCTTCGCACGTTCAATACGACTGTTTCAAGTGTCTTTTGAAAAGCTTCCAAATTTTGGAACTATGCTATTACTGGCATTTTTCTCATATATAAATTTTATGAGTAAATTTTTTGTTCCAGATATTCGCTATATTTTATTCGCGATTAGTATTTTTATTTTCTGGAAAACAAAACTTTATTTTCAAATAAATGAACATAAATTTAAAATCCCAATGTTACCGATATTATTGACGCTCGCATTTATCATCTGGATTGCTGAAAATATAAGTACATTTTATAAAATTTGGCTCTATCCAAGTCAGGTCGATGCTTGGCATATGGTGGGGTGGGGCAAGCTAGGATCGTGGTATTTATTATTACTTTTAAGCTTAGTATTGGTTCTTAAAATATTAGGTAATCGAGATAATCAAGGTAACTGGAATTTAAGGTAAATTTTTCTTTAGCACTTTTCATCATATTGTTTATTTTTTAATTGCTAAATCGTAGCCTTCTCGCTATCTTTAATATCGTGTAATAAAAATTACACATAACAATACAAGACATAAGAAACAATCAATAATGATTTTTGGAGATATACATCTATGTTAAAAAAAATAGCTTTAGCTGCATTGTTAGCAGCTGGTTCAAGTGTTGCAATGGCTGACAACGATGTGGGTTGTGGTGTGGGTACACAAGTATGGGCTGGCAAAAAAGGAGTAGCGCCTAAAATTCTTGCAGCAACAACAAACGGTATTTTTACTAACCAATTATTAGGGATCACTTTCGGTACTTTAGGCTGTCGTCAAGGCGGAACAGTAACAGCGCAAGTTGTAACATTCACAAATGAAAATGCAGAAGCTTTAGCACGTGATATGGCAGTAGGCCAAGGTGAAAGCCTGAACGTACTTGCTGAGTTAATGCAAATTAAACCTCAAGATAAAGACCGTTTCTTTAAAGTTTCAAAAGCAAACTTTGGTGAAATCTATTCAGCAAATAATCAAAATACCCTTCAAGTTTTAGCATCATTACAAACTGTAATGGCTAAAGACGACGTTTTAAAAGCTTACGTATAAGTTTGAAATTGAAAACCCTGTCGTATGGCAGGGTTTTTCTTATATTTAATGATAAAAATTGATGATTTTAATGAAGTCAGTTGTTTTAGTTTTTGCCTCTTTGGCAGTGAGTACTGCATATTCAGCAGATATAAATCCATCTATTCAAAAATATTGGTCCATTGCAGAACAACAAAACTTAGATCAAGACATTACATGGCAAAGGCTCATGTATGCAAATAAAGACCATAAAAGTGAGGTCACTTATTCTGGTTATTTCATGTCAGAAAATGGGAAAAATAATTTAAAAGAAGAACTGAAAGCTGACATCTCGGCATTATTTATACCTGCTCAAGATAATCAGTCTATTCGTTGTAAGTTTCCGGCTCGAAGCCAATGGCTTATACAAAAAGTAGGTATTCAAGAAAGTGAATTGCCTAAAGTTAAATGTTCAGAATTTGAAAACTGGATTGGACAGATTAAGCCTTATAAAGCCACATTAATTTATGCGACAGATTTTATGGGCAACCCTAGCTCGATGTTTGGTCATACTTTATTGCGTTTAGACCCAAAAGATCAGCAGCAATTAAATTTAGTCTCTTACGCCGTAAATTATGCAGCAACTGTGGCGGGGAATGACAACTGGTCATATGCATGGAAAGGTTTAACAGGGCAATATCCAGGTGAATATTCACTTATGCCTTATTATCGTAAGGTAAAAGAGTACGGTGATTTCGAAAGCCGTGATTTATGGGAATATGAGCTGAAACTTTCCCCTGAAGAAACGCGGTTTTTAGTAAGCCATATTTGGGAAATGCAGCATGTAAGTTTTCCTTATTATTTTGTCAGTGATAACTGTGCCTATAGGTTATTAGGCTTGGTCGATTTAGTAAAACCTGAGTCTAACTTACAAGAAAAGTTTACTTATGCATCTATTCCGATGGAAACCATTAAATCGATGCAACAGCAAGGGCTCACCAAAGCTCCTGTATATCGGCCTGCTTTAGAAACTCAGCTATTGGCCCAAGCTCATCAGCATGGTGCCTCACTCGCGAAGGTTGCACATCAAATTACGATGATGCCAATTAAGCAGTCTACAGAGGTTTTAAAAACTTTTAGTGAGCAAGATCAGGCCAAAATTCTAGAGATGGCTTACGATGATTTATATCTTCAATTTACGAGCCGTCAAATAGAAGAAAGCGTTGCTCAGCCACAGTTACGTCAGCTTTTGGCTTTAAGAAGCCAGATTGATTTAGACAAACAGCGTCAAGAACCTAAACGACCAGAAAAAGAGCCAACTCAAGGCCATAATGCACGTAATATTTCAGTGAAAGCCGGTGAAGTCCAAGGTGATAAGTTTATCGAAATTGGTCATCGACAAGCCTATCACGACCTAATAGATCCTCAAGGGGGATACCGTGCGGGGACTCAATTACTATTTTTAAATGGCAATGCACAGTGGCGAGATGATCATTTAAAGCTAGAACGTCTTGATCTGTTAGAAGTAAATTCTTATAACCCAATACAACCTTTTAAAGCACCGCTGAGTTGGGGATTTAATTTAGGCTGGCGTCAGGAAGCAATTCATGATGGAAACTTTAGTGAAGAAAAACAGCATGGCGTAGCGAATTTTAATGCTCAGGTTGGTTACAGTTTTGCAGATTATGACCGCAAACATATTTGCTATGGGCAACTACAATCCTATCTACAAGCAGGCTCAAATCTAGATAAAGGGTGGCGTGTGGGAATGGGCCCGACTTTTGGTTGTATGAACCAATGGTTTGATCGATTTAACTCTGTGGTGCAAATTGAATTGCCCTATTGGGAAGACCAAAATCAATGGAATTTGAGAGTAAATACCCAATGGCAATATGTGATTAATAGTAATAATGCCGTTCGATTAAACTGGGATTATGAACAACAAAATCATCAAGACTGGATGAAATCTAGTTTAGGCTACGTTTGGTTCTTTTAAAGAATAAGTGCATAAAAAAAGAGAAATGAGATTATTCATTTCTCTTTTTTATTTTTAGACAAGACGATTATTTCTTAATCGCGTTTAGTACAGCATAAGCCGCTTTAATACGTTCTTCATTTGGAATGCGTTTATTGGTTAACATGACTAAACCAATATTTTCTTTGGGAATAAACACGACATAAGTTCCAAATCCGTTAGTTGAACCAGTTTTATGGAACATCTTGATTGAAGGTTCTTGGGAAATGGCAGTCACTTTATTAGGTTTCATCACGATTTGTTCAGAATTACTGTCTAATAAAGTCTGTAAAGGAGTTGGATAAGAAAACTCTTCCCAACCAAGCGCCTGATACATCGTACCTACTTGATAAAAACCTTTATGAGTCTCATCAATTGCGCGTCGAATATCTGCCGGATATTTTTGTGGATTTAGATTGGCATCAATAAAGCTAAGCATGTCTGGTAATGTAGATTTAACCCCGTAGGCAGGCGCATCTAGTGGGCCTGGGGTCACACGAATCGGCTGATTTTCTTGGTTATAGCCAAATGCATAGTTTTGCATCTGAGTTTTAGGTACATTTACATAGCTATGTTTTAAGTGAAGAGACGGAAAAATTGTCTTTTCTAAAACCTGACTAAAAGGCTGGTTCATCGATAAGCCTACAACTTTTCCAAATAGGCCAATACTAGGGTTTGAATATTGTCTATATTCACCAATTTGGTTTTTAGGTTTCCAGTCTTTGAAAAAAGTTAAAACTTGTTGGTCTGTTTGTACTTCATCTGGAAACTGTAAGCCAAGGTTGCCACTCGTATAGGTTGCAAGTTGAAGTAGGTTCACTCGGTCAATCGGTGTATTTTTTAACTCTTTCCAGTATTTTCCTGGGGTATCTTCAAAAGAGATTTTTCCATTAGTTTTGGTATATCCACCTGCCGTCGCAGTAAATAATTTACTGACTGAACCTAGCTCAAAAATCGTATTGCTATTTACGGATTTTTTATCTTGAACTGATTGTAGGCCATAATACATTTCGTACTTTTTATTGTTTTGGATGATACCAACAGCCATACCGGGAACGTCATATTTTTCTAATAATGGTTTAAAGTTCTGATCAACAACTTTCTTGATATCTTGTTCTTTTGATGTGTTACCTGCATAAATTGAGGTATTAAAAATAAAAAGAGAAGGTAGAATTAAGTAAGAAATTTTTTTGAATCGCATTATCAACTCATCAAACATTTTAAAGTAAAGGGACGTACTTTTATAACAAAAATCACATAATTTAATTGTTATGTTTTATAGAATAAACGCTGTATTTAGATATAAAAAAACCCAACTAAGTTGGGCTTTTAAATTTATCACTAAAAAGAATTTAGTAACTTTCTGGTACTGCACTCAAGAACTCACGTCGTGATTCTTTATCGGTTTTAAAGTCTCCGATAAATGAAACTGTACGAGTAGTTGACTCTTGTTTGCCTACACCACGCATCATCATGCACATATGTGCTGAATCGATGACGACAGCAACGCCTCGAGCACCAGTCACTTCAGCCACAGCTTCTGCGATTTGCTGAGTCAAGTTTTCCTGAATTTGCAAACGGCGTGCAAACATTTCAGTAATACGTGCAAATTTAGATAAGCCAAGAACCTTGCCTTCCGGTAGATAGGCAATATGAACACGGCCATAGAACGGGAGGAGATGATGTTCGCAAAGCGAATAGAATTCAATATTCTTCACCAATACCATTTCATGGTTATCTGATGGGAAAACAGCATTATTGGTGACTTCTTCTAAAGTTTTACTATAGCCAGAAGTTAAATATGAAAAAGCTTTAGCCGCACGCACAGGCGTATCTTTAAGGCCGGGACGATTAAGATCTTCACCGACGGCAGTCAGAATATTTGCGTACGATTGCTGCATTGACATAAGACGTATAAATTTACTCTATTAGACAAGCTCGGCATTGTATCAGAAACATAACCAGATGTTCATAACTCGACGCACTATATTTATTTTGGTTTTGCGCGCGTTTAATAAAAGATGAATAAATTTCATGTTTTTTATCGTTAATAGTCAAGAGTTTGAACATGAAATATGCATTTAATGTTGGTAAGTTCTAAATGATCGCCTAGTGGCATCATATTTGCACAGATGCAGTGTTATAGAGCATAAGGATAAAACATGTCAGAACGTCCAATCACCTTTTTTTTCCGTGGTGGTCAGCAGCAAGTGGAAAATGTATTACCTACCATGACGGTTTTACAATTTCTGCGAGAATATACCCAAACTGGTAAGACTAGGCAGACCGGTACAAAAGAGGGCTGTGCTGAGGGCGATTGTGGTGCATGTACAGTCGTGATTGGTGAGTTGGTCAATGACAGCTTGCAATTGCGGAGTGTGAATGCATGTATTCAGTTTTTACCGACTTTAGATGGTAAAGCCCTATTTACAGTAGAAGATCTGCATACATTATTGCCTACACAGGATGGGAAACTTCATCCGGTACAACAGGCGATGGTCGATTTGCATGGTTCACAATGCGGTTTTTGTACACCTGGTTTTATCATGTCGTTATGGTCAATGTATGAAAATGAACAACATTCTCCGAGCAAAGATCAAATCAGCGATTATCTTTCTGGAAACTTGTGTCGCTGTACAGGCTATCGCCCTATTTTAGATGCAGCACAAAAAGCTTGTGACTATCCACGTGTTGTATTAGAACGCCAAAAAGTACTTGATGTATTAAAAGAGATCAAAGCATTGCCTGCATTGCATTTGAATGATCATGGTCAGCAATTTTTTGCACCAAAGACTTTGCAGGATTTTGCCGCTTTACGTTTGCAATTGCCACAAGCGCGTATTGTCGCTGGTAGCACAGATGTCGGTTTGTGGGTAACCAAGCAGGGCCGTGATTTAGGCGATATGCTTTATATCGGTCAGGTTGAAGAGCTGAAAAAGATTGTAGTTACCGAGCATGCTTTAACGATTGGGGCAAATGTAAGTTTGAGTGATGCACTCATAAAAATTTCAGATTTTTATCCTGACTTTCAAGAATTACAGCGCCGTTTTGCTTCCATGCCCATTAAAAATGCTGGAACCCTAGGTGGAAATATTGCCAATGGTTCGCCTATTGGTGACTCAATGCCGGCATTAATTACGCTAGGTACACGATTGATTTTGCGTGTAGGTGAACAGACCCGTGAAATCGCCTTGGAAGACTTTTACCTCGATTATCAAAAAACAGCATTACAGCTTGGTGAGTTTGTTGAAGCGATTGTTATTCCACTTCGTGAAGGGCAGACGCGCTTTAAATTTGCCAGCTATAAAATTGCCAAACGTTTTGAGCAAGATATTTCTGCGGTATGTACGGCTATTTCATGCGAGTTAGATACTCATTACGTCGCTCACAATGTGAGAATTGCTTTTGGTGGCATGGCTGCTATTCCCAAACGTGCAAAATATGTAGAAGCCATATTGGAAGGTCAGCAACTTACAACTGAATTGATGGTTCAGGCACAGCACGTGTTGTCGCAAGACTATCAGCCTCTAGATGATGGACGGGCTAGTTCGGCATATCGTTTACAAGTCGCGAAAAACTGTTTACAGCGGTTTTATGTAGAAAAAATCCTGTCTCAAACGATCACTCGTGTGAATGACTTGATTGCTATGGTGGAGATCTAACATGAATCAAACCATTGACTTAAGTATTTCTAAAAAATCTGCTAAAGCAGGCGACTCCATTCCACACGAAAGTGCACATTTACATGTGACTGGGCAGGCAACCTATATCGACGATTTACCTGAACTTGAAAATACATTGCATCTGGCGGTCGGTTTTTCGAGTTGTGCCAAAGGTAAAATCAGTAAGTTTGATTTGGATGTAGTACGTCAGGCTGATGGTGTCCATGCAGTTTTTTCAGCAAAGGATATTGAGGTTGAAAATAACTGGGGACCCATTGTTAAAGATGACCCGATTTTTGCTGAGGAGCAGGTCGAATTTTACGGGCAAGCCTTGTTTGTGGTTGTTGCCGAGAGTTATCAGCAAGCCCGTCAGGCAGTTCGTTTGGCAAAAATTGATTATGTGCCCGAGACTCCGATTTTAACGATTCAAGATGCGATTGAAAAAGAATCGTGGGTGTTACCGCCTGTTGAATTTAGTCATGGTGAAGTTGAACAGGCATTTCAAAATGCAGCCCACCAACTTTCAGGCGCTATTGAACTAGGCGGGCAAGAGCATTTTTACCTAGAGGGACAGATTTCCTATGCTATACCACAAGAAAATGATGGGTTAAAAGTCTATTGCTCGACACAACATCCAACAGAAATGCAGCTACTGATTTGTCATGCATTAGGCATGAATATGCATCAAGTAAGTGTGGAAAGCCGCCGTATGGGTGGTGGTTTTGGCGGTAAAGAATCTCAGTCGGCACAATGGGCATGTATTGCATCATTGGCCGCACAGAAAACAGGCCGTCCGTGTAAGTTACGTTTAGACCGTGATGATGACATGAGTGCTACAGGCAAACGTCACGGTTTTGCTTATGAATGGTCTGTGGCTTTTGATGACCGTGGTGTTTTGCAAGGCTTAAAAGTGCAGTTGGCTTCAAACTGCGGTTTTTCGGCTGATCTTTCTGGGCCTGTGAATGAACGTGCTATTTGTCATATTGGCAATGCCTATTATTTAAATGCGGTTCAGTTGCGTAACTTACGCTGTAAAACCAATACTGTTTCCAATACGGCATATCGTGGTTTTGGCGGACCGCAAGGCATGTTTGTCATTGAAAATATTATTGATGATATTGCTCGTTATTTACGGTGTGATCCGGTTGAAATTCGGCAGCGTAATTTCTTTGCCGAAGAGCCCGGTGCCGGACGTGATCGTATGCATTATGGGGCAGAAGTCCGTGATAATGTTGCTCCTCGACTGGTGGCCGAATTGTTGCAAAGTAGTGATTATGCGAAACGTAAACAGACCATTCATACCTTTAATCAGAATAATGACATCATTAAGCGTGGTATTGCGTTAACACCATTAATGTTCGGTATTTCGTTTAACGCCGTGCATTACAATCAGGCAGGTGCATTGGTCTATGTGTATATGGATGGTACTGTCTCTATTACGCATGGCGGTACAGAAATGGGACAGGGGTTATATACCAAAGTACGGCAGGTTGCTGCGCATGAGTTGGGTTTACCAATCGATAGTGTTCGCTTAATTGCAACCGATACTTCTCGTGTGCCAAATACATCGGCAACCGCAGCATCGAGTGGAGCGGATTTAAATGGTAAAGCTGTGCAAAATGCCTGTATTAAAATTCGTGAGCGTCTGGCAAAACTTGCAGCAGAAATAAGTCAAAGTGATGCTGAGCAAGTCCAGTTTGAAGATAGTATGGTTTCAACAGCGAATGGACATTCATGGACATTTCCTGACTTAGTTCAACGGGCATATATGGCGCGGGTGCAACTATGGGACAGTGGTTTTTATAAAACACCAGAAATTCACTACGATCAGGTCAACCATTTAGGGCGTCCATTTTTCTATTATGCCTATGGTGCAGCAGTCAGTGAAGTCGCAATAGATACCTTAACTGGGGAAATGAAAGTATTACGTGCTGACATTTTGCATGACGTTGGTCGGTCCATTAATCCTGCAATTGATATTGGGCAAATTGAAGGTGGCTTTGTTCAAGGAATGGGGTGGCTCACCACAGAAGAGTTGTATTGGCAGCCCCAAGGACCACATGCGGGACGCTTGTTTACGCATGCACCTTCAACTTATAAAATCCCGACCAGTTTTGATATTCCTCATATTTTTAACGTCAAACTGTTTAATAACCAAAATCAGGCAGACACTATTTATCGCTCCAAAGCGGTAGGTGAACCTCCATTTATGTTGGCATTGTCAGTTTTTTCTGCAATTCGTCAGGCAGTACAGGCGGCTATTCCAGAAAATGCACCACTCGTACTTAATGCGCCAGCAACTGCCGAAGAAATTTTACGTGCAATTGCCATTGGACGGGGACAAGCTTTGGCTGACCGCCCACAAGCTAAAATGTAGAAGATTATGCAACATTTACAATGGTGGACTGATTTTGTGGCGTGGCAAGCCGATGCTGCGCCTATGGTGTTGGTAACAGTAGTGCGCGCTGATGGTTCAACACCACGAGAAGTTGGTGCAACAATGTTATTGCGGTTTAATTTGCAACAACAATGGCAGCAGTCGGATACGATCGGGGGCGGGCATCTAGAGTTTCAGGCTATTGATATTGCTAAAGCAATGTTAAGAGAAACGGAAGCTTGTGTGAGGCGTGTTGAGCGATTTAACCTCAGTGCTCGGTTGGGACAGTGTTGTGGCGGAGTAATGTGGTTATTGTTTGAAAAAATATCACCCGCTGTAATTACCTCAGATTTATCCCATTGTTTGCAAGCATGGCGAGCTGGACAGCGTATATGGCGTACAGTCTCACATCAACATGCATCCATTTGGCAGACTATGGATATAAGTAAGGAACAGCAATCATGTTTCGAGGTTCAGCCTGCCAGCAGTGACCAATGGCAATTTGACCAGCAGATTCAACCTTATGTCATGCAAGTGCTGATTTGTGGCGCGGGGCATGTGGGTGAAGCAATTGTCCGTTGTTTATTGCCTATTGGTGTTAGTGTGAAATGGATTGATCCGCGTGATGATATTTTCCCATCGGATTTACTACAACAGGTGCAATGTTTAACGACAGATACGCTTGAAGCCGAGATCGAGCATTTTGATCGTTCAGGTGCAATTTTAATTTTAACCCATGATCATCAACTAGATCTGCAACTGTGCTTTGCAGCTTTGAAACCTGCGCCAAAGCCATTTGCTTATGTTGGGATGATTGGTTCAAAAAGTAAAAGGGCTATTTTTGAGAAACGTATGTTGACGCGCGGTTATACACCCGAAGCATTACAACGTTTAGTTTGCCCTATAGGGATAGAAGGGATTTCATCGAAACAACCTGCAACGATTGCCGTTGCAGTGGTTGCTCAATTATTGCAGGTGTTTGATGTGAAGAAATGATCTTTTGGGATCATTTCTTTTGTTCGAACTTTGGATTTTTTTCTGCACGTTTAAGCAGTACGAGAACGGCACCTGTGCCGCCTTGATTTTCAGGTGCACTTACAAAAGCTAAAACATCGCGGTGCTGACGTAGCCATCCGTTGACATAGGTTTTTAAAACAGCTTCAGGGCCTTTACCATGTACAATCTTGACAACATTTTGATTTTCATCTTTTGCCATCTGGATAACCTGTAAAACCGCGTCACGTGCTTGCTCAATCGTACAGCCGTGTAAATCTACCGCTTCAAACCAGCGCATTCTTCCAGCTTTTAAGTCTTCGAAAACTTTATGCTGAAGTGTGGCAATGCGATAGCTTAGCGTTGCTTGACTTGCTACAGGGTTTAGAGCGGCTTGAGTGTCTGATAACTCGGCATGTTCAGTTTCACGACCACCTTCGGCAGCTGCACGTTTAGCGAGTGTTTGAGCATCAATTTTTTTTGTGCGAGGCGTTCTTACATCAGCAATATTACTATTGTTGATGGGCTTAACACCTGCTAGAGCACTTTGAAACAGGTTTGCATCTTCCAATTCTTCAGACTCAGCCTGAGGTTTTGGGGCCTCAGACTGACTTGCGATTTTGCTTGAATGAGGATTGGAGATTTGCTTTTTAAATTGCTTCAGTAACTTTTGTTGCTCTTTAGAAAGCGATGAATCTTTATTACTCATATATCTTCTATTAAACCGTTTGGGGTTGTCCAAAAAGGGCGGTAAAGGCTTGATCTGGTCTTGGTTGTTTCATAAAACTTTCGCCAACCAAGAAAGTGTGAATATCATTTTCTTGCATCATACGAACATCATCTGGAGTGGCAATACCACTTTCAGTCACAAGTAAACGTGATGATGGAAGCAAGTTTTTCAAACGAATTGAGGTATTTAAATCTACATCAAAAGTTTTTAAATTACGGTTATTCACACCTAATACACATTGCTCAGACAACTTTAAAGCACGTTCCAGTTCTTCTTCGTCGTGAACTTCAACCAATACATCAAGCTGATGTTCAAAAGCAGTTTTAGACATTTCTTCAAGTTGTTGATCTGACAAAGATGCAACAATCAATAAAATACAGTCAGCATGTAATGCACGTGCTTCAACTACATTATATGGATCAATCAAAAAGTCTTTACGTAAAGCAGGTAAAGCACAGTGGCTTCGTGCAATGGCAATATTTTCATCCGCACCCTGAAAAAAATCAACATCAGTTAAAACGGATAAACATGCTGCTCCAGCTTGTTCGTACTGCTCGGCAATTTCAGCAGGATTAAAATCTGCACGAATAATGCCTTTTGACGGAGAAGCTTTTTTAATTTCAGCAATTACGGCAGGGCGTTTGTGTTGTAAAGCTTTTGCAAAGCCTCGTACCGGAGTTGCAGCTTTCGCTAGTTCTTCAACATCTTGCAAATTACGTTGTTTTAAACGTGCAGCAAGTTCCTCATGTTTACGGTCAACAATTTTACCTAAAATGGTATTTTGAATATTAATCATGAGAAGTCCTTAATCTGCCTGACATTGTTTTAATGTTTTGGTAAATTCAGCCAAAACACTCATTTTCTCTAAGGCTTGTCCGCCATAGATAATATCTTGAGCGAATGTAACAGCTTGAGCATAGGTTTTGGTAATGCCTGCTACATAGATGCCAGCGCCTGCATTAAGCGCAATCATGTTTGCTGCTTTTTCACCAATATCGGATTTATTTTTGCTTAAAGCATCTTTAATTAACTTTAGACTCGCCGTTGCATCAGCAACAACTAAACCACTTAAGGTTTGTGATTCAATTCCGACATCTTCAGGATTAAGTATCCACTCAGTAACTTCACCATCTTTGAGTTCGGCAACAGCAGTTGGAGCTGCCAGACTAATTTCATCAAGACCATCTTTTGAATGAACCACCATCACATGTTCAGCACCAAGTTGCTTCATTACTTCGGCAATTGGACGGCAAAGCTCATCTGAAAACACACCAATTACAAAGCGTTTTACACCAGCCGGATTAGTCAGTGGGCCAAGTAAATTGAAAATACTACGAATACCAAGTTCACGACGTGGGCCAGCAGCATATTTCATCGCTTTATGATGGTTTGGTGCAAACAAGAAACCTACACCCATTTCACGGATGCAGCGTTCAGTTTGTTGCATATCTAAATCAAGATGAATACCCGCTTGCTCAAGTAGGTCTGATGAACCTGATTTACTTGAAACGCCACGGTTACCGTGTTTGGCAATAGTTGCTCCTGCTGCTGCAATCACAAAGCTAGATGCTGTAGAGACGTTAAATAAATTTTGTCCATCGCCGCCAGTTCCCACAATATCAACTAAATGTTTGATATCGCTAACATCGATCTTGATCGCAAATTCACGCATGACACGTGCAGCAGCCGTCATTTCGTCAATGCTTTCACCTTTCATGCGTAAGCCCATCATTAAAGCACCAATTTGTGCTTCGGTTGCCTCACCTTGCATGATGCTGCGCATGATGTCTTCCATTTGAGGCTGAGTCAAATGAATGTTTTTGGTAATGTGGTTGAGCGCCTGTTGGATATTCATAGTCATGATTTACAGCATTAATGATTAAAATTTTTAGGTGAAGTTGATCAAGAATGGAAGGTTCGGCTTGTTGCGTTCCATGATTCACTAGCTACGGAGAGCTATGTTAGCAGAAAATAATCAAAGATTTTTGTTGTTCGATCATAGTTTTAAAAAATTTGCTCGTTTCTTACTTTAGTTTGATTAATAAACAGAATTTATTCATTGAAAAAGGTTTTAGTTTATTGTGAGTTTTTATGATAAAGAATTAACCATTTGGTATATCTTAAACATAAATATATCTAGGAAAAATGCGTATAAATCAACCAAATAAAAGTGGATATATTAGGGCGATCTTTATTTTGTCCATTAATAAATATGTATTTAAACAACTTGAAATATCGAGTAGCTTTAAAAAATAAGCACTCATTTGTTTTTGTATTTTTTGCACTATTTCATCCATTAGAAAGTTATGCCAAAGAAGCTGTAGAGCAACCACAAAAGCAAGCTAAAACAGATAAAGTAATACGTGTTGCTGTGACAGGTTCGAGGATTTCAAAAGCACAAAAAGATGGCCCGACCAGTGTAACCGTAATTACCGCAGCCGATATTGAAAAACAAGGTTTTAGTAATGCATTTGATGCGCTTAATAACCTGACGCAGAACACGGGTTTTGTACAAGGTGCCGATTATGGAAATACTTTTACGCCTGCGGCTAATGCTATTAGTTTACGAGGCTTAGGACCAAATCACACCTTGACTTTGATTAATGGACATCGGGTTGCAGATTATCCTGTACCGTACGATGGGTCTGTCAATTTCGTTAATTTAGCCAATATTCCAACTGCCATTATTGATCGTATTGAAATATTAAACGGTGGTGCCTCTGCTATTTATGGTTCAGATGCAATTGCAGGTGTCGTGAATATCATTCTGAAAAAGAAAACTGACGGTACTCAATTTAATATCAAGGCAGGCGGAACTAAAGAAGGTGGTGAGAATTTACGTTTACAACTGAGTGGCAGTAAAACTTTAGACAAGCTCAGTCTTGTTTATGGGGTTGAACTCAGTGGCCGTGAACCGATATGGGCAGCCGATCGAAATTTTATGTCGAGCCGAACTCGTTTGGGAGAGAAACCAGATACTATTGTTGGTCGTAAAGATGCCAATACTGGTAAATATCTTTCAATTGGTGGGTGTCAGGCTTTTAATGGTTTATTTAAGGGATCAGTAAATAATATAGGACAAGCTGGTGCAGACAATTGTGCCAGTGGTTTAGCGCGACCAACCTATTGGACTGTTCAAACCCAAAACCGTAGTCAAAATGGTTACCTCGGTTTGGATTACGAGTTAAATGATAAAACTCAATTGTTTGCAGATGTTTTGATTGGTGCTAACCAAATCGAAAATAATACCCGTGGTCCGACATGGACCTCTTTAGGCGCATCGAGTGGTTATTTCCTCAATCAAGATTCGGGAAATTATGAAATTTGGAATCGACGTTTTGCACCTGAAGAATTAGGTGAGGTAGAACGCGTAAATAAAAAGTGGAAAGAACTTTCTTCTAACTTAAATTTTGGAATTCGAGGTGACATTGGAGAAACTAGTTGGCGTTATGAGGCAGCCTATAATGGTTCCATTTACACCAGTCAGCTAAGCCGCCAAGGCTTATTACGTGCGAATGTTGATGAATATTTCTTAGGTAAGCAACTTGGTACAGATGCAGATGGTATTCCTATTTATTCACCTCATTTAGATCGTTTAAGTCGACCACTGACGGCAAGCGAATTTGAAAGTATTTCGGGAACCACAAAAGAAAAAGATAAGTCGTGGGCACAAAGTTTGACCTTAAGTGCGAATGGTGACGTATTTAAGTTACCTGCAGGAACTGCCAAACTTGCAGCTGTGGCTGAAATTGGGCGTCAAGGTTTTTCAATTAAGCCAGATAAAGCACTTGAAAATGGTGAGTTTTATAATGCGAGTTCTAGTGGCGAATATGGCGGTACACGTACCCGCCAAGCACTTGGTGCAGAATTATTCTTACCTTTAGCAAAACCATTAAATTTAACGCTGTCTGGACGTTATGACCGTTATGCTTTGTCAGATAACAGTATTGATAAGCTGACTTTCGGTTCAGGTCTAGAATTTAGACCACATCCGACTTTATTGGTGCGAGGTAACTACGCTACCAGCTTTCGTGCACCAGATATGAACTATCTGTTTTTAAATAAACAAAAAGGTTATTTTCCAAGCACTACAGATTATTTACGTTGTAACCAAACGGGACAACCTTTAGACAAATGTAGCTTTAAAGATTACTCGCCTGGGGCAAACTATACTTTAACTGGAAACAAAGAATTAAAACCTGAAGAGGGTAAATCTTATGGTGCAGGCTTTGTTTGGTCACCAACCAATAAATTTGATATCAGCGTCGATTACTGGGATATCAAAATTGATAATCTTGTGACGAACTTAAGTGAAGATAAAATTCTACGCTTAGAGGCAGATTGTCGATTAGGCAACCAAGATATTAACTCTGCGGCTTGTATCGATGCATTGGCACGCGTAGAACGTAACCCTGCAAATGCAGTTGTCGATCCAAATGTGATTAAGAATATTAATATTGTGCCGATTAATGCTGCGTCAGATCATACTCGTGGGATTGATTTCACCAGCAGATGGCGCTGGAAAACAGAGAGCTTTGGTAACTTTCTCTGGACGGTAAATTATAGCCGTGTATTAGAACACGAATATCAACAATCAAAAGATGGCGAGAAGGATGACTATTTAAAAGATTTAACCATTCCTGATTGGCGTGACCGTTTTAATACTAGTCTAAGTTGGAGCTTTGGTGATTGGGCATCAACAGTGTTAGTTAATCGTTATGGCAAGATTCCAAACGGCGACCAGACTGTCTATCTAAGCCCAACTTATTTAGTGAACTGGAGTGGTACTTATCAAATCTCTCCAAAAGCTTCCGCTTCAATCATTATTAATAACTTGTTTGACAAAGTGAAACGAGATGACACGGGCGGTTGGCCGTATTATCCGGTAGGATCATATTCACCATTCGGCCGTCAAGGTTGGTTGGAGTTTAACTATAAATTCTAAGAATGATGTGTGGGTGCAGCGAAGTGGTACAGCATTTGCTGCATCTTTTTATTTAAAACTACAAAGGATAAAACCCCTTATGCTGGTCAAGCCTTCATTTAAAAAAAGATTGCTACTTACAACATTATTATCTTTATCGGCAACACAGATTTTTGCATCGAATAACAGTGAACAAATCCCGATTGGTAAATTACCCGAGTGGGTCGTACCAGAATCTTATGATTTAGATTTTAAGATTGATCCTGCACAGAAAGGCTATACCGGTAAAACCACCATTCATTTAAAGCTGGCTCAAGCCACAGATCATATTTGGATTCATGGTAAATCTTTAACGGTTAAAGATGTGAATATCACATCGGCAGAGGGTACTAAAACCAAGGCAAAATATG
This sequence comes from Acinetobacter sp. V102_4, assembly GCF_031799005.1. Taxonomy (NCBI): domain Bacteria; kingdom Pseudomonadati; phylum Pseudomonadota; class Gammaproteobacteria; order Moraxellales; family Moraxellaceae; genus Acinetobacter; species Acinetobacter sp. V102_4. Next base: position 121,525 of record NZ_JAVQNR010000038.1, on the reverse strand, counting down.
AGCAAGCCTCTGAGGTAGATGGAGTGAGTAAAATTAAATTTGCCAAGACTTTGCCCGCAGGTCAGTATCAACTCGTTCTAGATTTTAATGCGGCGTATGACCAGCAGCTCGACGGTATTTATAAAATTGAGTTTGAGGGTAAACCTTATGTTATGACTCAAATGGAAGCAATTAGTGCACGACAGTCATTCCCGTCATTTGATGAGCCACGTTTTAAAACGCCGTTTAATATTCGTTTGACGATTCCAAGCAAATATTCAGGTTTTGCAAATACCCAACAAACATCTGAGCAAGCAGAGAAGTCGGGTTGGAAAACCCTAAGTTTTGCACAAACCAAACCACTACCAACTTATTTACTTGCTTTAGCTGTTGGACCGTGGCAATTACAAAAAGGCCCGGATATTGGAGCAACTTCATGGCGTAAGCAGCCTATCCAATTACGTGGTATTGCGCCTGATGCTAAAGCTGAAAAAATGCAGCATGCCTTATCTGAAACACCAGCCATTTTAAAAACTTTAGAAGATTATTTTGCCTTTGGTTATCCATTTGACAAGCTCGATTTACTTGCAGCGCCAGACTTTGCTGCTGGGGCCATGGAAAACCCAGGGCTAATTACTTTTAGAGACTATCTAATGTTGCTCGATAAGGATTCGCCAGTCTCTTTTGTACAGAATTCATTTAATGTCAATGCACATGAGCTGGCGCATCAATGGTTTGGTGATGTCGTCACGATGCCGTGGTGGGATGATCTGTGGCTCAATGAATCTTTTGCCACATGGATGCAAAGTAAAATTACTCAAAAATTACATCCCGAATTTAATGCTGACCTAGAACGTATTACAGACACTGCAGATGCGATGAAAAGTGATAGTTTGGTGAGTGTACGTCGTATTCGTCAGCCTATTTTAAGCAATGCCGATATTCAAACTGCTTTTGATGGCATCACGTATCAAAAAGGGGCTGCTGTTTTAAATATGTTTGAAAGCTATTTAGGCGAAGAAAAATTCAAACAAAGTGTGCGCAATTATATTAATAAGCACCAATATGGTAATGCGACAGCCAATGATTTAATTAGCGCTTTAGCAGAGCAGTCTGGGCAAGGTGAGCGTTTTACTAGAGCGATGAAAAGTTTTCTTGATCAACCGGGTGTGCCTTTAATCAACACCTCATTACAGCAAGACGGTAATAAAGTTTTTTTAAATGTGAAGCAAACCCGTTATTTACCTGTAGGCTCAAAAGGAGATGCGAGAAGCCTGTGGGGAGTACCATTATGTGTACGTTATGAAGTTCCAAATGCAGGCAGTAAAGTTCAGTGTGAACTGGTAGACCAAGCAGAAGCTAAGATTGAACTCAAAGGTGCTAGCCTTGGCAGTTGGTATATTCCAAATGCAGATGCGGCAGGATATTACCAATTTAGTTTGCCACAAAAAGATTTTGCTCGTCTGACTGCCGCTACAGAAAAGCTTTCTAACAGTGAACAGTTGGCTTATGCCTATGCAATCTCAGCTGCTTTTAACCACGGTGATATTAATTTATTGGCTGTAGTAGATGCTGCGAAGAAATTTGCCAATTCAAATAGCCGACAAATTAGTACAGCATTGTTTTCCCAGTTAAGTACCATTCATCGTCATGTATTGAAAACAGAAGTTGAACGTGAACATTTTAGAAAAGTCTTGGCTAATTTATATTTACCTAAATTAAATCAGTTAGGTTATGTAAACAAAACAGGTGAATCAGCCGAAGACAGTTTATGGCGTAGTGAGTTGGTTAAGTTTCTTGCTTTGGATATTCAAGTTCCTGAAGTTCGTACACAACTGTTAAAACAGTCAGATGCTCTATTTGCTCAAAAGCAACTTAACTTTGCGCAAGTAACACCTGAATTATTACCAACCATTTTAGCTGTACGTGTACAAGAAAAAGGCCAACTTGCTTTTGATCGTTTATCTGGAGAACTACAACGCGTGACTCAACCGACACAACGTCTTGCGATTCTTACAGCCTTAGGTTCGGCAAACCAAGAAGCAACACGCCAACAAGCACGTCAGTTGATTTTAAACCCGCGTGTTAAAGTCGGTGAAGTTCGTACCGTGGTTAACTCAATCAATAATTATGGAGGTGAGCAAGGTGGTTTGTGGTCTTGGTTTAAAGTAAATCATGACGCCGTGTTTGATCGTTTAGGTAAATCTTCGGCTGGGCGTTTTCCTGCAATGTTTAGTGGGACAGCCTGTACCCAACAACAGGCAGTACAGTTAAATGACTTTTTTGCACCACGAACTAAAGAATTGGTCGGGGTTGAAAGAGGATTGAAACAGACCAAAGAGCGTATTCAACTTTGCGAATCTTTGGTTACAAAACAAGATGGATCAATTGTGCAACAGTTAAAGTTGTAATTGATGCAACCATAAAAAAGCCAACTGATCATAGTTGGCTTTTTTATTCAGGTTACTTATCAAATCTAGTCATTTTTAAAATGACTTATTCGAAGCTGAATTATGCATAGATATCTAAAAAGTTTTTAAAGATTTGATGACCATGTTGGCTCAAGATTGATTCTGGATGGAACTGCACACCTTCAACAGGCAATGTCTTATGTTTAACACCCATAATTTCTTCCATTGAGCCATCTGCTTCATTGGTCCAGCACGTTACTTCAAGGCAATCAGGCAGTGTTTGCTGATCGATCACCAAAGAGTGATAACGAGTTGCTGAGAATGGGCTAGGGAGATTACTGAAAATACCTTTATTGCTATGGTACATATCAGATAAACGTCCGTGCATCACCGTTTTGGCTCTTACAATGTTTCCGCCAAAAGCTTGCCCAATACTTTGATGCCCTAAACACACGCCAAGCAAAGGAATTTTTCCGGCAAAGTGGTTAATTGCCGGAATTGAAATACCTGCTTCACTTGGAGAGCATGGGCCAGGACCAATAACCAGATATTTAGGTTGCCATCGTTCAATATCCTCTAATGTGACTTGATCATTGCGAACAACTTTTACTTCCTGATCCAACTCGCCAAAGTACTGGACGATGTTGTATGTAAAAGAGTCGTAATTGTCGATCATTAGAAGCATTTTTAGTCTAACCTCTTGATATATGGTATTTATTTAAATAGCTATTTAAATTTTTACCTGTTTAATTACCCATTTTGATTATCACACCAAAATCGTAGGCAAAAATAAAGCTGCTATCTAAGCGGCTAATATAACAAAAAATGAAGTGACCAGTTTAACTATTTCATTCGTTAGAAATTTGCTAAAAAAGTCAGCTTTAAATTGATATTAGATCTGTTAAGAAACAGAGATATGTGCAACTAGGGCAGAATCGGCTTTTTCATTAGAACTAAAAAGTATTCTGCCTTAGTTAGAAAAGCAGATTAAATCGCACGAGTGTTGTAAATCAGCCAGTCTAGAACCTCTCCAGACAAATGTTCAGCTAGTTTTTCTTGAACCATTTGGTGATAAGCATTTAGCCAGTCTTTCTCTTCATTGTTGAGCATATCAACAAGGATACAGTCCAAATGGATTGGGCAAAGCGTAAGTGTTTCAAACTCCAAAAATTCACCATAAGTTTTTTCAAACCCAGAGTGAAGACGGTTTGCCACTAGATTTTCAATGCGAATACCGTATTGTCCCTCATGGTATAAGCCCGGCTCGTTAGAAAGAATCATTCCTTCACGTAGTTTGCTGTAAGCATGAACTGGCGCGTAATAAGAAAGTACTTGTGGCCCTTCATGTACGTTAAGAGCAAAGCCTACGCCGTGACCTGTTCCGTGGCGATAATCTAAACCATGTTGCCATAAGGTATGGCGACAAATTGAATCAAGTAGCGGTGCAGCTAAACCTTCTGGATAAATCGTTTTGGCCAAGGCAATATGACACTTTAAAACCAAGGTATAGTCACGTTTTTGTGGTTGCGTTGGCGTCCCTACAGGAACTACACGAGTAATATCTGTTGTTCCATTTACATATTGTCCACCCGAGTCAATCAGCAATAATCCATCGCCTTCAATAAATGAATAGTGCTCCTCGGTCGCACGGTAGTGGGGTAGAGCACCATTGGCATTAAAGCCAGCAATAGTTGAAAAACTTGGCCCTATAAACCCATCTTGCTGAGCACGGAAAGCTGTAATTTTTTCATCAATGGTCAGTTCTGAAATGTTTTCACGATGATGAAGTGCTTTTTCTAGCCAGTGGAAAAAGTGGCAAAGGGCAACACCATCTTTAACCATTGCATGACGGATATGAGCTATTTCACTTTCATGCTTACGCGATTTAAAAAGCGTACTCGGGTTGATGTCGTATACAACCTGAATATCTTTTGCGATGGCTTGTTCATGATAAATCGATACTTTGGCTGGATCTAAAAGTACAGAGGCATCAGAAATATTCGCTAAAAACTTAGCTGTATCTTCGTAGTTACGAATTTCAATACCATCAGCTTTAAAAGCTTGTTGAATGGCTATATCAACTTTGTCCGCATCAATGAAAAGAACAGCTTGTTTTTCACTAATATATAAATGAGACAGAAAAACAGGGTTGTATTCTACATCTTGTCCACGTGCATTTAGGACCCATGCAATATCATCTAAAGATGAAATGAAGTGACCCTTAATATTCTTGCTGTGTAAAGTTTCACGAATATTCTGAATTTTCTCTTTACGAGATAGCGCATTTAACCCTTCAGGCATTAAATGAATTTTATTTGATGGAAGCTCAGGGCGATCAGACCAGATGGCTCCAATTAAATCTTGTTGAGTTTCGAGTTTATAGTTGTTAAGTCTTGCAGTATGTTCGAGTGCCTTATATTGTTGAATGGATAGGGTATGTCCATTTACTGCAATGACGGATCCTGCTGTTAAGTTTTGTGCAATCCAAGCTAGATGTGTTGATGATTCATCACTGGTCAGTTTTTGAAGTTCAAATCCAGTTCCGACAAGCTGTTGCTCGGCTTGTACCCAATAGCGTCCATCTGCCCATAGGCCTGCAAACTTTTGGGTTACCACAAGAGTACCAACAGAACCGCTAAAACCACTAAGCCATTGTCTTGCTTTCCAATAGTCTGGTAAATATTCTGACATGTGTGGATCGGCACTCATGACGACTAACGCATCAACATGCTGGTTAAGCATTAGTTCACGAAGTTTCTCTAGCTTTTCTTGAACAGTTAAATTGGTCATATGGTTTCCAAGTCAGGTTGAACTTTACTGGTACTTTTGTTCATTAATCTATAAATAGGTTTCTTTAATAAAAATAACACGAGTGCGCCAATCACTAACGCCAAAACACATCTCATAAAGAGGGTAGGTAAGTGATTAATGCCATCTGCCGATACATGTCCTCCAATCAACCCTGCTATCAGATTACCTAAAGCTGAACCAGTAAACCACAGACCCATAATTTGACTGCGGATGATATCAGGTGCAAGTTTAGTCATGGTTGATAAGCCAATCGGGCTTAGGCAAAGTTCACCTATGGTAAGAAAAAAAAAAGTACCGACTAACCAAAATGGTGAAACTGCCCCGCCATTAATAGCAAAATGACTGGCAAGAGACATGAGCAAAAAGCCACCTGCTGCGAATAACAATGCAATAATAAATTTGCTGATATAGCTTGGGTCTTTATTTGCCTTACCTAGCTTCGCCCATAGCCAAGCTGCAACTGGAGCAAAAACAATAATAAATAGGGCATTGATTGATTCAAACCATACAGTTGGGATCTCAAATCCGAAAACAATACGGTCTGTATAATCTTGTGCAAATAAAGTAAAAGTTGTGGGCTTTTGCTCAAAGGCAGACCAAAATAGCGCAGATGCTGCTAATAAAACAAAGCAAATAATAATTTTAAATTTGTCATGCTGCTCTAAATTCAGGAAAAGTAGTAAATATGCAAAATAAGCAATAATCCCAATACCAATCCCAACTGTTAAATAAGTTGCTACCGCGACCGGATTGATATGAATGACACCAAAGAAGGTCAGGGCAATAACGACTGCAACACTTAATAAAAAAGAGAAAGCAATTTTTGGCGCATTTTTATTTTCAACAATTGGTTTATTCCAATTGTCATTTTCTTGACGCAACTGATTAAAAGCTTGTAGCTGTGGAATAGCGAATACACGAAAAATAAGTAATGCAACTAACATCCCAAGGCCACCAATCCCAAAACCTAGATGCCAGCCATGATCACGAGCCAATATACCTGTAATAAGAGGGGCAATAAACGATCCCATATTAATCCCCATATAAAAAATGGAGAAGCCGGCATCACGTCTATTATCTTGGGCTTTATATAATGTTCCGACAATCACTGAAATACAGGTTTTAAACAACCCAGACCCAATAACAATAAGGACTAAACCGAAATAAAAAAAGAATTGATCAAAGATAGGAGTAAGTGCAATCGATAAATGACCTAATGCAATAATGATGGAACCATACCAGACAGATCTTGCTTGGCCTAACCAGTTATCGGCAATCCAACCGCCTAAAACGGTCATTAAATACATAGAGCCGGCAAATAATCCTACAATTGCTGCTGCGGTAGGACGATCAAGCCCTAAACCACCATCATTGACCATCGCAACCATGTAAAGAACCAATAAAGGACGAATTCCATAGTAAGAAAACCGTTCCCACAGTTCAGTAAAAAATAAAGTTTTTAAGGGTTTTGGATGGCCGAAAAAAGCTGTGTCGCATTGTTCGAGTTCATGCTTCATTTCAAATCCTTTGAACATATTTGTAGTTTAATAAGCCAAACTTTTAGTTTGTTTAGTTATAAAAAAAAGTTATGTTTTATTTTTTAGATTTTTTTAAATTGAAAAGCAAGTTAGTCATGTATAAAAAAGGTATATAACAAATGGTAAAAAATTATCCGTTGAAAAAATTATTTTAGCGCACCAAATCTGACCAAAACTTGCGTCACAGCAGAGAACTCCATAAGGAAAATAAGGATTAAGCTGCTTTTAACGAGTCTTAAAATAGAAGTGCTGTAAAAAAGAAAAATAATTTCAGAAAACCTCAGTATTTTAATGGGTGAGGTATAACGCAAAAGAGGACTATTTAATTTTTTTTGAAAATTACTTTTCAGGGCAATATTTACATTAAAACCTTTTTGGCAAAGGCATAAGTAGATGTTGAGTTCTTATCTAAAGGTTAAAATTTCATAAGTCATCGTTTATTATTTTTTTATTCATTGTAATAAGAATGCCAGCTTGCTATATAAGAAAGTATTATGATCATGAATTACTGTTAGATATTGATGCGATGATTCATATTAGCGCAACAATTTTGCACTAAATTAGGGCGATTGTGAGCTGTTCTTGTATGCCATAATTTGAAAATGTCTGAATATGGTGCATTTCACTATGCAAACAGTATAATGGGTTCAGGACAAGGGGCCTAAATCATGGATAGTTATAAGCAATTCAATGTTTTAGGTAAGTCTTATAAAGTTGGTATGAGATTTGCTTTATAAATACCAGCAATTAACACGCACTTAACAAGTGCAACAAAATTTCATTGGAGCAAAATGAGCATGGCGAACAAGGTCCTTCAACTCATACAAGAAAGTGGCGCAAAATGGGTCGATTTTCGCTTTACTGATACTAAGGGTAAAGAACAGCACGTAACTTACCCAGCTGATTCTATTGATGAAGATACTTTTGAAGACGGTAAAATGTTTGATGGTTCTTCAATCGCTGGTTGGAAAGGCATTGAAGCATCTGACATGATTTTACGTCCAGATGCAGAAACTGGTTTTGTTGACCCGTTCTTTGCTGAACCAACTGTAGTTGTGACTTGTGACGTTATTGAACCTTCAACTGGTCAAGGTTATGAGCGTGACCCACGTTCGATTGCTCGCCGTGCAGAAGAATACTTAAAATCTACAGGTATCGGTGATACTGCATTCTTTGGTCCAGAACCAGAATTCTTTGTATTTGATGAAGTGAAGTGGGACATCGATATGTCTGGCGCTCGTCATACATTGATCGCTGAAGAAGCTGCTTGGTCTACTGGTAAAGATTACGAGTCTGGTAACTCAGGTCACCGTCCACGTGTTAAAGGCGGTTACTTCCCAGTTCCTCCAGTTGATTCTTCACAAGATATGCGTGCAGAAATGTGTGCGAAAATCGAAGACATCATGGGCCCTGGTCGTGTAGAAGTACACCACCACGAAGTTGCTTCTTGCCAATTAGAAATTGGTGTGAGCTTCAATACACTTGTACGTAAAGCTGACGAAGTTCAACAATTCAAATATGCTGTTTGGAACGTTGCACACCAATATGCAAAAACTGCAACCTTTATGCCTAAACCAATGGTAGGCGATAATGGTTCAGGTATGCATGTTCATATGTCTATCTCTAAAGATGGCAAGAACTTGTTTGCTGGTGATGAATATGCAGGCCTTTCTGAAATGGCATTGTACTTCATCGGTGGTGTTATCAAGCACGCTCGTGCATTGAATGCGATCACAAACCCATCTACAAACTCATACAAGCGTTTGGTTCCTCATTTCGAAGCGCCAATCATGCTTGCTTACTCAGCGCGTAACCGCTCTGCGTCTATCCGTATTCCATACGTTTCTAGCCCTAAAGGTAAGCGTATCGAAGCTCGTTTCCCAGATCCAATGATGAACCCGTACTTAGGTTTCGCTGCATTGTTAATGGCTGGTATCGACGGTATCCAAAACAAGATCCATCCGGGTGAAGCTGCTGATAAGAACTTGTATGATCTTCCTCCAGAAGAAGAAGCAAAAATCCCAACAGTTGCTCATAGCTTAGATATGGCTCTTGAAGCACTTCAAGCAGATCACGAATTCTTGTTAAAAGGCGGCGTGTTCACTAAAGAAATGCTTGATGCATACATCGAACTTAAAACTGAAGATGTACGTCGTCTTAACACGACTACTCACCCAGTTGAGTTTGATATGTACTACAGCTTGTAATACGTATTTTCATAAAAAAGCCTGCTTATGCAGGCTTTTTTATTGCTTGGAATGTTGATTGAATTCTCTACGTTTTTTATCAAAAAATTGGGTTAAACTAAGTGCGAGTTTTCATGTGAGCAGATTATGCGTAAACGGCAACCAGTACTTAAACAGGACAAGAATTTAAATCCTGAGTTGAAAAAATGGTTGTATGCGTCTGGTTCTCTGACTCAACAATTGACTGATCTTGGTGGTGGTCAGTTCAGTGTAAAACCTTTTAAAGAACACTTTCAGCGTTTAACTTTTGCAGATAGCCAATGGATGAATATGCCTCATACTCACACCTCATGGGTGCGTGAGACTTATTTATATGGCAGTGAAGCAGAGCCATGGGTTAAAGCAAAAAGTATTTTTCCTATTTTAAGCCTACAAAAAAAAGCTCGCATATTTCAGCATATTGGTTCTACACCGATTGGATTTTTTCTATTTCAAAGAACGACACCACTTTGTGACCGCCGTGTCATTCGTTTGCCAGAAGGGTGGACGCGACAAAGTTGCTATACTTGGCATGGGTGTAAATTTATAGTCCAAGAAACATTCTTACCAGCTTTTGAAGCTTTTCTACATCAGCAGCACGACAAGGAACTACTATGACGACTGCAACAGATACCACATGGCGTCAGCGTTTAGAAGCATACTATTATCTATGTCGATTTGATAAGCCAGTTGGAACAGAACTGGTTTTTTGGCCAACCATGTGGGCACTTTGGGTTGCGGCAGAAGGAAGGCCGCCATTGCATATTCTTTTGGCAATGGTCTTAGGCACAATTTTTATGCGTGCTGCTGGTTGTGCCATTAATGACTTTGCGGACCGTAAAGTAGATGCGCATGTTGAACGCACTAAAACACGCCCATTAGCAACTGGGGTAATTCGTCCTAGAGAAGCAATATATGTATTTTTAACGCTAGTATTTGCTAGCGCTTGTACTTTGTTCTTTTTACCTATAGCGACATTCTATTGTGCACTAGCTGGATTAGTTTTAGCATTTATATATCCTTTCATGAAAAGATATACCCATTTACCACAAGTGGTTTTAGGTATGGCATTTTCTTGGGGAATTCCAATGTCATTTACTGCGATGGGTAAGCCGTTAGATATAACTTGCTGGCTTCTTTATTTTGGTAATCTAGCTTGGACAGTCGCTTATGACACTCAATATGCCATTACTGACCGTGAATATGATTTAAAGATTGGTGTGAAATCTACAGCTATTCTTTTTGGTCGATATGACATCCAGATTATTGCGCTTTTACAAGCAACCAGTCTTGTTTTGATTGGTTCGGCACTGTATTTAGAAAATATTTTATTTCCATGGGCGATCATTGCTTTGATTGTTGTTGCATTCGATTTTATATATCAAACAATTAAAACCAAAGACCGCAACCCTCAAGTCTGTTTTTGGGCATTCCGTCACAATCGCTGGGTTGGATTAATCATTTTTCTGGGAATAGTTTTAAATTTCATATAGTAAAAATGACCGTAAGGTTGAAAAGTGTTCTATGCAGAGCACTTTTTTTATGTCTTAATATTTGTGCATAAAAATATGCGGAATAAATAACACATAACATAAAAAGGATATTTTATGAAACGGTCAAAAATTGCTTTAGCTATAACATTATCGGTTTCAGCATTATTTCTTACAGCATGTAATGACGATGATGATGACTATACTGGTGTGAACCCTGATAAAACATATATTTCTGAAAAAGCCTATTCTAAGGATAGTTTAGAGGGTGCTTCATCTATAAAAGTCATGACCTATAACATGGTCAATGTACAAGGTAAAACAGCAGAAGCAACCGCACTAGTAATGTTCCCTAAAATTGCTCAACCTAAAGATGGTTATCGCGTAGTGGTATGGGAACACGGCACTGTAGGCGTAGGGGACAGTTGTGCGCCAAGTAATAATACGATTAATCCACGCTTCAAAATTTTAGCCGATACATTATTAGCTGCTGGATATGTGATTGTGGCGCCAGATTACGAAGGTCTTGGTACAAAAGGAATCCATCCATATCTTAATTTAGCTAGTGAAGCCAAATCAGCATTAGCAGCTGTTAAAGCAGCAAAAGATCATTATGGTACTCAGTTAAATGGTGATTGGATGTCTGTAGGTCAGTCACAAGGAGGTCAGGCATCTATAGGTACTGCTGAATATGCAAATACAGATATAACATATAAAGGTGCGGTCGCAGGCGCACCTGCATCGAGCTTGGGTACAATTATTCTTGATGTGGCACCAAATGCATTAGCATTAATTGAGCAGCAAGAAATTGCAGGTAATGTAGCTTTAGATAAACGAGTATCTGTTGACTCTTATGCTACCCTGCTAGCTTATGCCGCTTTAACGGGTGTGGGTATTAAAGCGTATGAACCACGTTTTGAGTATAGAGATCTTTTCCAAACTAGAACAAAGTCTTTAGCTGAATTTGCGGAAGGAAGTACTGGAGAAAATGGTTTATGTTTAGATAGCGCTGATCCGAGTCTTAGTCTAATTAATAAATTTAAAGAAGATATTATTAAATTTATGACTGATAACCCAGATAAAAAAGTTATGGATTATCCTGGACTTGATGCTAATAATTTTAAGTCAAATGAGACTGTTCAGAAATTTCTACTCGCAAGTCAGCCTGGTACAAAACGTTTAGATAAACCTGTATATATTGCTCAAGGTAAGCTTGATACCAATGTCCCTTATCCAATTACTCAAATGATGGTGGCTGGACTGGTAACTTTGGGTTCACCTAACATTAAACTAGATCTAGTAGAAAATGCGACACATACCCAAGCCATTGTTTGTAAAAATGCTGATATCTATCAATTTATACAAAAGAATATGCCTGCTAAGACAAATGCTGTTGTAGACCCATCGATAATTGATGCAAGTGGAAAACAAGAATGTACTGGAGTAGCACAATAATTTTTTGTATTTAAAATATTCAAGTTAAAAGGGTCCTAAAGAGGGCCCTTTTTTTGTTATATTGTTACGCATTCTGAAATCGATACCGTTTGAGTTTGAAGTAGTTATGAGCCAGCCAACTGTTGAAAAAAAATCTGTTCCTTGGTTATTAATGGGATTAGGTTTGCTTATTCCTTTTTTTATTATCGGAATACTTTTCTTGGCTGCAAAGAGTGATGCTAAGACTAAAAAACAATATGAGCAGCAACGTTTAGAAATGGAAAAAAGAATAGCTGAAAAAGAAGCAGCAAGTTCTGAAAAGAAATAACAGCGGTTTTTAATGAATATCTTTTTGTAGCTGACGTACCGTCGGAATATTTGTGTAACGTCTTACAATGTAACCTGCTTCTGTGAGCATTTGATCACGAATACGATCTTCTTCCGCTTTTTCAAGATGAGAAGGGTCATCTAGTTCAATAATGGCAATTACTTCCATCTTGTCGTTAAGCACAACGAAGTCGGTAACTTTACGGTTGAACTGACTACGAATTTTATAGTCCTTACTGGTAATTAAAGCGCTAAAAGCCACTTGTGCGAAAACATGATAACTTGGAAAACTTTGTTTTAAACGGATAAACATTTGAGTTTCAAAGTTGGTAATAACAGGGCGAGCAAAGAATTTTTGTTTTGGAAATAAATAAGGACGTAAACAAACAGCAAGAAAAATGCAGGTGCTGATGCAACCTAAAACAATAAAAAATAAGTGACTCGATTCGAACATGTGAAGGCATCATACAAATAAAAACCCACTCATGATGAGTGGGTTTTTAAGAATCTTGGCTCTCCAACCTGGGCTCGAACCAGGGACCTGCGGATTAACAGTCCGTCGCTCTACCGACTGAGCTATTGGAGAATCTGATGCGCATTTTATGGATGAAATCTAAAAGCGTCAATAAGAATATTAAAGAAAATGAATCGTTTGCTTGATTAATATGCTTTTAAGGTACTAAAAATAAAAAAACCACCCAAAATAGGGTGGTTTTTTTATAAAGAAATAAAATTATTTCTCTACACCAGCTGGTTGACCTGCAAGTTTTGCATTCGCATAGTCCCAGTTCACAAGGCTTTCTAAGAAAGTTGCGATGTATTTAGGACGTAGGTTACGGAAATCGATGTAGTAAGCATGTTCCCATACGTCAATTGTTAATACAGCAATTTGACCATGAGCAAGTGGAGTGTCTGCATTAGAAGTTTTAGTAATAGATAATTTACCGTTTACTTCATCAGCAACTAACCAAGCCCAGCCTGAACCGAATTGAGTTGTTGCAGCAGCAGCAAATTCTTCTGCAAATTTTTCGTAGCTACCAAAAGCTTCTTCAATTTTAGCAGCGATTGCGCCAGTAGGCTTACCACCACCATTTGGCTTCATAGAATTCCAGTAGAATGTATGGTTCCAAACTTGAGCAGCGTTATTGAAAATACCAGCTTTAGATGCATCACCAGCAGTTGCTTTGATGATTTCTTCTAAAGTTTTACCTTCAAGGTCAGTCCCTTTGATTAAGTTGTTTAAGTTAACAACATAGGTATTGTGGTGTTTATCGTGATGGTATTCTAAAGTTTCTTTACTAATATGTGGCGCTAAATCATCATAGCCATATGGAAGTGCAGGTAAAGTAATGGTTGTCATGTTCCTATTCCTTGCATTTGCTGGGTTATACAATTAAGTGGCTCTATTGTAAATGATTCTGTTCACAATAGGGCATCGTTTTAAAGAACTATACACAATAAAGATCTAATTAATACGCATAACACAGATTGAAAAAAAGACTTAATTAAATCGGATTATTCAATTCAAAATATTCGGCTTCAATTGCAAACTGCTTTGAAATTGCTTGGGCTAAACGTTGAACTCCATAACGTTCGGTTGCATGATGACCACACGCAAAATAGTGAACTCCTAATTCTTTTGCTTCATAGAAAGTTCGTTCACTGACTTCGCCTGAAATATAAGCATCGCAATTTTGCAAAGCCGCTTTAGCAATAAAATCTTGAGCACCGCCAGTACAGAAACCTACTTTTTGAATAGTTTTTTTCTCGGCTGGTAAGTGAATTACTTTAAAATCAAAGCTATCTTGTAATTTTGCTTTAAACTCTTCAACAGAAAGCGCTTGCTCTAAATAACCAATATTTCCAATTGGATGTTTTTCGGCTAAATCGAGTGGTTCTAAATGGTGTAAGCCCAATTTTTCTGCAATGGCTACATTGTTACCCAAACTTGGATGTGCATCTAAAGGTAGGTGGTAAGCCACGAGTGAAATATTATTTTGAATTAATTTTTTAATTCGGTTACCGCGCATTCCTGTAATTGGGTACGGTTCGCCTTTCCAAAAATAACCATGATGTACGAGTAATAGATCGGCATTTTGAGCAATAGCTGCATCAATCGCATCTTCGGAAGCAGTAACGGCACAAACGATACGTTTTACTTCAGTTGAACCTTCAATTTGCAGGCCATTTGGTGCGTAATCTTTAAATTCTGCTGCTTTTAAGGTTTGGTCGCACCACTGAATAATTTCATGCAAATTCGCCATGATATTTCCTGAATTGAGTAGTAAATAATTGCTAAAGCTATAGAAACATATTTTGTTGTGTAACTAAAGCTAGACAAATCTTTTTTGAGTTTTTTATGTATATCGACATATTTAATTTAAAATGCTTAACTGAAAACTCTTTTTGTTCAATATATTAATTTAATTAAAAGCTTCTTTGCGTAGAGGATATGAACGTGCGCCGCACCTTTACATGGTTACCTTGGGTGTTACTTATTATTGTAATTGCCAGTTTTATTGCATGGCAAAAATACCATCAGCCGAAACCAACTGTTGCAGTTGATGGGGTGCAAATGCCTGCCGAAAAAGTTGAACCACTGGTTGATACTTCACGAGCGGGCGGGGTGGTGTCTTATAGTGCTGCGGTGAAAGTTGCAGCGCCGGCAGTTGTTAATATTTTTACGACCCAGAAAGTTAAACAAAATCATCCATTGTTAAGTGATCCAGTATTCCGCGAATTTTTTGGAAATCAGGTTCCTGAACAACAACAGCAAAATGAAAATAGTTTAGGCTCTGGGGTTATTGTTCGTGCTGATGGTTATATTCTTACCAATAATCATGTGATTGCTCAGGCTGACCAAATTGTAGTTGCATTGCGTGACGGACGTCGTGCAGAAGCAACTATTGTTGGAACAGATCCTGATACGGATTTAGCTGTAATTAAAATCGATTTAGATAAATTACCCGTGTTGCCATTTAAGCTTAGCGGTAATGAAGTGGGTGATGTTGTCTTAGCGATTGGTAATCCATTTGGAGTAGGGCAAACAGTAACTCAAGGTATTATTTCTGCCACTGAACGTTCTGATTTAGGCATCAATACTTATGAAGATTTCATTCAAACAGATGCTGCAATTAACCCAGGTAACTCAGGCGGAGCTTTAATTGATGTCGCTGGTAACCTAATTGGGGTAAATACCGCTATTTTCTCGCAGTCAGGCGGCTCTTTAGGTATTGGTTTCGCAATTCCAGCTAAAATTTGCCAACAAGTATTAAACTCGATTTTGAAAGATGGTCGTGTTGTACGTGGGTGGTTGGGCATTAGTCTAGTACCGCCTACACAAGAAGATGTATTAGCACCAAAACAGCAAATTGGTGTAGTTGTTGCTGATGTTTTGAAAAACGGGCCAGCAGCTTCAGCCGGTATTAAAGTTGGTGATAAAATTATTCAGGTGAATAATGAATCAATTACCTCAGCTTCTCATTTGATTAATTACGTTGCATTACAAGCGCCTAATAGCGAAATTAATGTGGTGGTTGAGCGAGCTGGGAAGCAAGAAAACTTTGTGGTAGCAGTTGGGGAAAGAAAAAACCAAAATACTCAATCTCAATATATACCACTGCCTAAACAGTAAAAACAAAAAAGCCTCGTAATGAGGCTTTTTTATTGGCTTAAATTAAGAATGTGTGGGTGTTTGATGTTGATGTTTGAACTCAGTTAAAGCATCAATGCGACATTGAATTAACATTTCACCAATTTCAGCACCCTTAATGTTCTCGGGTAAGTCCTGAACTTTAATAGAGCGAACCACTTGCATCGCATCTAACATATACTGAGCTTGAGGATAAGGACGGTCTTCTAAACCTAATCTTCCTCTAGCATCACACTCACATGCCTGTACAAAAGCTTCCACTCTCTCAGGGCGACGTAATACATCTAAACGCTGTAATAAACGCCATACAGTTCCGGGTTTTAACGACATAATCTGATGGCATTTTAGATGTTCTTTACACACCGATAATGCCAACTGTCGAGTTTGAGTTGGAACCTTTAAACGTTCACATAATTCGGTAACGGGTTTCACACCACGCTCTTCATGCATGATATGGCGAGGAAGTTCGTTAACAGGCGTTAATGCTTTACCTAAATCATGTACTAAAACAGCAAACCGAACATCAAGCGAGTAGTTTGACTTACACGCTTGCTGTAAAGACATTAGGGTATGTATGCCGCAGTCTACTTCTGGGTGATATTCTGGACGCTGTGGTACACCAAACAATGCGTCAATTTCAGGAAAAAGATGTTTTAAGGCACCGCAATCCCGTAGTGTCTGAAAATAAATATCTGCATGGTCTTCTAAAAGTGCGCGAGACGTCTCTTTCCACACACGTTCTGGTGTCAAGGCGTCGAGTTCACCTGATTCAGCCATTGTTTGCATCAATTGTAAGGTTTCAGATGCAATATGAAAGCCATATGAAGAATATCGAGCTGCAAAGCGTGCCACACGTAAAACACGTAAAGGATCTTCAGCAAAAGCTTCTGAAACATGTCGTAAGGTTTTATTTTCTAAATCAGTCTGACCACCATAGGGGTCATATATTCTGCCATCTTGATCCATTGCTATGGCATTGATGGTTAAATCACGGCGAATCAAATCTTCTTCTAAACTTACTGTGGTATCGGTAAAAAACTGAAAACCGTGATAGCCCTTACCGGACTTTCGCTCAGTACGTGCAAGTGCATATTCTTCTTTAGTTTTAGGATGAAGAAACACAGGAAAATCTTTGCCTACAGGTTGAAAACCTTGGGCGAGCATATGTTCAGGCGTTGCTCCGACCACAACATAATCTTTTTCTTGATAGGGATGCCCAAGTAGAGAATCTCGGACGGCACCGCCTACTAAATACACTTGCATGAAAAAACCTCTATTCTTCAAGCAATCATGCTACAGAATAGAGGTTTTCTCAAGTCATTAGACAGGCTTTTCGTAAAAAGCTCTTTCTAAATTACTTTTCTTGTTGTTGGATTTCCGCAACAGTTAAAGCAGTCATATTGATAAGACGACGAGTCGTTGCTGTCGGTGTCAAAATATGAACAGGTTTTGCTGCGCCAAGCAAAATTGGACCAATAGTAACGTTGTTACCAGAAGTTGCTTTTAACAGGTTGAATGAAATATTTGCTGCATCTAGATTTGGCATAATGAGCAAGTTTGCAGAACCTTTAAAACGTGAACCAGGGAATGCAAATTGACGAATATTTTCGTCTAATGCTGCATCACCATGCATTTCACCTTCAACTTCAAGCTCAGGAGCTTGCTCAGATAAAATACGATAAACTTCACGCATTTTTTGAGCACTTGAATCAGTTTGGTCGCTACCAAAACTTGAATGAGAAAGCAGTGCTACACGTGGAGTAATACCAAAACGACGCACTTCTTCAGCTGCTAAAATGGTCATTTCAGCAAGTTGTTCAGCAGTCGGGTTAGTGTTTACGTAGGTATCTGCGATAAACAAGTTGCGATCTTCAAGCATTAATGCATTTAACGTGAAGAAGTTATTCATGCCTTCTTTAAGACCGATAACATTGCGTACAAAGTCAAGGTGAATGTTATAGCTACTGTAAGTACCACATAACATACCGTCTGCTTTACCGAATTTAACCAGTAGAGATGCAATTAACGTTGAACGACGGCGAGCTTCACGTTGAGCATATTCAACAGTGATACCTTTGCGTTGCATTGTTTGATAGTAGTCTTTCCAAAACTCTTCATACATCGGGTTTTGTTCTTGATCTACAATCTCAATATTTACGCCATGTTGTAAACGCAGGCCTAATTTTTTGATATTTGCTTCAATTACAGCCGTACGACCTACTAAAATTGGTTTAGCTAAATCTTCATCAACAGCAATTTGTACTGCACGTAATACGCGTTCGTCTTCACCTTCAGCATATGCAATGCGTTTAGGATCAGCTTTTGCTTGAGCAAAAATTGGCTTCATCAAGAATGCAGAGTTATATACAAACTCAGACAATTTTTGACGATACACAGCGAAATCTTCGATAGGACGAGTTGCTACACCTGAGTCCATTGCAGCTTTAGCAACAGCTGGTGCAATTTCTAAAATTAAACGTTGATCAAGTGGGCGTGGAATTAAATAGTCACGACCAAATGAAGCAGATTTTTCACCATAAGTTGCTGCATCAGCTTCTACATGAGCCATACGCGCAATTGCATGTACACATGCAATTTTCATGTCTTCATTAATCGTAGTTGCACCAACATCAAGCGCACCACGGAAAATGTATGGGAAACATAATGCGTTGTTTACTTGGTTTGGATAGTCAGAACGACCAGTTGCCATAATGACGTCAGAGCGTACTTCATGTGCATGTTCAGGTAAAATTTCTGGATCTGGGTTTGCCAAAGCAAAAATAATTGGGTTCTCTGCCATCTGTTTCACCATTTCTTTGGTGAGAATACCAGCAGCAGAAAGACCCAAGAACATATCAGCGCCAGTCATTACTTCATGAAGCTGAGATGCTGTAATATCTTGAACATAACGTTTTTTAGATTCGTCTAAGCCTTCGCGAGAAGTCGTTAATAGACCGCGAGAATCGGCAACAATAATATTTTCTTTTTTAGCACCAAGCGCACAAAGCAAGTCTAAACATGAAAGTGCTGCTGCACCTGCACCTGAAGCTACGATTTTGATTTCATCAATTTTCTTATTTACAAGTTGCAATGCATTGAGCAAAGCTGAACCTACAATAATACTTGTACCATGTTGATCGTCATGGAATACAGGAATTTTCATGCGTTCACGAAGTTTCTTTTCGATATAGAAACATTCTGGCGCTTTAATGTCTTCGAGGTTGATACCACCGAAAGTTGGCTCAAGAGAGGCAACAATATCCACGATTTTATCTGGATCGTTTTCTGCAATTTCGATGTCAAATACGTCAACACCAGCAAACTTCTTGAAGAGAACGCCTTTACCTTCCATTACAGGTTTAGAAGCCAATGGGCCAATATTACCTAAACCAAGAACAGCAGTACCGTTAGTGACTACAGCAACCAAGTTTCCGCGTGCTGTATATTTAGCAGCAGTTGATGGATCACGTTCAATCTCTAAACATGGCGCAGCAACTCCGGGTGAGTAGGCTAGAGCCAAATCTCGTTGGTTGACAAGTTGCTTACTTGGGGTGACGCTGATTTTCCCTGGGTTTGGATATTCATGGTAATTTAAAGCGGCCTGTTTTAAAGATTGATCGTCCATCTGAGTCTCTATTTGATACAAAAAAGCAAACTAGTCAAATCACTCATTCAGGGGAAGGCAACTCGGTTCTTTTACTATGCTTTAATTTTTATCAATTAAGAGAATAGTAGACGAATTGCCAATAGCCCTGTAGTGAGCTAAATGCTAAAGAATATAACACTACTTCTTTATTTCTCACAGTCAAAAACGCTCATTTTTGGAAAAAGCAGCATATGTAAAAATAGTCTGTGAGAACCATTAAGAAATAGGCGAATCTGTTTGTAGATAAGGAATAATCTGCTCAGCCGGGATAGGACGACTAAAGAAATAGCCTTGTAAAAAATCACATTGCTGTTTTTGTAGATAGGCAACTTGTTCCTCTGTTTCTACACCTTCGGCAACCAGTTTAAGACCCATACTTTTACCCATCGCAATCATGGCATTTACAATGGCTTCTTGTTTGTGATCACCAATTTTAGAAATAAAAGCACGGTCAATTTTTAATACATCAATTGGGTATTCAGTCAGATAGGCTAAAGAGGAATAGCCTGTACCAAAGTCATCAAGCGCAATTGAAATATCTCGTTGTTTTATTGCATGTAATAACGTTTTTACGTTATCGGTATTGTCCAAGAGGGCTGACTCAGTAATCTCAAGTTCAAGATCTGAACCTTGTATATTATATTTCTGCAAAATTTCATCAATATCATTGAGTAATAAGCCTCGATGTATTTGCTGAGCAACAATATTTACAGAGACTTGAATGTTTGTGTAGCCTTGGCCTTTCCATTCTTGTAATTGTTTTCCAACTTTATCTAAAACGACTTTACCAATATCCGAAATCAGGCTACTACGCTCAGCAAAAGGTATAAACATATTTGGCATGACTAATCCTTTTTCGGGATGTTGCCAGCGAATTAATGCTTCAAAACCTATAATTGATTGATCTTGTAAATTGATTTTGGGTTGGTAATAAACGACAAATTCATCATTTTGAATGGCTTTACGTAACTCTTGCTCTAAATCGGCAGATTTATACGAGTGAGTTGTTTGATTGCAATAGTAAGAAATGGTATTGCCTCCTAAGCGTTTTGCTTCTGAAAGTGCTTGTTCTGCATGATTGTTTAGATGATCAATTTGTCGTCCATGCTCAGGAAAGCATGCTACGCCAATAGATGCGGTAATGAAATATTCTTGATTATCAATATAAAAAGGGGCATTGAGTGCCTGCAAAATATTTTGGCAATATTGTTCAATATTTGGATGAATTGGGGAAATTTCATAAATAATTGCAAAATCGTCACTATTTAAATAGGCAACTAAAATTGCATTAATATTGATTAAGCGTAATCGTTGTGCAAACTGTTTAAGAAGTTCATCACCACTATCATTATTTAAAAATTCATTAAAAGCTCTGAAACGGTCAATGTTTACTCTTATTAATGCTAAGTTTTTAATGTTATATGATGGATTTACAAGGTATTGATGCAGTTGATTGTAATAGTAAAGACGATTAGGCAAGTGAGTGAGGCTATCGTAATTTTTTAAATAGGATAGATGCTGTTCCTGACGTTTTTGCTCAGAGAGGTCCCTTGCAAATCCAATATAATTTGTAATTTGATTGAACTCATCTTTGACCACATTGATGTGTAACCACAAATATACGCTTTTGCCAGAACTAAACTTTTCGTCAAATTGGCCCATATATTCTCCAGTTTCGAGGAGCTGTTGGGTAATTGAGCTATGAAATTGTTGTTGTAGTTCTTTTTGATTAATTGTAATGCTAAATAACTCTTTATTTAGGAGTTCTGATTTAGAAAATCCGGTTAATTTTTCGTAGTAAGGGTTAATATCAATATAGTTCAAGTGTTCATCTAAAATAAATATGCCTTCCGCAGCTTGCTCAAGCACAATCGCCGATAGTCTTAAGTGTTCTTGATCTTTTTTCTCTTGATGTATATCTCGGGTCATACCAACCATGCGAAGCGCTTTTTGTGTTTTAGGATCTCTTGTAATGACACGGCCTACATCATGAATCCATCGCCAAGAACCATCACGACGTAAAATTCGAAAATTGACATTAAAATGATCTGTAGTTCCTTCCAAATGTTGTTTCAAGCGCTCGTCAAAAAGCTTTTTATCACTTGGATGTATGCGGTCTAAAATGGTATTGAGATGAATAATGGTTGTCTGAGTTTGTTTTTGTTGATCGAAAAATGTAATTTCTAATTTTTGATTTTCAATATCCCAGTCCCATGGCCGAATGCCAGCCGTTTCATGTGCAAAAGCTAAATTGTAGTGATGGCTTTCGAGTTGCTCATTCATTTTGGTGAGATCGTAAGTGCGTTCACGTACCTTTTGCTCAAGTAAATGGTTATTAAATTGGAGCTGGGCTTCAATATCTTTAGATTTATTCACTTCTTGTTGAAGTTGTACACATAATTCTTCAGCCCACTGGGTATGTTGTTCTGAAATTTGAACAAGCTGTTTATTTTTTAATAATAGTTTAGAAATCTTTTGATAGTTACGTTGAGTTGCGTATGCGCAGAGTACTGTAGCCACGAAAGCTATATTATAGGCGAAATAAAAAGGTAGCTGAGCAATGGGTGTATGTGTAAATTGAGCGATTAATAAGGGTAATGTACTGGGAATGAATAAAAGATAAAAGTATCGAGGTTGTTGCGTTAAAAAAGTCAGGCCAATGATATGGGCAGAAGTGATAAACAAAGCAATTAAAATATGAGCATCTGGTAGCGAAACTAACTCTTGAGGAAGATAGAAGTGAATAACTGTAACGGTTATCCCTAATAAAATTCCTGAAATAAAACAAATACTTTGTAATATAAGATCAGCTTTTTTAATAAAATTAATAGTACGATAGTGGGTTAAAATATTTGGAACGAATAATAGACAGGTAAAAGATGCAATAGTGAGGCCGATAGACCAGTTAAATATGGTTATTGAAGATGAAAAATAATAAGAAAAAATAGCATATGAGATCAGACATAACAGTATTAAGCTAATCAAATACCAGCGTATATATTGAATTGAAAGTTTTAGCTGCTCAATTTTTGTTTGATGCTGTAAATATTCTTCCTGAAGCCCGGACATAAGATTTTTCTATCCTATTTTTTTTACATATATACAGAAAGAATCTGATTTATCAGTGATAAAGAATTTGAAATTTTATTCATACAATAAAAGTAAATTAACTTTAAATAACGATTTAATCAATGTTCAATGAACTTAGGTTGATAAAAACCGATAATTTAAAATAGATAAGGCAACGACAGGTGCGGTTTCTGTACGTAAGACACGGTCACCGATACACCAATTCATAAAACCAGCTTGATTGGCTTGAGTAATTTCATTTTCACTTAAACCGCCTTCTGGGCCAATCAATAAGGCAAGTTCAGGTTGTATGCCTGCTAATACATCTTTTTGTTCTTTTTCTGGTGCTAAAACAAACTTTGAAGCGGGAAGCTGAGTAGAGCTTAACCATTCACTTAGAGAAATGGGCGCTAACACTTCTGGAACGATATTAAGACCACATTGTTCACAAGCAGCAATTGCAACAGCTTGCCAGTGATCTAATTTTTTTTGATCTCGGTCGTATTTTAAGCGCATTTCACAGCGCTCACTTGTAAGCAACTGAATTTGACTTACTCCAAGTTCAGTTGCTTTCTGAATGGCATAATCCATTCGGTCACCTTTACTCATGACCTGACCAAGGACAGCTTTAAAAGGGGCACTACGGTTAGTAGGGTTAAAACTCTCAATCGTGACAAATGCATTTTTTTTATTAATTTCGGTTAGTGTCGCGAGATATTCGCCACCTTGACCATTAAAGAGAGTGGCTTGTTCTTGTAATTGTGCACGTAAAACACGCACCCAATGATGAAATACTGTTTCTGTCAATTGAATTGTTGAGCCAACAGCAAGTTCAGTTTCGATAAAAAAACGATTCATTGGGTACGCCTTACAAAATTAATTTAAACCAAGATCAACGACGAGTTGACGAGTTGGTTCGACTTGATTCATTGAATAGAAATGTAGGCTTGGTGCACCACCTGCGATCAAGCGTTCACATAGCTTCACAACAACTTCATGACCAAAAGCTTTAATACTCTCACTGTCATCGCCATAGGCTTGTAATTGCTTACGGATCCAGCGAGGAATTTCTGCACCAGTACCATCAGCAAAGCGAATTAAGTTGCTGGCATTGGTAATAGGCATGATGCCAGGAGCTACCGGAATATTAACTCCAGCTTTTTCTAAACGCTCAATAAAATAAAAGTATGAGTCTGGATTAAAGAAGAATTGAGTAATTCCTGCATTAGCACCAGCTTGTACTTTTTCAATAAAACGTTGGATATCTGAATCAAGATTCTCAGCTTGAGGGTGCATTTCTGGATAAGCTGCAACTTCAATATGAAAATGATCACCTGAATGCTGACGAATGAAACGTACTAAATCTTGAGCATAAGGAAGTTCGCCAAGTCCGACTTGACCAGACGGCAAATCACCCCGTAAAGCGACAATACGGTTAATGCCTTGCGCTTTATATAGGTCGAGTAGCTCAGCAATACGAGCTTTATCATCACCAATGCACGAAAGGTGAGGTGCAACTGGCGTACCTTTACCATTGAAATCGTCAATAGCAGCAAGAGTACGTTCACGAGTAGAACCACCAGCACCATAAGTAATCGAGAAGAAATCGGGATTTAGTGGTTGTAATTCTTGATGAACAATACGAAGTTTTTCAGCACCGGCATCAGTTTTCGGTGGGAAAAACTCAAAAGAAATGGGTATACGTTTAGTCATGTCAAATCCTTGTAAACAGCGAAACAATATTTTTAGAAAAAAGGGCAGTCGGTTCACCGTCTGCCCTTAAGTTCTTAGTATTTGTAAGCGTCAGACTTGAATGGTCCCTCAACAGCAACACCTAAATAGCCAGCTTGCTCTTGAGTTAATTGAGTAAGTACACCACCAAAACCTGCAACCATTGCCGCAGCAACTTCTTCGTCAAGTTTCTTAGGAAGAACTTCTACACGAATTTTTGCAGTTTTTTCGTTTGCAGGAAGGTCAGCAAATTTCTCTTGGAATAAGTGAATTTGACCTAACACTTGGTTAGCAAAAGAACCATCCATCACACGTGATGGGTGACCAGTTGCATTACCAAGGTTTACAAGGCGACCTTCAGAAAGAAGAATGAGGTAGTTATTTTCATCTTCAGAACGATAAACTTGGTGAACTTGTGGCTTAACTTCAACCCACTTGTAACCACGTAAATAAGCAGTATCAATTTCTGTGTCGAAGTGACCGATGTTACATACAACTGCACCAGCTTTTAAGCTATCTAACATTGCAGCATCACATACGTGGTAGTTACCAGTAGTAGTTACAACAAGGTCAGTGTTGCCAAGTAAGTCTTGGTTAATATCTTCTTTTTTGCCTGTTTGTACGCCGTTTTTGTATGGAGATACAACTTCATAGCCGTCCATACATGCTTGCATTGCACAAATTGGGTCAACTTCAGTTACACGAACGATCATGCCTTCTTGACGTAAAGATTGAGCAGAACCTTTACCAACATCGCCATAACCGATCACAAGCGCACGGCGACCAGACAAAAGCATGTCAGTTGCACGTTTGATTGCATCATTTAATGAGTGACGGCAACCATATTTGTTGTCGTTTTTAGACTTAGTAACAGAGTCATTTACGTTGATAGCTGGTACTTTCAAAGAACCGTCTTTCCACATTTCGATAAGACGTTGAACACCTGTTGTAGTTTCTTCAGTAATACCGTGAATACGTTCTAAAAGTGCAGGGTATTTGTCATGAACAAGAGCAGTTAAGTCACCGCCATCATCCAAGATCATGTTGGCATCCCAAGGTTGACCATTAACATTAATTTGTTGTTCTAAACACCATACATATTCTTCTTCAGTTTCACCTTTCCAAGCGAAAACTGGAATACCACGAGCAGCAATTGCAGCAGCAGCATGGTCTTGAGTCGAGAAAATGTTACATGAAGTCCAACGAACTTCAGCACCTAATTCAATAAGCGTTTCAATAAGAACCGCTGTTTGAATGGTCATGTGGATACAACCAAGAATTTTTGCGCCAGCAAGTGGTTTAGAGGCTGCATAACGTTTACGTAAACCAATTAGAGCTGGCATTTCTGCTTCAGCAAGTTTGATTTCTTTACGACCGTAGTCAGCAAGTGAGATGTCAGCAACTTTATAATCTGTAAATGAAGCATTAACCGCGTTCATCAGGATCTCCTAGGGAAAAAATAGTATGGATCGTTCTGTTCGCGGATGCCGTTGTTGGTTAAAAACGAGCGTTTAACCGATTGTCGAGCCTGGCAAATTGATCTTTAGTGCCGATCACTTGTCGCAGCATCCCTCGACTAGCGAAACATTGTACTTGGAAAAGCTTTTAGTGCCAATCCAGTTTTGTTTATTATCTGCTTAATTACGACTTTAGATTTAAATTATGGCCTTAAATATTCCCAAATCTTTGGCAAACCTCGAAGCGAATAGCGGTGTTTTTGCGGTTTGGATGTTACTTCGGCATCATGGGGTTCAAATTGATATTTCCGAGCTGATTCAAATTTGTCGATATGATGAAGACGGCACCTATACAATTGCCTTGGCTGTTGCTTTAAAGAAATTTGGGTTTGAGGTGTCATTTCATTCGGATAAAGACCCAAATATTAGCCCAAGCGAACGCATGAGTTATAAAGAAGCAAATGTATTGAAAATACCAACGGGCCCAGCATTAAGCTATCAGGATATTCAAGCTACAATTCAAAATGGAAAAATGGTGATTGTGTATTACGACACTTTAGAAGGTATCGGAAATCAGTCACTCATTTATTCTATAGATCAAAATGAAATCTGTTTTTTTGATAGTTTTGAACCGATGTCAGCGGCAGTCTTTGAAAAGCAACGTCAAGTGGAAGGGATTTGTCGTCAGGCTATCGTGATTGATGATCGTAATTTTCAAATGCATTCAACCAAATTGAATTAGATAAAAAGAGCCAGTAGAGTACTGGCTCATATTAAAGTTATTTTTGTTGATATTCTTGAATCACTTCTAAAGCCGCTCGAAAGGCTTCTTGAGTAGCAGGGGCACCGCAATATGGCAGACTATGCAATAACGTTTCTTGAATTTCTTCAACTGTACAACCATTGTTGAGCGCGCCGCGAACATGTCCTTTGAGTTCCGTTGGTGACTTAAGTGCAGTTAACATGGCCAAAGTAATTAATGAACGATATTTGCGCGGCAGCACACCTTCACGCTGCCAAGTAGATCCCCATGCATGTTCATTAATCCAGTCTTGCAATGGCTGAGTAAATGGTACCGTATTCTCTTGGGCACGTTTTACAAAAGCTTCTCCCATCACTTCTGTGCGAACTTTTAATCCATTTTCGTAATCTTGCTTAGACATTAATTTCTCCTAAAAATAAAAGCGTCGATTGACGCTTTTATGGCTGTTTATTAATTAATGCGAATCAAAAATGATTGCAATAGTGAATTAGTGGAGGCATCAGTCACTAAATTTGATGAGGGTTAGATAAAGGAAGATCTTTATTTAAATGTTCATCAAAAACATCTGTAAGCATGCTGTCGAATCGAATTGCGTTGTATTGCAATAATTGTTGAGCTTCGCTTTCAGAAATAAAACCTTCTTTTGTAGCGTGTTCAATATTCTCTTCGAAAGTAAGTCCCTTAAATTTACCTTTAGATTCAGCTTTTTTAAACTTATCCCAAAGTGGTTCAAGAGTTCGTAAAATTTGGAATGTATGTTCTAAACGACCAGTCACATCATCGGCTTTGGTTGAGTAAAATACATGATGTTTGAGTTGTTCTCTAAAAGGATGCTCTTGCATCATAAGTTCAGCAACTTGCTTTTTTAACTCATCATCGGGTTTTGAAATGACACGACCAAAAGGGAAACAGATCCATTTTACAAATGCTGCGGGAAGTTTAGCTGGGAAGTTTTCAAATAAGCCCCAAAATGCTTCCTGAATATTCAAGAAAGCTTTTTGCAGAGCTAATTTAGCGTGAAGTTGTTCAGCTTCAGTTTTTTGACCAGCTTCATAAAACTTTAAAATTGCAGTAGAAATAAAAAGGTGAGCATGAATATCTGCCAAGCGTCCTGATAACATTTCTTTGCGTTTTAAGTCTCCTGCAAGTAAGCCAAGCGCCATATCTGCAACTAAAGCAAAGTTGGCACTGAAACGGTTAATCGTTTTATAGTAACTGGCAGTAAATTGATCTACTGACTGCGGAGCATCGCTTGAGCCACCTGTCCAACCATAAGCAAATGATTTTGCTCCGCGGTTAAAGGTATAGGCTAAATGTTTAAATAAAAGATCATCGAATTTTTTGACTGAAGTGCTTTTATCTTCAGACTGAAGTAGTTGCAACTCTTCAAAAAGGTAAGGGTGACAACGCATTGAACCTTGACCAAAAATCATCAATGAACGGGTTAAAATATTTGCGCCTTCCACTGTAATTGCAATTGGAATTGCTTGATAGGTGAGTGCAAGGAAGTTACGTGGTCCAAGTTGAATTGCACGTCCTCCGGCAATATCCATTCCGTGATTAACCACTTTGCGCATCGTTTCAGTTGCATAATATTTTGCCATGGCGGTCATCACGGCGGGTGTTCCACCTTGATTTAGACCACACGTAACTAAATAACGGAATGCCTCAAGCATATAGGCATCACTTGCAATTTCACTCGTCGCTTCTTGTACACCTTCAAATTTGCCAACAGAGATATTAAATTGCTGGCGAATTTTCGCAAAAGCCCCTACGGTGAGATAGCTCATTTCACCTGCGGCTGTTGCTAAAGCTGGAAGTGAAATACCACGGCCAACACCTAAACATTCCATGAGCATGCGCCAGCCTTTACCGGCATTTTCTTGTCCACCAATAATCCAGTCAATTGGAATAAAAACATCTTCTCCTTCTACGGTTCCATTCATAAATGGAGAACCTGGAAAATGACGTGCTCCTATTTTTATGCCTGAATGACTTGCAGGAATGAGTGCACAGGTAATACCGTATTCTGTTTTATTTTTATCGCCGAGTAGACCTTCTGGATCATAAAGTTTAAATGCGAGGCCAACAACGGTGGCAATTGGGGCAAGCGTAATCCAGCGTTTAGAGAAATTCATGCGAAGACCAAGAACTTGAGCACCTTCATATTCGCCGTAACAAACAACGCCTGAATCTGGAATGGCACCTGCATCTGAACCCGCTTCTGGACTGGTTAAACCAAAGCACGGAATTTCTTCACCTTTGGCAAGACCGGGTAAGTATTGTTGTTTTTGAGCATCTGTACCGTAGTGCATGAGCAGCTCACCCGGTCCTAATGAGTTTGGAACCATACAACTCACCGCGGTGGTGAGTGAGCGTGAAGCAATTTTGCTCATAATACGACTTTGTGCGAATGAGCTAAATTCTTTACCACCAAAAGACTTTGGAATAATGAGTCCTAAAAAACCCTTATCTTTAATAAATTGCCAAACTTCAGGAGGAAGGTCTTTTAAGTGATGATGAATTTCCCATTCATTGAGCATGCTACAAAGTAGTTCAACTTCATTGTCTATAAAACTTTGCTCTTCTTCTGATAAAGTTGGGTAGGGATACTTTTCAAATTGAGACCAATCAGGTGCTCCCATAAATAATTCTTTTTCCCACCAACTGGTACCAGCCTCTAAAGCCTCTTGTTCGGTGGTACTAATGCTCGGCATTGAATTCGCTAAAGTCTTATAGGCTGGCTTGGTAATTAGGTTAAATCGTAAAGGCTCAACTAAAATAATGATGCTGAGCGCAATAATTGGAATACCTAAAAGCAGAGACCATGGTGTTAGCAAGAATGCCGAAAGTATGGCAATAATAATGGCCACACCGCTACCAAGAACTTTATTTAAGTTAAAAAAGAAAATTGCCCATACTGCAATAAGCTGAATAATAATACTTAATATAAAGAGTAGGAAAATCATACTTGCTCCTTACTAGCTAAGCCCTCAAGTGGATGAAGTTACAAAAGCGAGGAGATATTTAAGGCTTAACTAGCTATTTTGTTGCTGTTTAAATTTGAGTTTTTATGTCGCAAATATTGATGTATATGCTAGAGCAGGGATATATCGTACTTTTAGGTATAAGATATTTTTGAGTGAAAGTGTAAGGGGTTATTTTATTGATTTGTCAAGAAATGTTATTGATTTTCTTATACAAATAAAAAGCCCTCTAATACAGAGGGCCTTTTATAGATATTTAATTTATTAAGCTTCGACGACCTGAACAGCAATTTTCTTAGCAGGATCTACTTTACGACGAACTTCTGGTACTGGTTCACCATGGTATTGACGATCAGCAAAGTAACTTGAACGAACCATTGGTGCAGACCAAATATTTCTAAAACCAAGTTTGCGGCCATGCTCTGCATAACGTTCAAACTCTTCTGGTGTTACAAAGCGGTCAATTGGTGCGTGTTGTTTAGAAGGCTGTAAATATTGACCAATAGTGACATAGTCAACATCGTGAGCGCGTAAGTCATCAAGTAATGCAATGACTTCTTCTTCAGTTTCACCAATACCCACCATCAAACCACATTTTGTTGGAATATCTGGGCAATATTCTTTAAACATTTTGAGTAAGGTTAAAGAATGTTGATAGTCTGAACCTGGACGCATTGCTTTATATAAGCGAGGTACCGTTTCAATGTTATGGTTAAATACGTCTGGCGGACATTCGGTCATAATGCGTAAAGCAATATCCATACGTCCACGGAAGTCAGGTACTAAAATCTCAAGCAATGTAGTTGGGCTAAGCGCACGAGCTTCTTTAATACAGTCCACAAAGTGTTGTGCACCGCCGTCAAGCAAGTCATCACGGTCAACAGAAGTAATTACTGCGTACTTGAGTTTCAGATTGGAAATGGTTTCTGCCATGTGACGAGGTTCGTCAGCATCTAACGCATTTGGACGACCATGTGCAACATCACAGAAAGGGCAACGGCGTGTACAAATATCACCCATGATCATGAATGTTGCTGTACCGCCCCCAAAACATTCTGGGAGGTTAGGACAAGCTGCTTCTTCACAAACGGTATGGAGTTTTTGAGCACGTAAAGTCGTTTTAATACGCTGAACTTCTTCTGGTGCCGTCATCTTGACACGAATCCAGTCAGGTTTACGCGGCACTTCAACCGTAGGTACAACTTTTACAGGAATTCTTGCGACTTTTTCTGCGCCACGAAGTTTTACACCCTGTTCAGGTTTACGGTGTTCTGACATATTTAACTTTTCCACTCGTTTATAGAGACATTGACATTGTATTATAGCGAAGTTCTTCAGTTAATAGCGGAAAATAACTATTCATATAATAAATGTGGTTATTCAGAAATATAGGGTTGAGAAATACATAAATTCACCGCATATTAGTCATAATCTATTATAAAATATGGTCATTCAAGAGAGGAAGGAGCTTTCAATGCCACGTAAAAAAGAGGTCGTTAGTGGGAATTTCGTTAAATACGATGCGGTAGTTCTCGGTTCTGGACCTGCAGGTGAAGGCGCGGCAATGAAGCTTGCAAAAGCGGGTAAGCGTGTTGCAATTGTAGATGTGCGTGATCAACTCGGTGGTAACTGTGCACATGTAGGAACCATTCCAAGTAAAGCATTACGTCAAACAGTTTCTAGTATTATTCGCTATCAACGTGATCCAATGTTTCAAAAAGTAGGTGAATGGAAACAGTTCACCATGAAACAGGTTTTGCGTAATGCACATAAAGTGATTCAACAACAGGTTGATACACATACACGCTTTTATGACCGTAATAAGATCGGTGTATTCCACGGGCGTGCATATATTCAAGATAAAAATACAGTCTTAGTTTTTAGCCATGAAGGCATTAAAGAAACAATTATTTGTAAACAAGTTGTGATTGCGACAGGTAGTCGTCCTTATCATCCGCAAGGTCTCGACTTTGATCATCCTCGCGTATTTGATTCAGACAAAATTCTTGATCTTGATTACTCAATTCAAAAGATCATTATTTACGGCGCCGGTGTTATTGGCTGTGAATATGCCTCAATCTTTATTGGTCTAGACCATAAAGTTGACTTGATTAACACACAGCAAAAACTACTAAGCTATTTAGATGATGAAATTGCTGATGCTTTGTCTTATCACTTGCGTGAACAAGGTGTTTTGATTCGTCACAATGAACAAATGGATCATCTTGAAACGTTTGATGACCACGTTGTTCTACACTTACAAAGTGGTAAAAAGATTAAAGCCGATGCCATTCTTTGGTGTAATGGCCGTTCAGGTAATACGGAAGGTTTAGGTCTTGAGAATGTTGGATTAGTACCAAACAACCGTGGTCAACTTTCAGTAAATGATCAGTACCAAACTGAAGTTGAAAACATCTATGCTGCTGGTGACGTGATTGGTTGGCCTTCATTAGCTTCGGCTGCTTATGACCAAGGGCGCTGTGCTGGCGCAAACATGAGTGGTGAAGATGCTAAACCAGTACGTGATATTCCTACAGGTATTTATACCATTCCGGAAATCTCATCAATTGGTAAAAATGAACAGGAATTAACGGAAGAGAAAATTCCGTATGAAGTTGGTCAAGCATCTTTCCGTCATTTAGCTCGTGCACAAATTACGGGTGATACAGTGGGTGAGTTAAAGATTCTTTTCCACCGTGACACTATGGAAATTTTAGGTATTCACTGTTTTGGTAATAACGCTGCTGAAATTATCCACATTGGGCAAGCAGTTATGCACAGCCCAAATAATACCTTGAAATATTTTGTTGAAACGACATTTAACTATCCAACAATGGCTGAAGCATATCGCGTAGCTGCGCTCAATGGTATGAATCGCTTGTTTTGATTTTAAATAAGTTTTTAATAAAAAAGCCCGCAAATCTGCGGGCTTTTTTATTTGCATTAGATCATACGATTTTTATATTTTTATGACAGTTCTGAGGAGTGATTTACGTGCTTTATATTTTAGTGGGCACAAAACGCTTGGTTAAAATATTCAAATAAATCTGGTGTTTGTTTCCATAAAATTATAGAAAGCACCAAAAGCGCAGCTATGATAAAAGTCATAATTGTTTTCAAAAGTAAGGCATTATGCGTCATGAATAACTGCCTCCTCATTAACAAAGAAGTGTACGATTACCCCTAGTATACTTAAGGCTATAGAACATAGCCAAATCGCATTGTAATTACCTGTTAAGTCATGGTTAACGCCGCCAAGCCATCCACCAAAGAAAGAACCGACTTGATGGGTGAAAAACACAATACCACTCAGCATCGAAAGATATTTAACGCCAAACATATTTGCCACAATGCCATTTGTGAGCGGAACTGTAGAGAGCCATAAAAGGCCCATAATGACGCCAAAAGCATATACCGTATAAGTGCTTAAAGGTAATAGTAAAAAGGCAATGATTGCGATGCCACGGCTGCCGTAAAGCGCCATTAATAATTTAGGCTTTGAGAAGCGATCTCCTAACCAACCAGCACCGTAAGTTCCTACTACGTTAAATAGGCCCACCAATGCCAGAAATACAGTGCCAGTAGCCGCGTCAAATCCGTGGTCGATTAAATAACCTGGCAAGTGAACGCCTAAGAAGACGACTTGGAATCCACAAACTAAAAAGCCTAAAGCTAACCACCAGAAGGGCTTATGTTTTCTGGCAATGTTAAGCACTTGTTTAAATGTGAGTTGAGGTTGAGCAATTGCTTTTGGTGTTTGATTGCTTGACCCTTATTAACATAAGCGCTAGCGGAATAATAAAAGCAATTAATAGCGCACTCACCATTAAGGCTGCTGACCATCCCACCGTTTTAAGTAAGAGCAGGGTAGATGGCAACATAATGAACTGACCGAAAGATCCAGCAGCACTCGCAATACCCATTGCCATGCTTCTTTTTTCTGGTGGAGCAGCTCGACCTACTGCACTGAGTAAAACCGTAAATGAGGTTGCTGATAAAGCTAAGCCAATAATTAACCCCAGACTTAAATTTAAGATTAATACGCTTGAACTAAAAGCCATTAAGAGTAAGCCGAGGGTATAGAGCATGCCACCGACTGCGACAACAATTCGACTGCCATATTTATCGGCAATTGCGCCGGTAAAAGGTTGAACGACTCCCCAGATCAGGTTTTGCATAGCAATGGCAAGGCTAAAAACATGTTGCCCCCAACCAAACTCATGACTCATCGGTACTAGATAGAGTCCGAAACCGTGTCTGACTCCTAGAGAAAGAGCTAGAATAATTGCACTGCCAATCAACATATAGATGAGGGGCTGAGAAAATTGATTGCCAGTTTTAGTCATGATTAATGGAAAATTATAATAATGTGATGATTTATTGTAGAAGATATATCGGGTAATATCGATATATTTAGAGAGAATATTTAAGGCGGGCTAAAGAGTTAGTAGGGATTGTATTGCTTTATGCAAAAGAGAAGAAGCAGAGCCAATTTGATCTCTGCTTCTTATAAAAATTAAGCTGCGGAATTACGTTCAAGTAATGCTTGTTCAAAAAGAACTTGTTCTTTTTCTTTATGTTCGGTGGTGAAGCGAATCAAAATTACACTACAGCCTGCGACCATAACCAGACCACCTAAAATAAACAGGCAAGTTTGAACATCAAGCAATCCTTTGAGTAAGAAACCAGCTGCGACAGCACCAACGTTACCACCTGCACCAATAATTCCTGCAACGCCGCCTAATGCATTACGATCAATAAATGGTACGAGTGCATAAGTTGCACCACAAGCCATATGAGTAAACAGTGCAAAAATGGTCATAGAAATGATTGCAAGAGCAACCACATTCATTTGTGAGAAGAGTATTAAGAATAAACCTTCACCCAAGATCATGAGTACGAGTACTTTTGTACGACCATCTAATCCTTTTTTGAGTGCAACTTTATCGGAGATGATCCCGCCGAGTGCACGAGCAAATAATGCCAGTAAACCAAATATCCCAGCAGTTAAACCAGCGGTTTTCAGATCCATTTTGAACTGATCGACATAGTACATTGCTGCAACGTTATGAATAAAAATTTCAATACCGAAGCATGCGCCGTAAGCTACAAATAAAATCCAGACACGGTAGTTGCGAGCAGCTTGCATTAAAATTGCTGTACCACCTTTTTTACCACTACCAACATCCATGCCTTGCGCGCGAACTTCTTTAAAGTTCCCTTGAGGGCAATCTTGAGTTAATTTCCAGTAAAGGATGCCGACAATAACCATCATTATGCCGGGTACAATTAATGCCACACGCCATCCCATGGCTTGCTCAACACCAAACATCACAATGGCACCGAGCAATAAAGGCATTAATGCTTGAGTTGCACCCCCACCAGCATTTCCCCAACCAGCCGCCGCTGCATTTGCTGTGCCTACAACGTTAGGAGCAAACATAACGCTTGTATGGTATTGCGTAATTACGAAGCTTGCGCCAATTGCGCCAATGAGTAAGCGAAAGAACAGAAAAGATTCATAACTATTGGCAGCAGCTACACCAAATACTGGAATACTGCCAACTAATAGGAGGGTGGTGTACGTAATGCGTGGACCATATTTATCGCAGAGTGGTCCGACAATAAGCCGAACTAAAATCGTAATGGCAACAGCAGCAATATTAATATTGGCAATTTGATCTTTTGTTAATCCAAACTCACCTTTAATAACGGGCATTAATGGTGCACACGCAAACCATGCGAAGAAACATACAAAGAAAGCGAGCCATGTCATGTGGAAGGCACGCATTGCTGGAGTTGAAAAACTGAATAATTTAATCTCAGTTGCTTTTTTTGCATCTAGATTTACATTTGAAGACATACGCCGTCCCCCTGAACTGAACGAAATTTAATTTGCATGGCAATAAGTTGCCTATCTGCAGACCGATCAGAGCGGACATCGTTGGCCGTCTTGGTTTATTCATTGAATCAGCGTTGATTCATTATGCTATGAATAAAGCAAAGGGCGTGCCAAAAAATGAATTTTACTAAAAAGGAAAAATTACTTTCTAATTTTATTAAGTTAGTTTGTGAAGATAAAAATAATCAAAAAGATTCCGAAAATGAGGAGGCCGTAATAAGAATATAAGAAGGCCTTTATATCTGTAGTTTTTATAAAGAATGCTCATTTTTTTAGCATTTTGATTTAAAAAGAAGCAATTTGTAGATGTTTATAGATTGAAAGAAAGCTATAAAAACGTGCATAAGTTTTTATAGCTTTATATAAAACAAAAGTTAGAAGCGGTAACCGATCCCTGCATAACCTAAAATTGGGTTAATTTCGATGTCTGCTTTTGCATTAATTAATTCGCCATATTTGGCGTCGCTCACTGTAATGGTCGTATCTGTTTTTAAGTGAGCATAAGAGACAGAACCTACAGCGTACCATTTGTCATTAAAGTCATAGGTAAATCCTAAAGTTGCTACTGGAGCAATAGCATCGGATGCTTCAAGGTCAACTTTTGGATCACCAGAGCTAGTTTTTCTTTCTAAAGCAGCTCCTGATTTACCATCTTTAATATTTACAATCATATGACCTGCACTAACTAAGTCATTTTCAATTTCAGGGTTCATTTCTAATTCGCTGAAATAGGCATACATCACACCTAGACCAACATAAGGTCTAAATTTATTTACGCCGGTTTTGCCAAAGTGATATTGCAATTCAAATGCTGGTGTCCAAGCACGGGCTGACGCAGCACTTCCATGGGCCTCAAGATCTGTAATAAAAATATTATTATTAAGCTCCATAGAACCAGCAATTCCTCCCGCTGGTGTAGCGGTAGCTGAAAAAGGAGCATAAATTTTACCTTTACCTTGTAAATCAACTTTAGGAGGAATACCTGCTTTTACTTCTAAGGAAATGTTGTCAGTAAAGAAATAATTACTCATGAGTCCTAAGGTAGTAACGTCATCTGCCTCTAACCCAGTATTCTCTGCCTCCCATTGACTTAAACCGCGGATTTCAGCAGTTCCACTTAACCAAGATGGAATTTCATCAGCACCTAATCCACCAAGAGTGTCAATAAGTTTTTCAAGCACAATATTACTATTATCATCTGAAATATTGTCTTGGATAGTTTTTACTTTAATATCTCCAACCTTGGATTTCTCATTCTCTTTAACAGATGTATTAATTCTGAAAGGTTGAGCTTTTCCTGTAGGCTTGACATATAAAGGACCAGCAGAGACTGAAAAACGTTTGAAGCCATCACCATCTTTTAAACTAAAATATGGAGAAGCGGCAGAGGTGACTGTTGGCAGAGCAAAAAAGGCAGCTGTCATACAAAATAATGACTTTTTCATCATAAAAGGACTCCATGTCCGGCATTTGTTTACTGATTTTTATTGAGCCAACCATACCGTGTTTTATAAAAATGATTGTTTATTAAAAATTAATAATTGTAATTTTTTTGAAATAATTGTTTATATTTAGCAATATTTATTAATTAAAAATACATAATAAATAATAAAAGGCTACATAAAGTAGCCTTCTATTAAATGTAATTAAATGATTAGTTGAAGCGAGATAAGTCTTCTTCAGGGCGTGCAGTTAAAACTTCAATGCCAGTTTGAGTCACTAAAATAGTATGTTCATATTGAGCTGAAAGTTTATGGTCTTTCGTTACGACAGTCCATTTGTCGCCTAACAGTTTAGTTTGCCATACGCCTGCATTTACCATAGGTTCAATGGTAAAAGTCATACCTGCTTCCAGACGCATACCGGTACCAGCTTGACCATAATGTAATACTTGAGGCTCATCATGGAAAACAGTTCCAATACCGTGACCACAATATTCACGTACTACACTAAAACGTTCTGATTCGACATATTTTTGGATTGCATGGCCAATATCACCTAAATATGAACCATCTTTAACAGTTGCCATACCTCGGTACATGGCTTCTTGAGCAACCTTGCATAGACGGTTAGCTAAAATAGAAGTTTCGCCACCGATGACATACATCATATTGGTATCACCGTGATAGCCATCTTTAATCACAGTTACGTCAATATTTAGGATGTCACCATTTTTTAAGATTTTATTTTCAGAGGGAATACCATGACAGACAACATGGTTAACCGAAGTACAAATAGAGTGCTGAAAAGCAGGGCGTCCAGGAGCGCCACCATAGCCGACACAGGCAGGAATAGCATGCTGTACATTTTCAATGTGATTACGGCAAATGGTATCAAGTTCAAGTGTACTTACACCTGCCTTAATATAGGGCTTGATCATCTCTAGAACTTCAGCCGCCAGTCGTCCTGCAATGCGCATTTTTTCAATTTCATCTGGAGTTTTGATTAATCGACGTGGAGCTGTATAAGTACTGTTCATGATCTCTAAAAACTTTTGGTAATTTACAAGTGTCTATGGTATAAATAGCCGCCCATTTTATCAAATGCTTTTCGTGAATATCTTTTGCGAACAATTTTGATAGATGGGGTAAAAAATCCGCACATATATCGTCACATTACTCTGGGTGCCTGTAAAAGGGTGGAGAATGCGGATATATGGAGGCCTAACCCAAACTTTAAGGTAAAGAAAATGGCAGATTACAACGTAAGCATGCGCGACCTTCTTCAAGCTGGCGCGCACTTTGGTCACCAAACACGTTTCTGGAACCCAAAAATGCGTCAATACATTTTTGGCGCGCGTAACAAAATTCACATCATCAACCTTGAGCACACTGTTCCTGCGTTAAATGATGCTTTGAACTTCGCTAACCAATTAGCAAGCAAAAAGAACAAAGTTTTGTTTGTTGGTACAAAACGTGCTGCTTCTAACATCATCCGTGAACAAGCTCAACGCGCTGGTCAACCATATGTAGATCACCGCTGGTTAGGTGGTATGTTGACGAACTGGAAAACACTTCGCCAATCTATCAACCGTTTAAAAGATCTTCAAACTCAATCTCAAGATGGTACTTTTGCTAAGCTTACTAAACGTGAAGCTTTAGAACGTGCTCGTGAGATGGAAAAACTTGAGCGCTCTTTAGGCGGCGTTAAAAACATGGGTGGTTTACCTGACGCATTATTTGTAATCGACGTTGATCACGAAGCGATTGCAATCAAAGAAGCGAAGAACTTAGGTATTCCTGTTATCGGTATCGTTGATACAAACTCTAACCCAGACAACGTTGATTACGTTATTCCGGGTAACGACGATGCGATCCGTGCAGTAACTCTATATGCTTCAGCTATGGCTGACGCAATTCTTGCTGGTAAAGAATACGCTCAATCTCAAGCGAACGCTCAAGCAAAAGGCGATGACGCTGCGAAAGACGCTTCTGAGGCTTAATGCGTTTTGACGCAGGCTTGTCATTTTTGCGACATGTAATGGTGGCAAATTAAGCGTCGAGAGTGCAAACGGCCCAGAGTTTCTTTGGGCCGTTTTTGTTGAAAAGATTTATTTTCTACCGATTTTAGGAGATCAACATGACTGCAATTACTGCAAGCATGGTAAAAGAATTACGTGACCGTACTGGTCTTGCAATGATGGAATGCAAAAAAGCATTAACAGAAGCGAACGGTGACATCGAGCTTGCTATTGATAACCTTCGTAAATCTGGTCAAGCTAAAGCTGCTAAAAAAGCAGGTAACATTGCTGCTGACGGTGCAATCACAATCGTTCAAGAAGGCAACAAAGCAATTTTAGTTGAAGTTAACTGTCAAACTGACTTCGTTGCTAAAGACGAAAACTTCTCTAACTTCTCAAAAGCTGTTGCTACTGCTGCATTAGCTGCTGGCGAAACTGATGCTGCTAAAATCGCTGAATTAAAATTAGCAGACGGTCAAACAGTTGAAGAAGCTCGTATTGCACTTGTTCAAAAAATCGGTGAAAACATCCAAGTTCGTCGCGCGAAAATCGTTGAAGGCGAAAGCTTGGCTATCTACAAACACGGTTTAAAAATCGGTGTTGTAGTTTCTTATACTGGTGATGCTGATACTGGTAAAGGTATTGCAATGCACGTTGCTGCATTCAACCCAGTAGCTGTAAATGCTGAAGCTGTTCCTGCTGACCTTATCGCTAAAGAAAAAGAAATTGCTGAAGCGAAAGCGTTAGAATCTGGCAAACCAGCTAATATCGTTGAAAAAATGGTAACTGGTTCTGTTGATAAATATTTGAACGAAGTTGCTCTTGATCGTCAAATGTACGTAATCGACAACGACAAAAAAGTTGCTGATGTATTAAAAGCAACTGGTACTACTGTTGCTAACTTCGTACGTTTCGAAGTTGGTGAAGGTATCGAGAAGAAAGTAGAACTTAGCTTCGCTGAAGAAGTTGCTGCTGCTCAAGCTGCTGCGAAGTAATTCGTATCACGATAAAAAAAGCCCCTTTGGGGCTTTTTTTATCTCAACTAAAATGAGGGCTTAGCATGATAAATAAAAAAAATCTTAGTATTGGCAGTGTCATTATTTTATTGGTTGCTGGATATTTTGGTCTAGATTTATCTGGGCATAAGCAAAATCAATTACCGTCAACAACCATACCCGAAGCCCAGCATACAGAAACTACATTACCAAGTAATGGAGTCGACAACATAAAAGCTGCTCATGAGCAGAGACAAAGTAATGTTCAAGTGCAGGGGAGTGGTCGGGTCAAAGCAATTTTAAGAGATGATAATGATGGGTCGAGACACCAGAAATTTATTCTTGTATTAAAAAATGGCCTTTCAATTTTAGTCGCACATAATATCGATTTAGCCCCTAAAATTCCTAATTTAAAAAAAGGTGACACGGTAGAATTTTATGGCGAATATGAATACAACCCTAAAGGTGGTGTATTGCACTGGACTCATCGTGATCCACAAAGTCGTCATGAAAGCGGTTG
This sequence comes from Acinetobacter sp. V102_4, assembly GCF_031799005.1. Lineage (NCBI taxonomy): Bacteria > Pseudomonadati > Pseudomonadota > Gammaproteobacteria > Moraxellales > Moraxellaceae > Acinetobacter > Acinetobacter sp. V102_4. The sequence goes on along the minus strand of NZ_JAVQNR010000038.1, from coordinate 81,128 downwards.
GCTCAAACATGATGGGCAAATCTATCAATAAAGCCGAATAAACGAATAAAGAGATTGTTTTTATAGAGCAATTTTATTCTATTCAGTTTCTTAAAACATGTTATGGTTTTTTTATTGAATGGATGAGACGTATTTATGCAGCGGGAGCAAGCCGATTATCTGCATGTGCGAGAGCTGGGCGGTTTAGAGTTATTAAAAGCACATTATCACCAAACACAATTTTCGAAGCATACTCATGAAGGGTATTGTATTGGCGTGATTGAAGAGGGCGCACAGTCTTTTTTTAGGACAGGCCAGCTACATGTAGCTCCCAAAGGCGATATTATTTTAGTAAATGCTGACGAGATTCATACGGGTTCATCTGCTGTTGAGTCGGGTTGGCGATATCGGGCGATTTACCCTACACCTGAAATGTTAGCAGAAGTCAGCCAAGATTTTTTTGAAAATCCGCATGGTGCACCATGGTTTCCTCAAGCTGTGATTCGTGACTTAGGTTTGGCCCAACAACTTTGTTTACTCTTTGATTTATTAGAACAAAAAGATAATTTCTTACTCAAAGAAACAATGTATTTATCGACTTTAGCCTGTCTAATGAAGCGACATGGTAAATCAAATCAGACTTTTTGTGAGCTGCCAGAGGCATATTCCAAAATATTAAGAGTTAAAGAATTACTAGTAGAAATGCCTGAAACGAATTTTTCTTTGCAAGATCTGGCTGACATGGTGGGCTTGAGCGCGTGGCATTTCTTAAGACAATTTAAAAAATATGTGGGCTTGCCACCTCATGCTTGGCTTGTTCAAGCGCGCTTACAAAAAGCAAGACAATTATTAAAACAGGGTGACCAAATTGCGATGGTGGCACAGCAGTGTGGCTTTTCTGATCAAAGCCATTTTAATCGCCACTTTAAAAAAGCAATGGGGGTGACGCCAACTCAATATGTAGCTAGTCTAAATAACTAAATTATTAAAAATTTATTTACAGCAATTTTATTCAATATAAGTCGGCTCTCATCAAGCATTTTATAGAGATGCTTTTTATATTGGACTCTATATATGAATATTCAGCTTAATCAGTCAGTTGAGTTTCCAAAAAATAAGCCATCCTATCTTTTTTTGCGCGGTGCAATGGATATTTTACCATTGTCAATTTCTGTTATTCCATGGGCAATTTTAGCAGGCTCTATGGCAATTCATGCAGGTTTATCTTTCTATAAGGCGCTTGCGATGTCAGGAATTGTCTTTGCTGGAGCAGCGCAATTAGTTAGCTTAAGCATGGTAATGGAAGGTGCATCCACTTTTACAATTTATGTGACGATTTTCTTTTTAACAGCTCAGCATTTTATTTATGCATTAACTTTAAGAAATGACATTTCTATTTTGCCTCTTTCGAAACGATTAAGTTTGGGTTTTTTATTAACAGATGAATTATTTGCGGTGTGTGCATCCGGTGAAAAAAGGCAGCCAGAATATCTGTTGGGTGCAGGCATATCTTTTTATTTATTCTGGGTAGTGTTTAGCCTGGTAGGAATATTTTTAGCAACAGTGATTCCTGATTTATTAAATTATCATTTAGATTTTTCAATTGTGGCTATTTTTGTTGCCATGATCGTACCGTTATGTAAGGGGTTGCCTGTACTTGCTGGCGTACTAATGACTTGTTTTAGCGGTTTTTTCTTTAAATTTTATCAAGTTGAAGGGGCGATTTTACTTTCAGGATTACTAGGGATGTTGGTTGCTGTGTTAACTGAAAAAATAGAGAAGGAGCGATAATATGTCTTGGTTCATGATTTTAGGCTTGGCAGCAATCGTCTTTTTTAATCGTTATTATTTTTTAGAGCCTAACGTTAAAATTAAACTACCTCTCATTATGAATAAGATGCTTAATTATTCTGCTCCCTGTTTATTAACAGCAATTTGTATTCCGGTTGTTTTTTTTGATGGCGATAATTTAAAAGGAGTTTTAGATAATTCTTATATTTATGCAGCAATCTTTTGTATTGTGATTTCCATTTATCTAAAAAGAGTACTTTTAAGTGTTGTCACTAGTTTGGTTTTTTTCTATTTTATAAATTTTCTAATAAATCAGTAAAATGTAAAAAGCTGAATCGAGATGATCCAGCTTTAATTTAATAATTAGGAAAGAGCATGTTTTTGTCTGCTTTTCCATTTAGGTAAGATTTTTCCTAGATAGGCATCCATGCACCAAACTGGTCCAATTAGTAGAAATTGTAAATCTTTAAAAAAAGATGGTTTTTTGCCCTCGATTTTATGGCCATAAAATTGTCCGACCCAAGCAACCACAAAAATAGCGATATAAAATCCTACTCCTACAGGTAGGGTGTAAATGAGCCACGCCATAACAACCAGTAAAGCAGCCATTGCAATAGCAAGTACAAGATCTAAACGTGCATAAAATACGAGAGTCAGTACAAGTAATAGAGCTGTGAGTAAAGCGCTGAAATGGGCAATGATTCCAATAATAGAAAATAAAATGGCAGGAACGCAGAGCCAGTGAATTTGCTTGTTTGTTGGGTTTTGATGGCTTTCGCTATATTTATCAAACCATTCTGTAATGGATTTCATTAATGGCACACTCCTTGTTTTAGCTTTGATTTATTTTTTCTGAGTATATTTTATCCTGTTCTTAAGGTGGGCGACAAGAAACCGGTATTATTCAACTATAGAAACTTGGCAATAAAGATTTAAAAAGAACATGAGAAAAACGTAATGTCTGGGTGGTAGAAAAAGTACTCAATGTAACGTTGAGAATGATGCAATATTTCAGAATATTTTTTATAGGTTGCTAGATGATGAAATCATCAAAAAAAATGTGATTTTGAGATAGGTGGGAAAATTGCATGAAAAAGCTCTAGTTATCTACTCTAAAAACGCCATAATTAGCCTTAATTTTATAAAAATGGTACTAGGGTAGCGTAAATTTAATAAAGTCGCTCTAAACGCAATTTAGAAGCAAAATAAGCTTGGATAAGATAAACGTACTTTTTTGTGTAAAAAATATTCAAATTTAAGGGTGGAGAAGGGCTAAAAAAGATAATTTTTTAAACCTAAGTTAGAAATTATTTTATAGTTTAAAACATAAAAAAGCCGCAGAAAAAATTGCGGCTTTTTACATGAACTCTAGAGGCTATAACTTATGAAGTTGGACCATCAACACGTTCAATATTTACTTTTGCAGTTCCAGCATTGGTAATGCCAAGACGTTTAGCTGCACCGTATGATAGGTCAAGTACACGATTGCCATGGAAAGGACCACGGTCATTTACTTTTACAACCACACTTTTACCATTGTCTTTGTTAGTTACTCGGATGTAACAGTTTAATGGTAGGCTACGGTGAGCAGCAGTGAGAGCATTCATATCGAATGTGTCACCACTTGCTGTTTTGCGTCCATGGAATTGACGACCATACCATGAAGCCATGCCAGTTTGGCTAAACTTACGAACAGTGTTTGAAGCTACTGTGTTAAGTTTTTCAATCACTGAAGGCTCATCTTCAGGGATTTCAATTTTTGCTGCGATCGCTTGACGACGGATTTGATCGCCAGAACGTTCAGTGATTGAAAGACTGTTAATGTTAGAAAAACGAGAATTAAAATTTTGAGTATCTTTACTCAATACACGAGCTGCTAAATTAGAGCCATCTACATCACTATTTAATGATGATGATTGCACCATTTCAGCATGCAATGGGGCCATGCTTAAACTAGCCGTCAGTGCAAGAACGTATTTCAGCGATAACTGCATTTGTATAAACTCCTGAGAACATGTACTTTTTTCTTTCAGCGATTGACTGAAATTTAAAGTGAACATGTCTGATTATTCACTTTTGCAATTGCTACATTGGGGTGGATAATATTCATCGCTTACGGAGAGTGTCTAGTCTTTAACGAGAAATCGTTACAAAAAGGGCAAAAACTTACAGTTCTGGGTTAAAAAATAATCAAAAGTGTAACAAGATATTAAATTTGTGCGTATTGTGATCTATTTAACAAAAATATTTATTGACTTTTACATAACTCATAAAAAAGCTAGCCTATCGGCTAGCCACTTCAGTGCCTAATAACCATACAGCAGTCGCATACATACGGCTCTTATTATAGGTCGTAATTACTTGAAAATTTGGGTAAGTTAAATAGTAAATCGGACCATTATAGTCTTGTAATTGAATAACATTTACCATATCCAGATCATCAATTTTAACTAAAGGATTTAATGGTGAGATGCCTAGTGTCTTTAATGCACCATATGGAAAAGGCTGAGTTAAATCTTTAGCAATAATACTTTCCGGATTTGATCCCGTGTAACGCGCCATAAAGCCGATAGGTTGATCGCGTTGCCATCCTTGTTTTGCTAAGTAGTTTGCGATTGAACCGATTGCATCTTCTGCAGAGTTTCTTAAATCGATATGACCGTTACCGTCATAATCGACCCCATATTTACTAATATTGCTCGGCATAAACTGTGGATAGCCAATTGCACCTGCATAGGAACCTACAATACTACTTGTTGGGGAACCTTCCTTATAGGTCCATGCAATAAGAGCGGCGAGTTCATCACCAAAATATTCAGCGCGGCGAGGGTAGCCAAAAGCAAGTGTGGCTAAGGCATCACGTGTAATAAAAGAACCTTTATTCGCGCCATAACCTGTCTCAACACCCAAAATACCCAAAATGACAGCTTGAGATACACCATATTGTTGTTCAGCGCGATTTAAAGCATCTGCATATTGGTTTTTAAAACGGACGCCACGTTGAATTGTCCCTTCAACCAAAAACATAGAACGATAGTCATACCAAGGTTTGCTTTCCCCTGGACGAGTCATAATATTTAGAATGTTTGGTAAATTTTTTGCACCATTCATGGCTGCATCAACTTGATCGCCACTTAACCCATAAGCGCTCATCGTTTTGTGTTTAAAATTTACATAATCAGGATGTGTTGCAAAATCGTTGGCCTGAGCGAAGTGACTTGTACTGATTAAACCAGTACACAAAGCAAGCATTTTTAAAGTTTTATTTAAGTGTTGAGACAACATATCGTTTTAAAATTCCAGATTATCGATGTGTATGAATGGACATGACTAAACCAAAGGTGGCCATTAAAGTAATAATAGCTGTTCCACCATAACTCATAAAAGGTAAAGGAACACCTACTACAGGTAAAATACCACTGACCATTCCCGCATTTACAAATACATAAACAAAAAAAGACAAACCAAAGGCGCCAGCAACTAAACGTCCATAGTTATGGAAGCTTTGTAAGCCGATTTGGAATGTTCTAAAAATAATAGCAAAATAAAGAATAACTAAAATAAGTACACCGATGAGCCCAAATTCTTCGGAATACGCAGCAATAATAAAGTCGGTATGACCTTCGGGTAAAAAGTGCAAATGTGATTGAGTTCCTTCAAGAAATCCTTTACCCGAAAAACCACCAGAACCAATCGCAGTTTTAGATTGAATAATATTCCAACCTGTACCGAGCGCATCAGCCTCTGGGTCAAGCAAGGTTAAAACCCTTTGACGTTGATAGTCGTGTAAAAGAAATTCCCAAGCAATCGGAATGATAATCGCAGCGCAAGCTACTGCGGCACCGATCATACGCCATGATAGTCCACTTAAAAATAAAACAAATATGCCACTTGCTAGCACTAACACTGATGTCCCTAAATCGGGTTGTTCTGCAATTAGTAAAAAAGGAATACCAATTAACATTAATGATAAAACAACTTGTGAAAAGCTAGGGGGAAGGGGTTTACGTGCTAAAAACCATGCAACCATCATGGGCATACCGATTTTCATGAACTCACTGGGTTGGACACTTCCGAAACCGGGAATATCAATCCAGCGCTGAGCACCCATTCGGACTTCGCCAAACACCATGACTGCCACAAGTGAAAATAAGCCAAATAAATAAAAATATGGAGAAAAAGCTTGATAGACCTTGGGCGGAATTTGGGCTAGACCAAACATAACTAAAAAGCCAATACCAAAACTCATGGCTTGTTTACTCACTAACCCTACATCTTGTGCAGAAGCACTATATAGTACGGTTAAACCTAATAAAGCATTTAAGAGCAGAAATAGGCATAACCAAGGGTCAACATGGAGCTGTTGCCACTTTGATGGTTGCATAGCGGTGCTAAGACCATCTCGAGGAGCTTGGCGTAAAAATTTATATTGTGGGCTAGGAGACATGCGGCGTTAACTAAGGTCAATCAGTGCTTGGCGCATGCTAACATAAACGTGGTGAATGGCAATGTATATCAATATTTTGCAATAAAAAAACCTAGCTCTCGCTAGGTTTCCGATAGTCTATTTTTTATTAGTTAAAGAATAGACCATCATGGTATTCAGCCATCGCTTTAAGTTCAGTGCGATTTAAGCTTGGGATCAGTTTGTCGATTGCAATGTGAACAGCTTTTGTTACGGCTGCTGCACCAATATCTGCTGCTTTACGTTTGATCATACCGAGGTCTAATGTTTTATTAAAATCAGACATGAAGTGTTTGATCATCGCATCGCCGAATTGTTTATATAATTCAGCTAAAGCAGCTTTATTAATGTCATTGCCGGCTTCAAGCTCAGTAAAGTTATGCTTAAGGTTAGTCACTAAACCTGCATCTAAATTTACGCCTACTTTATATTGACCTTGTGGGTCTTTAAATAAGCTTTTTTCAGAGAACTCAACTGACTGTTTAACTACATCGTTAGGTGCTTTGCTTAACAATTGCTTTAAAAGAACAGCAACGGTTGATTTGACATAACCTGCTAGTTTTTCGGCAGTATCACGCTTTTCACTTGCAGGAAAATGTTGAACTAACTGAATCAAGACATTATCAATAATTTCTTCATTAAGTTGTAAAGCAATCTTATCGCGAAGTGGATATAAAGGTTCACTAGAATTTTTATTCGCAATTCCAGTCTGCATATCGTTCAATAAGCCTTCAGAAGGGGTAAAACCAAAAAACGGCATGGTATATCCTCAAATTATTCGTTTTATTGTCGTGCCAATCGAATCGGTTTTGGCATCCATGAAAGATCCGATACTCGGCAAGGGTTAATATCAAGTCCGCCGCGACGAGTATAAGTTGCATAAACCATCAGCTTTTCAGGCTGTAGATTTTGCCAAATATCGGCAAAGATCTGCTCAACACACTGTTCGTGAAAGCCGTTATGCTGACGGTACGAGATAATATAAGCTAAAACACTACGATAACAAGGTTTTTTGCCTTTAAAACGAATAAAAACTGTACCCCAATCCGGTTGTCCGGTGACTGGGCAGTTACTTCTTAAAAGATGAGAATACAATTCAACTTCGACTTCTTCACCAGAATCATCGAGTTTTAAAAGAGTGGCATCAGGATGCTGCTCTAAACGCTCTGGAGTGAGGTCATCAACACAAATGCCTTGAGGCTTAGAAATCTCTAAATCATCTACTTGAAATAGGGTTAACTCAACTTTTGCACCTGCCGCCGCCGAGAGGTCTTTTTCAACAGTTTCAATAAATGATTGTTTAGACTCAAACTGAGTGAAGTTAAGACTATTGAAGTAAAGTTTTAATGACTTAGATTCAATCAAATTCGGTGAAGATGCAGGTAGCGTAATTCTGCCAATAGCAACTTGCGGGATAGCATGAGCGTTTAACCATGAAATTTCAAAAACATGCCACCAATCTTTACCTTGTGTGATGCCTTCAATATGCGAGTAGGCTTCACGAGACTGAGCACGGGCAATTGGAAATAAAACATCAGGTTGATAGTTAGTTGGATATTGGGTTTCTTTACCCAATAAAGACTGTTCGACACTCATTCACGCATTCCTGAACCACGAGCAAGTAAATAGTAAGCAATTCCGTAAAGTACAACACAGCATGATGTCACAATGATTAAAGAGAATGAAACATTCACATCGCTATGACCTAAAATGCCGAAACGGAAAGCATTAACCATATAAACAATAGGGTTAATTAAAGAAAGTTTTTGCCAAAAAGGACCAAGGGAACTAATGGCATAAAATACACCACCTAAATAAGTTAAGGGTGTAAGAACAAAGGTTGGAATAATAGAAATATCATCAAATGATTTTGCATAGACTGCATTAATAAAACCACCTAATGAGAAAAGAACCGAAGTAATTAAGACTGTATATATAGTTACGAACCAGTTGTGTATGAAAAGGTCAGTAAAGAACATGCTCATTGCAGTTACAATTGTGCCAACTAATACACCACGGCAAATACCACCAATCACATAGCCCCACAAAATAATATGTAGTGGCACAGGACTCATGATGAGTTCTTCAATGCTTTTTTGGAATTTTACGCTAAAGAAACTGGAAGACACGTTGGCATAACTATTAGTAATGACCGCCATCATAATTAAGCCAGGCACAATAAATTGCATATAGCTCACGCCACCCATTTGTCCAATGCGTGAACCAACCAAATTACCAAAAATGACAAAGTACAAACTCATTGTAATTGCTGGTGGTAATAAGGTTTGTGGCCAAATGCGTAGAAAACGGCGTACTTCTTTACGAACGATGGTCCAGAGAGCAATTTGCAGTTGGCTAAAATTCATTTTGCCTCTCCTTCAAGATTTTTCTCGACCATTTTGACAAATAACTCTTCTAAACGGTTCGATTTATTACGCATACTGTTAACACGAATACCTTGAGATTCTAATAACTGGAATAGGTCATTCAATGTATGCGCTCTATCCATCGTTACTTCTAAAGTATTACTATCAATTAAGTTGAACTTGACACCAATAATGTTTAACTGGAGCGGTCCAATCGGCTCAGCTAAATCGAAGATAAATGATTCTTCATTGAGCTGATTAAGGAAGCTCTTCATGCTGGTATCTTCTTTAATTACACCGCGGTCAATAATCGCAATGCGACGACACAACATTTCTGCTTCTTCTAAATAGTGGGTCGTTAAAATAATAGAAGTACCGCTTTCGTTCATTTCAGTCAGAAAGTCCCACATAGAACGGCGTAATTCAATATCTACACCCGCAGTAGGTTCATCTAGAATAAGAAGTTTAGGCTCATGCATCATGGCACGGGCAATCATCAGACGGCGCTTCATACCACCAGACAGCATACGTGCTTGTATATTACGTTTTTCCCACAAACCGAGTTTTTCTAAATAATGTTCGGCACGTTTTTCTGCAATCTTTTTATGGATACCGTAATAGCCAGCTTGAGTGACTAAAATATCGAATGTTTTTTCAAACTGCCCGAAGTTAAATTCTTGAGGAACGACACCAAGCTGCTGTTTTGCCAGAGATGGATGGGTATCAAGATTGTGCCCAAAAATCTCAACTGTTCCTGAGGTTTTTTTTGTGAGGGAGCTGATAATACCAATGGTTGTTGATTTGCCGGCACCATTCGGGCCTAACAACGCATAAAATTCACCTTCAGGCACAGTGAGGTTAATACCTTTTAACGCCTGAAAACCATTACGATATGTTTTGGACAAATCTCTTAAAACCAAAGCATCAGTCATGAAATTCTCACATTATGAAAGAGGGGTATATTTTGAGCGATAATGATTAATAAACCAAGTAAAATAGTCGGAATTTTATAAAATTAAGATAAATTGAGAAATTATTATATAAAAGCTGGTGCGCCCGGCGGGGATCGAACCCACGACCCCAGGTTTCGGAAACCTGTACTCTATCCAACTGAGCTACGAGCGCATGTGTGGGGCACATCATAGGAAAAAAACACTTGCAGGTAAAGCACGAAATACATGCCAAGTGATTTTAATGCTTAATTAAACAGCAAGTTGTTCAATATTTTATATGCTTTGTGACAGAAGCTGAATTGAATAGTTAATTGTACGTAAAGCTCTTGCAAGTTCTTGAGGGGGAATGCGTGATTCTTGTAAATTAGTAATCCATTGCATTTGACATAATTTAAGCTCTTGTATTGTTGCAGTTTTCTCTATTTTTTGAACAAGCGGTTTAGTCATTAGTCCGCAATAGCTGCTAAGTGTTTTTATCATTAACTGTTGTATTTCTTCGAAAGAAAGAGCCTCAGAAGATATTACTGGTTGAAAATATGTAGTACTGGGCTGATCTAAAGTTTTTTGCTCGGAAAGCTGGATTTCTCCAACAAGATGAGGGGAATGCAGTATAGAACTATCAACAGATTCTTTTTGATTTTCTTCTACTTTATTTATGGCTGATGTTTTTAAAATAATTTCTTCATTAGTAGCGGGTTTGGTAGAGGCAATTGGGGCAATAAGTTTTAAGTCTATAAGTTGTTGAATAAGTTCTGGAGATGCAATACGTTTTTTAAACTCACCATTTAAGTTCTGAAAATCTTCATGGTCTATTAATAGTAACAAACGTCTTTGTTTTGCATTTAAAACAATATTGCGTTGTTGAAGCGCAACTCTTCCCAAATTGGTTCTATAAAAACCAGCCATTACTTTTCCCCAATATAAAAATAAATCAGACTGTTCAATCTTGTGAGTCGAACAGTACTGTTTTTAATAAAATATAAATGGGGTTAACAATAAAACCTAAAAATGACAATATGATGAATAATCTATAAATATCATTTGGTTAAAATATTAAAAGGCACTTTCTAATGCTTTGCGAAGATAGACATCAAGCTCATCTTGGCGTAGTAGCCATTGAATATAGTCTTTAGGAAGTTCAGCAATTGCTGTGCCTTTATGCTTACCAAAGTTAACAGTAGTGGGGATACGTGCTTCTTCAGAAACTCGGTAAAGCTCTTCAATATCTTGAATATTTAAATGATAGACAATATGCATCAAGATATTAGCAGTCAAAATAATATCGGCATCGGCACGGTGAGCACCTTTAAGCATCTCCCGAGCTTTACTGCTGCCTTGAGAAATCATATAGATCAGTGCTGAGATATTATGAGCCTCTGCATCTGCCCAAACTTTACGTGCCAAAGCCAAAGTACAAATCGGTTTAATATTTGATACATCAACGCCGCAACGAGCAATCGCGGCAATATCGTAATCAATATTGTGACCAATAATATACGTCGTACTCTCTGGTAATTTAAACGTTTTATAGTGAGGCTGGTTTTCTAAATCTGTTTCTAATATGTGGTGTACTGCCATCGCAGCATAAGAGATAGGCGCACCCACTTGATATAACTGATCAAACAATTTGCTTTTATCTAAGGTGAGTTTGCCTTCATTAAGTTCGATCGGGGCATACGCAATTTCAATAGGCAAACCATTTAGTGTATGAGTTTCTGTATCTAAAATAATGGCTTGCATATTTGGCCCTTTAAAAAATCACGAGTAGCTATGAATGGTAACAGTTGGCTATCTACTTTAAAACATGAAGTGCAACTAGAAAGTGATGAGAATGACAATTTATATTAAAAATAGAGTCTTTCATGGATTAATTTCATCAAATAGAACTTGCGAAAAATAAAGATTAGGCGTAATTATTTTTAAGGCATTGGAAAATGTTGATTAAAAAACTAAAGCACAACAAAAATGGAATTTAAGGGATATATCAATGAAAATAAAACTATTAATGACCAGCGTTCTCAGCACGAGTTTATTTTTAGTCGCCTGTGGAGGAGGGAGTAGTGATGATGACTCACCGATTGTTGATCCATCCGGTACTCCTGCCAACAACATACAAAATCCAGTTGTTAAAGTTGATGCTTACACCAGTACCAACTTAGGATCAGTTGCTGCAGAAAGTAGTATTTTGACTTATAAAATGTTGGGCCAAAGTGGGCAAGAGGTGCAGGCAACCAGTTTGGTATTCACACCAAACACTCCATCACCAGCAGGCGGTTGGCCAATTGTAGTCTGGGCACATGGCACTACAGGTGTTGCAGATGCCTGTGCACCAAGTAAAGCAGCTTTAACAGACAGTACAAAAGATTTAATTAGTAAGTTACTTGCAGCTGGTTATGTTGTTGTTGCACCAGACTATGAAGGTTTAGGTACTTCAGGCCTACATCCATTTTTAAATGTTAAAAGTGAGGCTTTCTCAATTACAGATGCTGTGGTTGCAACGCGTAACTATTTATCACAGCGTAACTTATTAACTTCAAAAAAATGGCTTACAGTCGGACATTCCCAAGGGGGACATGCTGCGTTGAGTGCTGCACAATATGCGAGTCGTGCACAGCTAGACTATAAAGGTACAGTAGCCGTAGCACCCGCTTCTAATTTAGGTTTTATTTTAGTTGCAGGTGAACAAGCTGTTGCTAATGCAACTATAGATAAAAAGATTCCGATGTATGCACAGCTTGATACATATACTGCGTTAGTTACAGCAGGTATTCGAAATACACAGCCAAGCTTTAATTATTCGCAGGTATTTACTTCACAAACAGAAAGTACAGCACAGCAGGCAGAAACGATTTGTGCGGGACCATTGGCCCAAGCTTTGGCAGTTAATATGCAAACCTACGCAGCAACTCATGGCGGCACACTGGATGGTTTTACGCGTACACAACCTAACTTTATGACAGTACCCTTGGTTAAAACATTCTTAGATAAAGATTCTCAACCTTTACAGGCAAAAGTATCTACACCAATCATCATTTATCAGGGGCTAGCAGATACAACAGTTCCTAAAGTAGCTACAGATATTTTGATATCTAATGCCACTGTCGTAGGTACTAAAATTAATAGTTATGTGACTGGTAACTGGGACCATAATACGGCAATGAGTAGTAATGTAGACAACATTGTTGGAAATGTTCAGACTTTGCTAACAGCACAATAGAGTTATTGATATTTAAAGTATTTTTAACCGTATTGTAAGCTAAAGTTAACGATGGAAAATTTTAAAATATAAGCTTTAAACCAGCTTTTTTATTGATTTATAAACAATGGCTCATTTTTTATAAAACTTGAGCCATTTTTATTTAAAACTGAGCTAACTTCATTCTGTTTAATTATAAAGTTCATGCTACAATATGTCGCAATCTTAGCACGGCTTAAAAGCCCTAATTTTATAGGACCCCCGCTAATGTTTGCCAATATTTCCATTTCTGAATTTGATCCAGAATTAGCTCAAGCAATTGCTTCTGAAGGTGAGCGTCAAGAAGCACATATCGAGTTAATTGCTTCTGAAAACTATTGCTCTCCTGCTGTGATGGAAGCGCAAGGATCAAAACTTACGAATAAATATGCAGAAGGTTATCCAGGTAAACGCTATTATGGCGGTTGCGAATATGTGGATATCATTGAGCAAATGGCGATTGATCGTGCTAAAGAACTTTTTGGTGCAGATTACGCAAACGTTCAACCACACGCTGGCTCACAAGCTAACTCTGCTGTTTATCTAGCACTTCTTAACCCAGGCGATACTGTTTTAGGTATGAGCTTGGCTCACGGTGGTCACTTGACTCACGGTGCAAAAGTAAGCTTCTCTGGTAAAACTTATAACGCGGTTCAGTATGGTCTAAACTCTGAAACTGGCGAGATCGATTACGAAGAAGTTGAACGTTTAGCATTAGAGCACAAGCCACGTATGATCGTTGCTGGTTTCTCTGCTTACAGCCGTGTTGTAGATTGGCAACGTTTCCGTGACATCGCGGACAAAGTTGGCGCTTACCTTTTTGTTGATATGGCTCACGTTGCAGGTTTAGTTGCTGCGGATGTATATCCAAACCCAGTTCAAATTGCTGATGTAACCACAACTACGACTCACAAAACACTTCGTGGTCCACGTTCTGGTTTAATCCTTGCGAAAGCGAATGAAGAAATCGAGAAAAAACTTCAATCAGCTGTATTCCCTGGTAACCAAGGTGGTCCATTGATGCATGCGATTGCTGCTAAAGCAATCTGCTTCAAAGAAGCAATGTCTGATGACTTCAAAGCTTACCAACAACAAGTTGTGAAAAATGCTCAAGCTATGGCTGAAGTATTAATCGCTCGTGGTTATGACGTTGTTTCTGGTGGTACTGACAACCACTTATTCTTGTTATCTTTAATTAAACAAGACGTAACTGGTAAAGAAGCAGATGCTTGGTTAGGTGCTGCTCACATTACTGTTAATAAAAACTCAGTTCCAAATGACCCACGTTCTCCATTTGTGACTTCTGGTATCCGTATCGGTACTCCAGCGGTAACAACTCGTGGTTTCGGTGAAGCTGAAGTACGTGAACTTGCTGGTTGGATCGCTGATGTGATTGACAGCAAAGGTGACGAAAAAGTTATTGCTGACGTAAAAGCGAAAGTTGAAACTGTTTGTGCAAAATTCCCTGTATACGCACAATAAGTTGTAGATATAAAAAAAGCGCCCTATGGCGCTTTTTTTATATCTAGTTAATTACGTAAGAATTAACTTTTAGTTTTTACCGATGAATCTGAATCATGCCATCCACCACCTAATGCCCGAATTAAATCTACACTAGCCATCATTCTGCTGCCATTAAGCTGAGCAGAAAGTTGCTCTTGTTGTAAAATAGTACGGTCAGAATCAATTACATCAAGATAGCTAATAGCACCTTCTCGATAACGTAAATGAGAAAGCTGATTTGCGTGACGAGAAGAAGAGAGTGCTTGGTTTTGAGCTTGTATTTGTTGATCGAGAATTCTTTGATCAGATAAACCATTTTCGACTTCACGAAATGCATTCAATACAGTTTGGCGATAGTTTGCAACGCTTTCTTCATAGGCAGCTCGTGCTTGAGCAATTCCAGCCTTACGTTGCCCGCCGTCAAATAATGGCAAAGACAAAATAGTGCCTGCGACTGGACCAAGTAAGAATGTACGGCTCGACCATTTACCTAAATCACCTAAAGTTGAGGATTCATAACCGAGTGCACCTGTCAGGTCTAGTTTCGGGAAGAAAGCAGCGCGTGCAATACCGATACGCGCATTATCTGCTGCCATAGCACGCTCGGCGGCAGCAATATCAGGTCGTCTTTCAAGTAAAGCTGAAGGTAAGCCTGCTGGCAGACGGAGGCGGTGTGCAGTTAATGGTTGAGCTGCTAGATTGAAGTCAGCTGGCGTTTTTCCAAGTAAAACAGCAAGTGCATGTTCTGCACTGGCCCGATTGCGGGCAATCGTTAGTGCATTGGTTTGGGCTGTAGCCAGTTCAGTCTGTGCGCGAGAAACATCTAATTCACTGACTAAACCATTACGAAATCGAGTTTGAACTAGATCTCGAGTCTCACCAAGTAATTTAATAGTGCGATTATAAATTACTTGTTCAGCATCAAGCTGGCGAATTAGAAAATAGCCTTGTGCAACATCTGCTTGTAAGGCTAAAAGTGCCGACTGGTATAGCGCTTCTTGTTGCTGTACATCAGCTGTTGCTGCATTGACACTACTGGCGATACGACCAAATAAATCGAGCTCATATGAAACATTCGCTTGAGCACGCCATAAAGTTTGTGCAGATGTATGGGCATTGTCATCTAAACCCAGTGAAGCGGGAGATGGTTTTTGGCGAGTTGGGCCAAAGCCAGCATTAATACTTGGTAAACGTTCTGCTTGCGCTGCTGAACGTAACGCACGTGAAGCCTTAATATTGGCAGCAGCAGCTTTAAGGTTTTGATTACCAGCAATTGCTTGTTGCTCTAGTTCGTTTAACAGTGGGTCATTAAAAACACGCCACCATTCGCCACGTGATTGTGCATCGGCAGGTTGGGCAATTTTCCAGTTATTGTCTTCAAATTTAGGGTCAGACTCTTTAAATTTGACTGGAACTATGACCTTTGCAGGTTGATATTCCGGCGCCAATGAGCAGCCTGCAAGGAGCAGGCTTCCCATAAGTGAGGACACTAACCATTTTTGTTTTGATGATGTCATCAAATGTCCTCCTTAGTGATCATGTGGGTTAGCTAATGGAGCTTCATGAACCGCTGCCGAATGCAGTTTATGTTTGCTGTTGAGTGTACGAATCAGGACATAAAAGGCAGGGGTGAGGAATAAACCAAACAACGTTACACCGATCATGCCGAAGAACACTGCAATACCCATGGCATGACGCATTTCAGAACCTGCACCTGTTGAGGTAACCAGTGGGACTACACCCATAATGAATGCAATAGAAGTCATTAAAATTGGGCGTAAACGCAGGCGACTCGCTTCAACTGCGGCATTAAATGCAGTTGCGCCTTGCATTTCAAGTTCCCTTGCAAATTCGACAATTAAGATGGCATTTTTACAGGCCAGCCCGACCAGTACCATCAGGCCAATTTGCGTAAAGATGTTGTTATCTCCACCCGTAAGCCAGACACCTGTCAGAGCCGCTAAGATTCCCATTGGCACAATGAGGATCACAGCTAAAGGCAGAGTTAAGCTTTCGTATTGTGCTGCCAATACCAAGAACACGAGTAATACACTGATTGGGAAAACCCACAGTCCTGCATTACCAGCCAAGATTTTTTGATAAGTTAAATCAGTCCATTCAAACTTAATACCGCGCGGTAAGGTTTGAGCAGCAATACGTTCAACAGCAGCTTCAGCTTGGCTAGATGAATAACCCGGTGCAGGGCCACCATTAATATCCGCTGAGGTATAGCCGTTATAACGAACGACCATTTCCGGACCGTAAGTTTGAGTCACATTCACCAATGAAGATAACGGCACCATTTGCCCAGCACTGTTGCGGGTTTTTAGCTGCAAAATATCTTCAGGGTTAGCACGGAAAGGAGCATCAGCTTGCGCTCGAACCTGATAAACACGTCCAAAGCGGTTAAAGTCGTTGACGTACTGAGAGCCTAAATAAATCTGCATGGTGTTGAACACATCGGTTACAGCCACACCTTGTTGTTTGGCTTTTACACGGTCCAGATCTACGTTCAGCTGAGGTACGTTAATTTGATAACTTGAGAACATTGGACCCAGTTCAGGGGCTGATTGTGCCGCTTTCATAAAGTTTTGTGCAGCATCGTTCAAAGCTGAATAGCCTAAGGCACCTCGGTCTTCGAGTTGGAGTTTAAAGCCGCCCATGGTCCCTAAGCCCATCACTGGTGGCGGTGGGAAAACCGCAATATAGGCATCTTGAATAGCTGAATATTTCTGGTTGAGAGCACCAGCAATTGCATTTGCAGATAAGTCTTTGGCCTTACGTTCATCGAATGGCTTTAAGGTCACAAAGACAATACCGGCGCTTGAGCTGTTGGTAAAACCGTTAATGGATAGACCAGGGAAGGCAACAGCACTTTCTACACCGGGCTGTTTAAGTGCGGTGTCACTCATTTTACGAATGACTGTTTCGGTACGATCTAATGAAGCGCCGTTTGGTAATTGAGCAAAGCTAATCAAGTATTGCTTGTCTTGGGCGGGAACAAAGCCACCCGGAACAATATAAGAAATACCAACGGTTAAACCTAAAAGTGCTGCATAAACACCCATTGCCGATGCTTTATGAGAAATGACACGACTCACGCCTTTACCATAGTTGTCTGACGCACGGGTAAACACACGGTTAAACAGTGCAAAGAAACGTCCAAATACACGGTTCATAAGACGTGTTAATGCATCAGGTTTAGCATCATGTCCTTTTAGTAGCATGGCTGCTAAAGCAGGAGAGAGCGTAAGGGAGTTAAATGCCGAAATAACAGTTGAAATGGCAATCGTCATGGCAAATTGTTTATAAAATTGCCCTGTTAAACCCGTCATAAAGGCAAGAGGTACGAAGACCGCAACGAGAGTTAAGGCAATCGCAATAATTGGACCACTCACTTCTCGCATGGCGCGATAAGTTGCATCTCTTGGGCTTAAACCTGCTTCAATATTCCTCTCGACATTTTCGACGACGACAATCGCGTCATCGACCACAATGCCGATGGCAAGTACCATCCCAAACAGTGATAACGCATTGATGGAATACCCAAAGGCAAGCATAAGTGCAAATGTACCAATAATAGAAACCGGTACTGCAAGCAATGGAATAATCGACGCACGCCATGTTTGTAAGAATAAAATAACAACCACAACAACCAGTGCAATCGCTTCAAGCAAGGTATGAACAACCGCTTTAATACTAGAGCGTACGAATTGAGTTGGGTCGTAAACAATGTCGTATTTAATTGAAGATGGGAAATCCTTTGAAAGCTCCTTCATCGTGCTACGCACTTGATCGGATACTTGCAAAGCATTGGCACCCGGAGCTTGGAAAATTGGAATAGCAACAGCTTGTTTATTATCAAGCAATGAACGCAGGCCATATTGTGATGCTGCAAGTTCAACACGTGCAACATCGCCCAATCGAGTGACTGCACCATCGGGTGCAGTTTTTAAAATAATGTCTGCAAATTCTTGCTCAGTGGTTAAACGACCTTGAGCATTCACTGAAAGTTGTACAGGTGAATTAGTTGGTGACGCACCAATAGTACCTGCGGCAACCTGAATATTTTGTTCACGGATTGCATTCACAATTTCAGTGGCTGTGAGATTACGTTGCGCTACTTTTTGTGGGTCTAACCACACCCGCATAGCGTAGTCACCAGAACCGAATAAACCAACTTCACCTACACCTTGTAAACGTGCCAAACGATCTTTTACGTTCAGTACCGCGTAGTTACGTAAGTAAGTCATGTCATAGCGGTTATCTGGAGAGGTCAGATGTACCACCATGGTTAAAGTGGGAGAACTTTTTAAGGTGGTGACACCTAAACGCTGTACATCTTCAGGTAAACGAGGCATTGCCTGAGACACACGGTTTTGAACCAATTGTTGAGCTTTATCTGGGTCAATACCGAGTTTGAAGTTCACTGTAATGGTTAAGTTACCGTCGCTGTTTGCTTGAGATTGCATATACAGCATGTCTTCTACGCCGTTGATCGATTCTTCAAGCGGAGAGGCAACAGTTTCAGCAATTACTTTGGGGTTTGCACCCGGATATTGAGCACGCACAACCACAGATGGCGGTACAACTTCTGGATATTCGGAAATAGGTAACTGGAATACCGACAGTAGACCAGCGAGTAAAATCAGTACTGATAAAACACCAGCAAAGATTGGCCGATCAATAAAGAATTTAGAAATATTCATATGTGATTAACCTTTTGCCGGAGTTGACATTTTTTCTGTTGGCTGAGGTTGAGGTGTGTTAGTACTTGCAGTGATTTGTGAATTTGGCATCGGGACGAGGTGTGGCGTAACGGGATCACCCGGACGAATACGCTGTAAACCATTCACCACAATACGGTCGCCCGCTTGTAATCCGCTATTCACGATTTGCAAGCCATCTTGTTGTGCCCCGATTTTTACTTCGCGGTAAGCAGTCTGGTTTTTAGCATCGACAACAACGACAAAGCGTTTATCTTGATCGACCCCAATGGCTGTTGGGCTAATGAGAATGGCTGAACGTGGTTGGCCACCACCCAGACGGATTCGAGCATATAAACCAGGTAATAAAACTCCGTTTGGATTGTCGAAAGTTGCACGAACACGAATCGTGCCTGAGGTTGTGTCTAGGTTATTGTCGATTGAGTTGATGGTTCCCTCACGAGAAAAACCAGTTTCATTGGCAAGCCCCATATAGACAGGAACTTGTGCAGAATTACGCTGATTACTGATGTATTTCAGGTAAGTTTGTTCATCAACATCAAAAGATGCATAGAGACGGGATACTGACACTAAACTCGTTAAAACTTGTGCTCCGTTGCCAGCAGAAACCACATTACCCACGGTCACTTCAGCACGAGAAATTCGACCGCTAACCGGTGCAGTAATACGGGTATATTCCAGATTTAAGCGTGCAGATTGAACGGCTGCTCTGGCTGCTTGTAGGTTGGCACTAGCTGAGCGTGCATCATTTTCTGCCAGATCAAGTTCTTGGCGTGATACAGCATTACTTTGAATTAGACGTTGAATACGGGAAAGATTGGTTGAGGTATAGGTGACTTGCGCTTCGGCTGAAGCAAGTTGAGCCTTGGCACGGTTGAGTTCTGCTTCAAATGGTCGAGGGTCAATTGTGAAAAGCAAATCACCTTTTTGAATTAGACTACCATCTTTAAAATGAACGGCAATTAACTTGCCCGAAACTTGAGGCCGAATGTCGACCTGATCAATCGCCTCTAGGCGACCGGAATATTCTTGCCAGTCGGTAATGGTTTTGCTGATGACATTGGAGATATCAACAGTGGCAGCTTGTTGGGCAGTGGTCGGTGCAGCTTTTGCATCGGCATTTTCATGTAAGAAGATAAAACTGCCACCCGTTGCCAAAATGGCGACAAAGATGGCAGACAGTGCGAACTGTTTGCGGGAAAATGACATGTTGTGCTCCTACTTATTTGGATACCTGTTTTCAGACTTTTAGTTATGGTCCGTATGGGAGAAACAGGGTTTAGGCAATGGACGGAGCATAAAAGTTTGTCAATCACGAATAAATATATTAAATTTGATAACACTATTCGTATTTTTATAACAATTGATGTGTTTGAATTAGAAAATGCATTGATAGGAGTGTGCGTGTGGATCTATTTCATGCCATGAAAGTATTTAACAAAGTTGTCGAAACAAATAGTTTCAGTTTAGCGGCTGACAGTTTAGGCCTACCGCGTGCTTCTGTGACCACAACCATTCAGGGTTTAGAGAAACATTTACAAGTTCGCTTATTGAACCGAACCACTCGTAAACTCAGTTTGACACCCGATGGCGCGGTTTATTATGAACGGACTTCGCGAATTTTAGCCGATGTTGAAGATGTTGAATCGAATTTTCATGATTCGGAACGTGGACCACGAGGCCGACTACGTATTGATGTTAAAGCTTCGATCGGGCGACTGATCCTGATTCCGATGCTTTGTGATTTTCATGCTAAGTATCCCGATATTGATTTGGTGATTGGAATGAGTGATCGTCCAGTCGATTTGGTACAAGATGCGGTGGACTGTGTCATTCGTATTGGTCAGCTGAAAGATTCAAGTTTGGTTGCACGTCGTATCGGAACAATTCAGTGCGTGACGGTTGCTGCACCTCGTTACTTGGCTGAACATGGTGAACCGAAAACCATTGATGATCTACAAAAACATCAGGTCGTGCATTACTTTAATAGTCGTACCGGACGTAATATCGATTGGGATTTTATGGTTGATGGTGAGATTCATAGCGTTGGCGTGAAAGGGCGCGTTTCTGTCAACGATGGTGATTCATATGTTGATTTGGCTGTACAGGGTTTTGGCTTAATTCAATGCCCATATTATATGGTGGCAAAACATCTGGAGGGTGGCTCACTCAAGGAAGTGCTGACTGAATGGTTGCCGGCACCGATGCCAATATCAGTCGTATATCTACAAAACCGTCATTTATCGCCTAAAGTTCGTGTGTTTGTTGATTGGGTGGCCGAATTATTTGCAGGTTGTCCATTGTTGAGTGGTTGCTCAATGGTATGGGATCAGAAATGTGAATTTGCCAGTGCCAAAGAACATAACCATGAATACACTATTCGGACATTGGTCGAAAATGAAAATATGGCAGAGGCTTATACACTCAAAAATTAACCTCGCAGTTTGATTGATTTTTCAACATTTAATCAGTTAATGCGATCTGCTGTTTTGACATCTTCCTGATTCTTTAACTTATGGTATAAAAATTGCAATTATTTCGGCAGAAGAGTAAGTTTGAAATACTCAAGTTTTTATCACCTTATTTTGATTTCAAGGAGAAGCTTCAAGATGGTAAGCTTTATGAAAAAAATGTTCGTTTCAACAACCTTAGTTCTGGCTGCTGTTGCGACTAATGTGCAAGCAAAGGATTGGAAGGTGATTCGTTTTGGTACTGAGTCCTCTTATGCACCATTTGAATATAAAACACCGGATGGCAAGTTAACTGGTTTTGATGTTGATTTGGGTAATGCCATTTGTGCAAAACTCAAAGCCAAATGTGTTTGGGTTGAAAACTCTTTTGATGGGATGATTCCAGCACTTAAAGCGAAAAAATTTGACGGCATTCTTTCATCAATGACGGTCACTGATGAACGCGCAAAACAAATTTTGTTTAGTAGCAAAATCTATAACACACCAACACGCATGGTTGCAAAAAAAGGCTCGCCGTTATTACCGACAGCTGCATCATTGAAAGGTAAACGTGTAGGTGTACAACAGGGCACAATTCAAGAAACTTATGCTAAAACCTATTGGGCACCAAAAGGTGTAACCGTTGTACCTTATCCAGTCCAAGATTTGATTTATCAAGACATGATGTCAGGTCGTTTAGATGCAACTTTACAAGATGCAATCATGGTTGATGGTGCTTTCTTAAAACAACCAAAAGGCAAAAACTTTGCATTTGTCGGTGGCAATGTAGTTGATGCAAAAACACTGGGTGTAGGCGCGGCTATTGGTTTACGCAAAGAAGATGCAGATTTGAAAGTGAATATTGACAAAGCACTCGCAGCAATCATTGCGGATGGTACATACAAGAAACTAGAGAAAAAATATTTCTCCTTTAACATTTACTAATGATGTGAAAAATGTCGGCTGAGTGCCGACATTTTTAAATCTATTCTCATCTCATCAATATTGGATATTGTTTTTAAGGAGAAGATGAGTCATGTTTTTATCTGGCTATGGGCTACTCCTTCTCAGCGGGACATGGATGACCCTTCAGCTTGCGCTGTTGTCACTTTTGCTTTCTGTCATTATTGGCTTAATTGGTGCGAGCTCAAAACTCTCTAGTTTTAAAGCCTTACGCTATATTGCGACCGCCTATACTACACTCATCCGTAGTGTGCCAGACTTGGTGATTATGCTGCTGTTATTTTATAGCTTGCAGTTGGGTCTAAACCAAATTACTGAATCACTGCAAATGGATCAAATTGATATCAATCCTTTTGTGGCGGGTGTGATTACTTTAGCGTTCATTTATGGTGCATATTTTACCGAGACCTTTCGTGGTGCATTTCAATCGGTTCCAACGGGTCAAATTGAAGCAGCAATGGCCTATGGTATGACCCCTTGGCAGGTTTTTCGACGTGTATTATTCCCTCAAATGATGCGTTTTGCATTGCCAGGTATTGGCAATAATTGGCAGGTCTTGATTAAGGCAACCGCACTGGTTTCTATTATTGGCCTGACTGACATTGTAAAAATTACCCAAGATGCAGGTAGAAGTACCATGCAACTGTTCTTTTTCAGCATCGTGGCTGCCGCGATTTATTTGGCAATTACCACTGTGTCGAACCTCATTTTAATGTGGCTTGAGCGTCGTTATTCTGCCGGTGTGAGGAAGGGACAATTATGATTGAAATCCTTCAACAATATTGGCAGGCATATCTTTGGACCGATGGACTACAAATGACCGGTGTCGCGATGACTGCTTGGTTATTGGTACTTTCAATTGGTATTGGCTTTGTGCTTGCTGTGCCTTTATCACTTGCACGAGTATCAGAAAATCTTTGGTTGCGTGGTCCAGTTTGGTTGTATACATATGTTTTTCGTGGCACACCACTTTACATTCAATTGCTGATTATTTACTCAGGCATTTACAGCTTTGATTACATCCATGAACATCAGACGCTCGATGCATTTTTTCGAGAGGGCATAAATTGCACCATTTTGGCATTCGCGCTCAATACTGGTGCATATACGACTGAAATCTTCGCTGGGGTGATCCGTTCTATTCCACATGGCGAGATTGAAGCTGCACAAGCTTTTGGCATGTCAAAATGGAAACGCTATACCCGCATTATTATTCCGTCGATGTTGCGCCGTGCTTTACCATTTTATGGGAATGAAGTCATTTTGATGTTGCACGCGACAACCATTGCATTTACAGCAACTGTTCCTGACATTTTAAAAATTGCGCGTGATGTGAATGCGGCAACCTATGACACCTTCAATGCTTTTGGAATTGCCGCGGTGTTGTATGCAGTGCTGGCATTTATTTTGATTTGGATATTTCGTAAGTTGGAAAAACGTTGGTTGGCATTTTTAAAACCATCGAATCATTAGGAGACATAAATGGAACACGTTGCAAAACTAGTGATTCGTGATTTACACAAAACATTTGGCGATCATGAAGTACTGAAAGGGATATCACTTGATGCAAATGCTGGCGATGTCATTAGTATCATCGGTTCATCTGGTTCAGGTAAAAGTACTTTGTTGCGTTGTATCAACTTCTTGGAACAACCGAGCAATGGCACCATTAAACTTAATGGTGAAAAACTACGTACAGTCTTTGATAAAAAAGGCAATTTAAAAGTGGTTGACCCAAAGCAACTACAAAAAATGCGTACCCAGCTCATGATGGTGTTTCAGCATTTTAATTTATGGTCACACATGACAGTGCTGGAAAATGTGATTGAAGGACCAATTCATGTACTTGGGGTAAAACGTGCTGAGGCAGAAGAACGTGCGCGGAAATATCTACGCAAAGT
Organism: Acinetobacter sp. V102_4; assembly: GCF_031799005.1. NCBI lineage: Bacteria > Pseudomonadati > Pseudomonadota > Gammaproteobacteria > Moraxellales > Moraxellaceae > Acinetobacter > Acinetobacter sp. V102_4. Next base: position 56,795 of record NZ_JAVQNR010000038.1, on the reverse strand, counting down.
TGGTTTGCCTGAAAGCGTTGAAAGTAAATATCCTGCATTTTTATCTGGTGGTCAGCAGCAACGTGTAGCGATTGCTCGTGCTTTGGCTATGGAACCGGAAGTTATGTTGTTTGATGAACCAACCAGTGCGCTTGACCCAGAGTTGGTGGGTGAAGTACTCAAAGTAATGCAGGGTTTAGCTGAAGAAGGACGTACCATGATTGTGGTGACACATGAAATGGGTTTTGCGCGTCATGTGTCTAATCAAGTGATTTTTTTACATCAAGGGAAAATTGAGGAACAGGGTCATCCTGATGAAGTACTCAATAACCCGAAAAGTGAACGTTTAAAGCAATTTTTAACGGGTAGTTTAAAATAAGTTGTTCATACTGAGTATGGTAAAGTCTTTATAAAGCACTTTCATCATACTCGGTTGCTTTTTAATTATATTTTAAAGATGGGTATTTTTAGAAAACACATTAATAATGATAATGCCTGCGATCATTAAAGTTAGACCAATGCAGGCTGCTAAGTCTAAATGCTGTTTATAAAATATCCAGCCAATTGCAGAAATTAAAATAATACCTGCGCCAGACCAAATGGCATATGCAATTCCGATCGGAATTGTTTTTAGCGTCAGAGACAATAAATAAAAAGCAATTGCATAACCCACAACAGTAATAATCGAAGGAATTGGAACAGTAAAACCTTGAGATGCTTTTAAAGCTGAAGTTGCAATGACTTCACAAGCAATCGCAATTGCTAAATAAAGATAAGACATGGGGAGCTACGCCAGAATGAGTTTTAATCAATCTATATGAAATGTTGAAATGATTTGACCAGTTTTAACGATTGTGCAATTTTTTTGGTACACAAATACAAGTAAATCAAACTGAACTGATAGTTTGATTTTATCACTAGCAAAACGGTATAAACCATTAAATATATTAAAAACTAATCGTAATGATTAAAGTGCTATGTTTAACCTACATCATAAGCTAGGGTTGATGCTGTCATATCTCTCTTCGCATGCTGTAAATTACGAATGAGTAGCGATTTTGTCCATATGGTTTTGAGATGAAAGCATATTTTTTGCTAATTCTCCTAAGCGCATCAAAGCATTTAACATTTTTGGGTTCAACTCAAAACATACTGCAATACGTAAACAATGACTAAAACGTTTATCAGCAGAACATAAAATTCCCGGCATACATAAGATTTTTTCATCCATAGCTTGATGAAAGAGTTCCAGCGTATCAATAGATTCGGGGAGCTCTAACCATAAAATAAATCCCGCTTGTGGGCGACTGACTCGAGTACCGAGCGGAAAATAACGACAAATATAAGACTTGATGGTGTCAATTTGTTGTTGATAGCGTTTTTTGAGCTGACGTAAATGCAGGTCATAACCACCATTTTCCAAGAAAAGTCCTAAGGTTTCAGTGAGCAAGGCAGGCTCGGCCACTGTTGTTGTAAATTTCAGTTGCTGCACAATATTACGAAAGCGCCCAGCTTCTAACCAACCAATTCGATAGTCGGGTGCTACAGTCTTGGTGTAGCTACTACATACCAACACCCATCCATTTTGGTCAAATGCCTTAATGTTGGGTAATAGAGGTTCGGCTAGTTGCAATTCGGCATACATCGCATCTTCAATGACGGGAACTTGAAACTGATTAGCTAGCTCTGCCAAGCGACGGCGGCTGCTTTCAGGCATGCTGAAACCGAGGGGATTGTGCCCTGTTGGAATCGTTAATATGGCTTGTACACTTTGAGATTTTAAGAGTTCTTCAAGTGTATCTAGACACATGCCTGTATGTGGCGAAGTCGGTACTTCTATAATTTTTCGGCCTAAATTATGCAGGAGCGGGTACAAGTTATGAAAAGTAGGGATCTCAAGTGCAATGCTATCACCCGCTTGAGTCGTTGCCATAATCGCTAGGCTTAAGGCCTCCATAGTGCCATGGGTGAGTACAATATTATCTGCTGAAAGAAACATGCCCAGTTGCAAGCTTCGTCTAGCAATTTGAGTGCGTAGACGTATAGAACCTGGCGGTAAGGTATAGCTTTTAAAAATATCTGGTTGTGTCCGTAAAACTTGAGCAGTTAAGCGTTTTAAACGCTCAATTGGGTAGAAATTTTCTCCTGAGGGGCAAGCTAGGGCCAAATTAATATAGCTTGGGTCCATTTGCTTTTTAACGATTTGAGCGAGGAAGCAGCTAATGCCAGAAAGGGGAACTTTTTCTTCACTGATATAACGTTCTTCGAGTTCTAGCAAGTTTGAAGGTGCATGACAAACATAGTAACCAGATTGAGGACGAACAGAAATCAAACCTTGATCTTCAAGTTGACGATACGCTTCTTTTACGGTGTTAATGCTGACCTGATAATGGTTTGCACAGTCTCGTATTGAAGGTAGACGCGAACCAATAGGTTGCCTTCCATTATGGATTTGAAGGGTTAAGTCATCACTCACTTTTTTATATTTGTACATATCAATTCATTAAAAAGCTAAAGCAATGGATACACTTTATAGTGATCTGTTATTTATCTCAAATATTGTGATGACTTTAGGTTGGTCCATTTAATCGAGTTTTACACTTAAAAACTGTGTCTATTATTTTTCATATTAACTGATACTGTAACCATTAAAGATATCTCAGTAAGATCAAAAGTATGGTGAGGATTTAAAACCATAATTTTTTAATATCAAAATGAGTAGGAGTGGGTCTATGTCCGTTGTAGCATTTAAACAAGTTGATGTTTTTACTTCACAAGCATTTAAGGGAAATCCTGTCGCGGTGATTATGGACGCTAGTACCTTAACATCTGAGCAAATGCAGGCGATTGCCAATTGGACCAATCTCTCTGAAACTACATTTGTACTGCCTGCTACAGATTCGCAAGCCGATTATCAGGTTCGAATTTTTACTCCGCAAAATGAATTGCCATTTGCAGGCCATCCTACAATCGGCACAGCCCATGCTTTACTTGAAGCTGGTCTAATTATTGCTAAAGAAGGAAAATTGGTACAGCAATGTGGTGCAGGTTTAGTTGCTCTTACGGTAAGTGAATTGAATCATATTTCCTTTGAACTACCACAACCTAAAATTACGCCATTAGATACGACACAGACTCAAAAATTGGCAGAGATTTTAAAATGTCAGATTGACACTCAATGGAATGCTGCATTGGTTGATGTTGGGGCGCGTTGGGTTGTATTACAAGCTGTCAATGCCGAAGCTGTTTTAGCGGCTCAACCAGACTTCGCTGCTTTAAAACAACATGATTTAGAAATGAAAGTTGGTGGAGCGACGGTTTATGGTTTCTATGAAAATAATGATGAGAAAAAACATATAGAAGTTCGCTCATTTGCCCCTTCAATTGGAATAAATGAAGATCCAGTTTGTGGTAGTGGTAATGGTAGCGTAGCGTCTTTTATTCGTTACCATGGTATTTTGCCCGCACAAAATGATCAGGTACTTTCTTCACAAGGTCGCGTTTTAGGACGTGACGGACAGCTTCAACTAAATTTATATCAAGATAAAATTTTAGTGGGTGGAAGTGCTGTTACCTGTATCGATGGCACAATCAAGTTATAAAACAAATATAAAAAAACCGAGGACTTGGCCTCGGTTTTTTTAATTAGAAAAACTTATTTTTCTACGAACGCACGTTCAATCACGTAGTCGCCCATTACACCCATACGAGGTGATTCAACTAAACCGTGTTGGTCAAGTAACGCAGCAACGTCTTTCAAGAAAGCAGGGCTACCGCAAAGCATTGCGCGGTCAGTTTCACGGTTAAATCGTGGTAAACCAACTTTTTCGAATAAAGCACCAGTTTCAATTGCAGTTGTTACACGGCCTTGAGTGTGGAAAGGTTCACGAGTTACAGTAGGGTAGTAAACAAGTTTGTCTTTAATACCTAACTCTTCAAAGAACTCATGGTTTGGTAATTCGTTCAAGATAAGGTCTTGATAAGCTAATTCAGAAATATAACGTGTACCATGAACAACGATTACTTTTTCAAAACGTTCGTAAGTTTCTGGGTCACGAATAATTGATAAGAATGGTGCAAGGCCAGTACCAGAAGATAAAAGGTACAAGTTTTTACCCGGTAAAAGGTCATCATGAACCAATGTACCTGTCGGTTTTTTAGAAATTAAAATTTCATCGCCAACTTGTACTTTTTGCAAAATCGAAGTTAAAGGACCATCTTGTACTTTAATTGAGAAGAATTCTAACTCTTCTTCGTAGTTTGCACTTGCAATCGAATACGCACGCATTAACGGTTTGCCATTCACTTCAAGTCCGATCATTACGAACTGACCATTTTTAAAACGTAAGCTAGTGTCGCGTGTAGTTTTAAAACTGAAAAGGGTGTCATTCCAGTGGTGAACATGAGTAATGCGTTCGACGTTAAAAGCAGCCATTAAAGGTCTCGATCACGATTAAAAGAAAACAGATTGCTATTCTAATCTAAATTCATTCCCGATAAACTGAATATATTTAATTGTGTTTATAAGAAAAAGTGATGATCAATTCTGTCACCCTTCCCATAATCGGCCACATGTGCTCTCCATATCGAGAAAAATTCGGTATTCCACGCCAGCCTAATCTGGTAAATATCGAGTCATATATCGACATGATAGAACCTTATAATGACTTGTTGGCTTTTGAAGGAATTGAGCAATTTAGTCATCTCTGGCTAGTTTGGCAGTTTCATGACAATAAAAATCAGGGTAGTGCAGATAAATTCCGTCCGCAAGTTCGTCCCCCACGTTTAGGGGGTAATGAAAAAATTGGCGTATTTGCTACACGTAGCATGTATCGACCAGCACCAGTGGGCTTGTCTGTAGTACGGTTAAAGAAGGTTGAAAAAGTCGGTAAGTCAGTACGAGTGTACGTCACTGGCAGCGATTTATTAGATGGAACTCCAATTCTAGATATTAAACCCTATATTCAATATTCTGATGCGATTGTTGATGCACAAAGTGGTTATGCACATGCAGAACCAGAGCGTAAATCAGTCATTTGGTCTGAACCTGCTCTAAATACTCAAAAATATTTTTTACAAAATAAAGAAATGGACGATCAATACCTTGATGAGCTTGAGCAAGTGTTAGCCTTAGATCCTCGGCCTGCTTATCAAGAAGATTCAGACAGAATTTATAAAATGAAATTTTCCAGTTTCGATATTCATTTTAAAGTCGGTCAGCTTGAAGTTACTGTAGTGGATATGGTGAAAGCTTCTGCTGTGCAATAAATTCTATTTTAGAACCAATGGATGTTGAGCCAAAGTAAAGTAATAAAAATAGCCATATGAATAAGCTGGGCGGGAACGAAGGCAAGAGCATAAGGTAGCCCGCCCGAAATTACAGAGTTTATACTTTTGGCAATTGCATGCACTGCAAAGCCTCCCATAAAAGCAATTAATAAAGGGGACATATGAGCACTATCAGGTTCACCTTGTACAATTACTGCGGCTATAGCTGCATGGATCTCAAACAAAGAAGCGAGTAACGTTCCGGCTATTAATCCTGCATCGCCTAAAGATATACTTAAACCATAAACACCTGCCTGAATAAGCGTGAGTGTGCCAGCAATAATAATGGCTTCTTTAAGACTAAACATTCTTGAGTCGAGTTCGGGTAAAGTAGTACTAGGCTCTGCTTTACGTAATAAAATAAAAGCCCATACCGCTAAAACAACTAATGCAATAAGGGCAGGAAATATAATTAGCTTAAACCAAGTAAAGCTGATACCTATCACAATAATTAATGTTTGAATAAGTGTTGAAACGCAGGACATTAATGCAGCGCCCGCATTAGTCGTTGCATTTGCACGACCGGAACGTACCTCTAAACCCAGACTGGCAATAGCTGCTGTACTGGAAACAAAACCTGAAGCCAAAGACGAAAGTAATAAGGCATTTTTGGAAGATAATAAGCGTTTGGCAATATGTGCCAGTGCCTGTACAAATAAAATTAAAGTGAGCAATTTTAAAATAACATTCGGATTTAAAACTGGACCCCAAAAGGGTTTATTCGGGACTAAAGGTAAAGCAATTAAAAGTAAGGCGAGTAGGAAAATTCCATCGCGCAATTCTGCCTCGGTAATCCATTGGCTAGCAATACCATGCATAGACTGCTTAGCTATTAAGATAGCCGTCATGATGACTGCTAAACTTGCTGCCAATGAAATATTCCAAATACAGAGTGCTCCAATGAAATAAGTCATGATAAATGCAAGTTCGGTAGTAACGCCCGGATCATTTGGCTGATTTTTGAGGGAAACGATGCTGATTGCACCGATGATTAAAGCTCCAACAATCCCCATAGGAGTACCGAATAAAAAACAGATCGCGCCTAATAAAGCGCTAATTGCAAAAGATCTAAAACCAGCGAAAGTTTTATATTCGTGTTTGAGTTTACTGCGCTCTCGTTCTAAGCCGATTAATAAGCCACAGCCAAGGGCAGCTGCAATGACTGTAATGAATTCTTCAAAGGATGTTGTTTGTAATGACATTGTCATTGGAAGTTCCATATTACTTCCTCTTTGGTTTATTGTTATATGTAGATTTGAATCATTTTAAAATCATATATTCACGTTCAGTTTATGCTTTTTATGAGACTGATCATAGTATCTTTTTTAGACAATGCAACTTACAAAATAACTTTATAAACATGACCTATGACGCAAAAAAAGTTCAAGTTGAGAATTGGTTTAATTAATTGAAGTTGAAGGATATTTAAATAGTGGATTTAACGATTTTGGGGTGAGTTAAATCTAAAACATCTCTGCTATATTATAAAAGTATATTGGGGATAAAGCATGAATGCACATGTAGAAATAGATACCTATTGGTGTCTAGAACAACTATTACAAGAAGGCCGTATCACAGAACGAGATAAATTACTGGTACAGTCAAGCCACCGTCAAAAGGACCAGTTGAAATGGCATCCTTTACAGTGGATTGCACATTTTAATTTAAAAGATCAGCAGCACACACACGCTCATTTAAGTTTAAATCGTTTGTGTTTATGGTTTGCAGATCGGGTTCAACTTCCTTTATTTGTGATTGATCCTTTAAAGGCAGATGTGAGTGCTTTAACTCAAGTCATGTCACAAGAATTTGCTATTCGCAATCATATTTTAGCTGTTGAAATCCATGCCGATCGAATTGTGATTGGAACAGACCAGCCATTTCAAACAGATTGGCTCAATAATCTTGAAAGAAGTCTAGCTCCTAAAAAAATTGAGCGGGTACTACTTAATCCCGAACAGTTGCAACGTTATTTACGCGAATATTATCAGGTCAGTCGAGCGGTAAACTCAGCTCAAAAAGATGCAGCTCATGACCGTGATAATAAAAATGTTGAAGCTCTTTTACAACTTGGGGATAGCCAGAACCCTGATGCCAATGATCAGCATATTGTGAAATTAGTCGACTGGATTTTACAGTTTGCGTTCGAGCAGAGTGCCAGTGACATTCATATGGAACCACGCAAAGACAATGGCAAAGTCAGGTTTCGTATCGATGGTGTTTTGCACACCATTTATAACATGCCTTCAAATACACTGACCGCCGTGATTTCTCGAATTAAAATTTTAGGACGTTTAAATGTCGCCGAAAAGCGCAAACCGCAAGATGGTCGATTAAAAACTCGGACGCCAAAGGGGCAAGAAACAGAGCTACGTTTATCAACCTTGCCAACAGCCTTTGGTGAAAAACTGGTTATGCGTATTTTCGACCCAGATGTACTGGTACGTTCTTTTCATCAACTGGGTTTTGAAGAGAGTTTATTACAACAGTGGCAACAGTTAACAAAAAATAGCCATGGCATTATTTTAGTCACTGGTCCTACAGGTTCAGGTAAAACGACCACGCTATATTCTTCGTTAAAGCAGCTTGCAACAGATCAGGTCAATGTATGTACCATTGAAGATCCAATTGAAATGTTAGAGCCTAGTTTTAACCAGATGCAGGTCAACAATGCAATTGAATTAAGCTTTGCAGATGGTGTTCGTGCGCTCATGCGTCAAGACCCCGATATTATTATGATTGGGGAAATCCGTGATCAAGATACAGCGAATATGGCAATTCAAGCAGCATTAACAGGTCATTTAGTATTATCAACTTTACACACCAATGATGCGCCGTCTAGTTTGACTCGCTTGCACGATTTAGGTGTGCAGCCATTTTTAACAGCAGCCACAATTCTAGGTGTGCTCGCGCAGCGTTTAGTGCGACAGCTTTGCCCACACTGTAAACAACACACACAAATTAATGAGGACGAGTGGCAGCACCTAACATTCGACTACATTATGGACATGCCAGAAAAAGTTTATCAGGCTGTTGGATGTGAACAATGTCGTCATACAGGCTATAAAGGACGAATCGGTATTTATGAGTTTATGCCAGTCAGTCTAGAGCTTAAGCATCTTATTAGTAGTCATGTGACGTTAAATGATTTAAGAACTCAAACTAAAAAAGAAGGTATAGAACTTTTGAGAATTGCGGGTGCACGTAAAGTCATTGATGGTATTACGACATTAGAAGAGGTCTTACGGGTTGTTCCATTAAATTAAGTTTTTCTTAAGATTCACCTCATTTATGCTTGATTTAATTGCTTTATCCCAAGAGGAAACCATAAACAGAGGGTAATTATATGAATATGCTTAAAGTAATGTTGTTGACTGCTGGTATGGCTACTGCTGGCATAGTTGTAGCGAATACACCAGTGAATCAGGCTGCAATTGCTCCGGCAACTGTCACCACGGTAAAACAGGCATTAACGGCTAAAGATAGTACACCGATAAAATTACATGGTCAGGTTGTAAAATCTTTAGGTGATGAAAAATATCAATTTCGTGACAAGACAGGTAGCATTACAGTTGATGTAGATGATGAACTTTGGCAAGGTCGTCCTATTTCACCAAATACAAATGTAACTTTAATTGGTGAAGTAGACATTGATTATAAACCTTTAAAACGCGTCGAAATTGATGTGGATCAAGTTCAGTTTTAATTAATAATCTTAGATGTATTGTCTTTAGCCGCATTTTAATAATGCGGCTTTGCTTTTTCTAGAAAGGCTTGGCAAGATCAAATCAGGATATAACAGGAAAAACAGATGAGAATTTTGCTTGCAGAAGATGATCGCTCTCAAGCTGAAAGTATTCAATCGTGGCTAGAGTTAGACGGTTATCAGGTAGATTGGGTAGAAAGAGGCGATTATGCGCTTACGGCAATCGAGCAGCATGACTATGACTGTATTTTGCTTGATCGGGGGTTGCCTCAACTGGCTGGTGAAAAAGTTTTAACAACGATCCGCCATAAACAAAAAAATGTTCCTGTTATTTTTATTACAGCGCGTGACAGTATTCATGACAGGGTGGAAGGACTAGATTTAGGTGCAAATGATTACTTGGTTAAGCCTTTTAGCTTAGAAGAGTTATCTGCCCGAATCCGCGCTCAATTACGTAAGCAAACGTTGAGTCAGCAATCAGTCTTAACGTGGGGCGATCTGCAACTCGATACACAAGCAAAAGTTGTATCATGCGCTGGCAAGTCTATTGATTTAACAGCTAAAGAGTTCCAAATATTACGTAAGCTTATGGTCCATCCTGAGCATATTATTACGCGTGATCAATTAGAAGAAGCACTCTATGCATGGGGTGAAGAAATTGAAAGTAACGCAATAGAAGTATTTATTTATCAACTTCGAAAAAAAATCGGAAGTAGCAGCATTAAAACCATACGGGGGTTAGGCTACCGTATGGGAGATTTAAAATGAAATCTAATCGCTCATCCTTGCAGTCGCAACTGGTTAAAACCACGATGTGGAGTAGTGTCGTGGTGGGCTTGCTGGCTTTAAGCTTACTCACCATATTTTCTATTTATCACAACATGTCGGTGCAAGACGAAATCATGGATGAAATATCAGATACTTTGCTGGTTTCTGATATTTCTGGGCACTCTATGAAACAGTTTGATGAACTCAGTGATGAATTTGATATTCAGTATGAATTATTAAGTTCTGGGCAATTACTTACTCATTCTCATAGCTATCAGCACGAGCTTTTTGAACAAGGTAATTTATCAGAAGGTTTTTCATATTTTTGGTTTGATGGCCAATTATGGCGTAGCTTAGCTGCACAGCAAGAACACTCAAAGTTACAAGTTGAAGTTTTTCAGCCAATCAGTACACGTATTGAAGAAGTACTCAAAGCACTTGCTGGATATAGCGGCCTTATGGTGTTGTTCTGGCTGCTACAATGGGTCATTGTAAGTTGGCGTACCGAGCATCAATTGGCTGCACTAAATTTGCTTTCTAGACGAATTGCTCAAAAAACCGCATCAAATTTAGAACCCATTCAAGAACCAGATGTCATTACAGAAATTCAGCCTGTGATTGATGCGCTAAACCAATTACTTGCAAGGTTGCAAAGGGCATTAGTCGCTGAACAGCGTTTTACCGCAGATGCTTCTCATGAGTTACGTTCTCCGTTATCTGCCATACAAATGCGTCTTCAGGTTTTACAGCGTAAATATCAACATGTTCCAGAGCTTCATCAGGACTTTGAACGTATACAAGAAGACGTTTCTAGAAGTACAAAAATACTTGAAAATTTACTCCTTCTCGCTCGCTTAGAGCCCAATGAAGCAGAGCAGCCACAACTTCCCAAGACGATTATCGATTTAAATTATTTATTAGCTAGAGTCATTGAAACTGTAACTTTAGATGCGCAAGCTAAACAGATGTTGATAGAGACAAATACCTTATCGACAGAAACTAAAACATATGCAAATGAAGAATTGCTGTTTATTGCTTTTAGAAATTTATTTGATAACGCCATTCGTTATAGCCCGACTTTAGGCTCTATTCATGTGGAGATTAGTCAGCATGAACAGCAAATTAAGGTGTCTATAGAAGATACAGGCAATGGTGTAGATGATGAAGTGCTATTACGTTTAGGGCAGCGTTTTTTTCGAGTCTTAGGTACTCAGCAGCAAGGTTCGGGGTTAGGAATTTCAATTACCCGAAAAATTATTGAATTGCATAATGGCACATTACTTTTTATGCATGCTGAACAAGGTGGTCTAAGAGCAGAGATTATTCTTCCGTCATAAAAAATAGCATGGTTACCCATGCTATCCATTTTTTGTTTTCCCACGAATATTATTGAAACGCGAGTGTATTTTTTATTTAGTTAAAATTAGACGGTTGTTGCGAGTGAGGCGTAAACGATATTCCTCGCCAGCATGCATAATGCGGATTTCACGGCCTAATGCAAAGAGGTTATTAGAATGTAACATTGGTAAGGCGTGAGCTGTGTCATTGTTACGGGTAAATAAGCTAAAAGGTGCGTTCATTTGTTGTGCTCCGTGGTATGTTCTTGAACGATTTAAATGATAATCATTATCGAATAGATCTGTCAATGAGATTTTTAAAATTTTATAAAATGATAAAATTTGCTTACACTTGAGAAAAGTTTTAGAGAGTAAAAAGATGCCCAAACCAATAGTCGATGTCGCTATAGCAATCTTGATCCATCGTGGAAAAATATTAGTAGGATGGCGCGAAGAGCAGCAGCATCAAGGTGGAAAGCATGAGTTTCCAGGAGGAAAGGTTGAGCAGGGTGAAACACCAGAAGAAGCCTGCCGCCGTGAAATCTATGAAGAAGTGGGTATTGGTTTAAAAGATTGGCATCAATTTGATTATATTCACCATGAGTATGACGACATTATTGTCAATTTACATTTATTCCATAGTTATGTGCCTGATGAACTATTAAATCTTATTCATCAGCCATGGGCGTGGTACACACGGGAACAGTTACTTCATTTAAACTTTCCAAAAGCCAATAAAGACATCATAAAGCGACTCTATTGGCCCCATCTCATCAAAATCAGCAATATGCTTACACCTGTAGAAGGTAGTGATGCTTTATTGTATTGGCGTATAGAAGAAGCTGGTGCTGATCAGAGATATTTAGAACAATTAAATGCTTTAGGTGAAAATCAGTTATCAAACTTAATTATTAATACAGATATTTGGCAGCAGTTGAGCCCTGAGTTAAAGAAACAAATTAAGACCGTTCATTTAAAACAATCTCAGCTCATGAATTTGCATAAGGGCGATTTAACAGTAGGCGTACGTTATATTGCCGCTTGTCATGATGCGGTTTCTTTAAAGCAGGCTGAGCAGATTGGTTGTGATGCTGTTTTTATTAGTCCTGTAAAACCGACAACCACCCATCCAGAAGCCTTGGCATTAGGTTGGGAGCGTTTTGCTGATCTCGCCCAAAATAGCCAGATTCCGGTTTTTGCATTGGGAGGCGTGCATCCTGATGATTTAGCTACTGCACAACAGCATGGTGCCTATGGCTTAGCAGGTATTCGTAATTTCTAATAAGAAAATAGAAAAGCATTAAAAGCTAGAGGGCTTTTAATGCTTGTTGCGCTTCTTGAACAGTTTTTTGATTATTGCGTTGTTGTCCAGCTTTTAAGATGGTCAACCAAAGTTGCTTTTTCATGGCCTGACTTTGAGCAAAACTTAAACCACGTCGTGCTAGAGATTCAGCATTAGAATATTGCTGTTTATGATTTGCCGTAAGGGCAAGGAATAGATATGTTTCTGCGGCTTGTGGTGCTAAACGCTGTGCTTGGAGTGCATAGCGTTCAGCTTCTGACCATTGCTGATTTTTGTACGCTTGCTGCGTTTTCTGCATTAAGACTTTGAATGCAGGTAATTGGCTTCCATCATCATTAAAGCGTTGCGGCTTTTTCTGCTGAGGAACAATAACCTGCAAGTTCTTGCGGTGAATTTCCGGATGATCATAAGGCGTAATTTTTACACCCGATGGAGTTTCCGTGCTCTTTTTCGCTGGCGGAGCAGGTGCTTTGTCTTTGGAGCCAGATTGATCAGGCAAAGTTGTACAGCCGACCATAAGTACAGCACCAATATAAAAAACACCTTTCTTCAACATATCCTACTTTCCTGTTAACGCTTAGTTGTTATAACTACCACTTGAAATTACACGAGAGTTATTTGACAGATCTTGTTCCATCTGGCTTTCACTTTCACGAATATAACTGTCGGTATTATCATCTTGAGAGTCAGGAATTGTGTTATCACTTTGTGGCGTATATGTTGGATCAACTTGATAATAAGGTGCTCCACATGGCGTAGCACGGTGCGGAACCGTATGCGTTAGCATCGGAATATACATAGCACCATCACAAGCCTGCGCAGATAAATCACCCGTTGCACGGTCAATCCACTGCCACTGTACAGTGTCTGGTTGACGTATATTCACAGGAGTTTGACGTAATTGCTTCATCACATTAATCCATACTGGCAATGCCCCAGATGAACCTGTTAAACCAGTCACTTTGTTGTCATCTAAACCTAACCAAACTACAGCAACGTGATTACCTGAGTAACCCGCAAACCATGAGTCACGTGTATCGTTAGTCGTACCTGATTTACCTGCCAATTTTAAAGCTGGAGATAAGCTGCTATAAGCTGCACGACCAGTACCCGAAGACATCACCTGTTGTAGGCCATAATTCATGATATAGCCGACAGAAGGATCAATCGTTTGTTGAACATTAAGGCCATAACGGTCAAGCAGACGACCATTCGCGTCTACGACAGATCGAATCGCACGAGTTGGATATTTAAAACCGCCTGTAGCGAAGTTTTCATAAATTCCAAGTACTTCCATTGGTGACATATTGACTGCCCCAAGGAAAATAGAAGGGTAGGCAGGAATCGTTGATTCAACACCAAATTTTCTTAAATTATTAGTAAAAGTAGATAAACCAAATTCTTGACCCATGCGTACAGCAGATAGGTTGTATGAATTTGCTAATGCTTCACTCAGGCTGACTACACCATGTCCGCCACCACTATAGTTTTTAGGAGTCCAGCTTTTACCACCATCTACAGGAACACTGATTGGTGCATCTTCAATTTGGCTTGCCCAGTTATAACGTCCAGATTCAATAGCACTTAAATAAATCACAGGTTTCAATAATGAACCGACTTGACGTTTCGCATCTAAAGCACGGTTAAAACCAGTAAAGTCTTGTGTAGAACCAACGGCTGCAACTAACTCGCCATTTTCAGGGTGTGCAATCAGTACAGCACCTTGTAAGTTTTTCAAACGCGCTGGATTACTGTTAGCCAAACGGTCTACTGAAGCTTTAAAAGCATTTTGAACTTGAGTTTGAGTAATTGGATCTAAGGTCGTAAAAATACGTAATCCCTGATTGGTTAAATCACTTTCTTGATACTCTGTACGTAATTGACGACGTACAATATCTAAAAAGTCTGGGAATTTTGCAGGGCCTAAACTTGGTTTACTTAACACATTTAAAGGACGTGCAATTTCATCTTCATATTCAGCTTGAGTTAAATAACCCATCACACGCATGTTATTTAACACGGTATCACGGCGTTTTTTTGCACCTTCAGGGTTTTTCCAAGGGTTATATAAAGAAGGGCCTTGAACTAAACCGACTAAATAAGCTTGTTGTGCAACACTGAGTTCACGTAGCGGCAGACCGAAATAAAATTGTGAAGCCAAACCATAACCATTAATTGAATAGCTACCATTTTGGCCCAGATTCACTTCATTTAAATACGCTTCTAAAATTTCATCTTTGCTGTAATGCAGTTCGATGAGTAAAGCCATTAATGCTTCATTGACTTTACGTTTTAGTGTGCGTTCAGGGGTGAGATAGAAGTTTTTAACTAATTGTTGAGTCAGGGTTGAGCCACCTTGACGTTTTCCACCAGTGACATTACTCACCAATGCACGAGCAGTACCACGAATTGAAATACCATGATGATGATAAAAATTGCGGTCTTCTGTAGAAATTAAAGCTTCAATGAGTGGTTTAGGGACATTATTCAGTTTAATGAGTACGCGGTCTTCATTGTGTTGAGGATAAATTCCTCCAATGAGTAGCGGTTCTAAGCGTGCAACGCCGGTTGAAGAAGGTTTAGTACTTCTAACTTCCACAACTTGATCATTTGCAAAACTTAACTCTAAGACTTGTTCAGGTTCAACACTGTCACCGTAGTCAAAACCCCGTGTGTGGATATACATATTGCTGCCTTGAGCAACATAGCTTCCAGACTTGTCATAATTACTTGAAGTTTTGTAACCCAATAGCTTTAATTCTTGAGTGAAATTTGCTTGAGAAATAGGCGCGTTGTTATAAATTTCCAAAGGTCGTGCAAACACTTTGGCAGGAATATCCCACCGCTGTCCTTCAAATTTTTCACGGATAATATTATCTAAACGAATCAGATAGATACTAAGAGCAATAAAAGCACCAATGACCAAAATGGAAAAGATTAGTGCAAAGAAACCGATACCACGTTCAAACTTCATAAAAATGAGATAAAACCCTAACAATGCCTGTAATGATGCGATAGCTTGTCATCAATTTGCAATGATAAAACTGTGAATAATTGGAAAACTTAGATTGAATTTTACAGCATCTTGTAGTTATGTTTTTTTAAATTAATCGGGTTAATGTTATTATATGCGAGTATCGCAGCGGAGCTTACTCATTCGTGCAAATTTCACATAAGTCCTTCAGAAACGTCGGGTTAATCGGTCGACCAGATAAATCATCAGTTGTAGAAACACTATGTTTAATTCATGATCATTTATTGAACTTAGGTTTGAACCCCATTTTTGATCAGGAAACAGCCGAATTAGTGCCTTATGATCATGCACAGATAGTAAGCCGTCATCTATTAGGTGAAGTTGCTGATTTAGTTATTGTGGTTGGAGGTGATGGTTCTCTACTCCATGCAGCGAGAGCATTGGTCCGTTATAATACCCCTGTTATTGGTATCAACCGTGGGCGATTAGGTTTTTTAACTGATATCAAACCTTCAGAAGCTATTTTTAAACTGGATCAAGTCCTTCAAGGTCATTTCCAGCTTGATCGCCGTTTCTTACTTGAAATGGAAGTACGAACAAATGGCGAAGTTATTTATGATGCAATTGCTTTAAATGATGTTGTTTTGCATTCGGGTAAGTCCGTCCATATGATTGACTTTGAACTCAACATTGATGGTCAATATGTTTATCGTCAGCATAGCGATGGTTTAATTGTTTCTACTCCAACAGGATCAACGGCTTATGCGTTGTCAGGTGGTGGACCAATTTTACATCCAAGTATGGATGCGATTGCATTAGTTCCAATGCATCCCCATACATTGTCATCACGTCCCATCGTAGTCGGCGGGCAAAGCGAAATTAAAATTGTTATTCGCGAAAATCGAGTTTTGCCGATGGTGAGTGCTGATGGACAACATAGTATATCGCTGAATGTCGGAGATAGTTTACACATCCGCAAACATCCATTTAAACTAAGTTTATTGCATCCACCAGGTTATGATTTTTATATGGCCTGCCGTACCAAACTTGGTTGGAACCAAGATTTTGAATCTTTTCAAAGAGATGAATCATGAATATTGAACAAATGCTATCTGTTTTAAACCCTGAAATTGTAGAGCGTTTAAAAACAGCAGTAGAAATTGGTAAATGGCCAAATGGCGTTGTTTTAACAAAAGAGCAGCGTGAGACTTGTATGCAAGCTGTCATTGCTTGGGAGTTGAAAAACTTACCAGAAGAACAGCGTAGCGGCTATATTGACCGTGGTACGAAAGAAGAAGGTGAAGAGTGTGATGATGATCATCACAAGCATGAGCCAGAATTTAAGCCAATTCGTTTTGTTTAATTTAAGAAGCTCAGTGATTACTGGGCTTTTTTTATGTTTATCAAAATATAATAAAGAATCCTATGAAACGTTTAAAACCTATTTACGTACTATTATTTCTAATATTGTTTAGTGGTGCTGCATTAGCCAAACAGCCGATTGAATGTTTACTCAACGTGAAGGTTGTTGCGAGTCGGAAATACACTTCACCTCAAGCTAAATATACAAGTATAAAGAACGACGGTTATCCCATGTTATTGATTGGGATTCAGGTGCTGGAGTCGCAAACCATACGAAGCTCCCAAAAGATCAAAGCGCATCATTTATATTGTAAGACACTTATTGGTCAACAACGAGATGCTTATCTTTCGGGTTCCTACGATTCTAATAAGATTACAATCAAAATAGGTGATCACTTGAAACTAAGAAATATTCATTCTTCAGGTCAGGAATATCCATTTTGGCCAGATTTTTATTATATTGAACCTTAAAACCAAGGCTATCCGATATAACCTTGGTCATTCATATATTAGAAACGACTATTCCATAACACTTTTGCTTTCTGCATCGCCTCTTCAAAACTAGTAACAACTCCCATGGTATATAGTGCAATTCCGATGGTTTCTGTTACTGCCATTTCACCGTATTCATGGTGCTGCTGACCTAACCATACTGCTTTAAAAGTTGCTAAATCTAATTCTTCTTCAGTTGGACTACGTTCAGGTGTGAGCTTTGGTAACTCATGTTCATAAAGTTCACCATTTTTAATACCACAAATGAGTGTTTTTGCATCTGGATTTCGCTCAAATTCACCGCCTTCACCCTTAATGACTGCACTATTTTGATAGCCTAAGCGCAGTGCACTATGTTGATGGGAAGTTCTATAAGCTGGATGGAATATAGCTTGTAAGGTGGCTTTTGCATTAAAAGGATTTATTAAGCGGGCTAAAGTATGAATAGGCGAGCGTAATCCCATCACATTTCTTAAAGAAATCAGTTCACTTAAAACAGGTGAAATCACGTCTAAAGGTAAGTAAGCGAAATTTTGCTCTGCTAACTGAGTACGAACTTCTTGTTCTGAATGACAAATTGGATAACCAAGATATTCTAAAACCTGCTCGGTATAGACGCGGTTAAGCGTGTGGCCTGATGCACCGTGCATAACAATTTTATAACCGTGTTGAGCAAGGGTGAGGGCCGCTAATAAGAACCAAGGATAATGTTTACGTTTACCTGCATAAGATGACCAGTCTAAATCAACTTCTAAAGGCTGGAAATTAAGCTGGTCTCTAGTCGCTTGAACAAATCCTGCGAGTTCATCAATAGATTCTTCTTTAACCCGAAGCAGCATTAAAAAAGCGCCTAACTGCACATCAAGCACTTCACCTTTTAAAATCATGGTAAACGCTTGATACGCTTCTTCATAGCTTAAAGAGCGTGAACCACTTTTTCCTTTCCCTAAAATACGGACATATTGAGCGAAGGGGTGTTCAGCATCTTTATAGATATTACGTTTAGTATTCATCGTAGTTCAAAAACAATAAAAATGATGGGATGCAGGCAGCTCAAAATGAAATGTCCACAAGTATTTAATCAATATGACATAAAAAGCTGTCGAAAAAATATCAAAAGTGTTTCTTATACTAAAGTCTTAGGGCTACATGAGTGTTTTTTGCGCGTATTAGCCAAAAATTTAATCGAATCATTATTTAATTCGAGTACACTTTCTCGTGCTTTTTTGAGCACTCATATCATAATTTTCTGTGATTCTCCTATATCTTCAGCTTTTTATTAAAAAGTAAGAGGTTATTTCTAACTACTCAAAGTAGTTAGAAACTTCAGGTATTCTCCTGTTTTAGAAAACAGCTTTTTTGTTTTCATTGAGGTAGTAGGAAGGTTTTTTGTTTACAAAGAACCGTTTCCCTTTTGCGGTGTTCATGTGAAAGGTTAGGGCTGTGTATTCGTAAAGAATAGACGTTTCATTTTGGTATTTCCAACGGACTTGGAAATATAGATTGAAGTAAAGTTATGGCTAAAAAACCGATTTATAAATCACTTTATTTTCAAGTGATTATTGCGATTATTGCGGGTATCTTGGTAGGGCATTTTTCCCCAAGCTCAACGCAAATTGTCAATGGTGTCGAACAGCATATTCCAGGTTTAGGTGAAAAACTCAAGCCATTAGGTGATGCCTTTATTCGTTTGATCAAGATGATCATCGCTCCAGTTATTTTCTGTACCGTGGTGAGCGGTATTGCTGGCATGGAAAGCATGAAGTCAGTCGGAAAAACTGGCGGCGTTGCCTTGTTATACTTTGAAGTTGTTTCAACAATTGCACTTCTAATTGGCCTTGTTGTAATTAACATCGCTAAACCGGGTGTAGGGATGAATGTTGACCCTACTACTCTTGATACTTCGGGCATTCAAAAATACGTCAGTTCTGGTGAGTCACAATCTACCATTGATTTCTTAATGCATATCATCCCTGATACGGTGGTTGGTGCATTTGCAAATGGTGAAATCTTACAAGTCCTTCTTTTTGCAATTCTCTTTGGTTTTGCTTTACATAAATTAGGTGATGCAGGACGTCCAGTTTTAAAATTTATTGATCAAGTTGCACATGTGTTCTTTAACATTGTGAACATGGTCATGAAATTGGCACCGATTGGCGCATTTGGCGCAATGGCATTCACTATCGGTAAATATGGTGTTGGTTCACTCGTACAATTAGGGCAACTCATCATTTGCTTCTATATTACGTGTTTACTCTTTATCTTCTTGATCTTGGGTACAATCAGCCGTATTAGTGGATTTAGTATCCTCAAGATGATTCGCATGATTCGTGAAGAGTTATTAATTGTACTTGGTACATCTTCTTCTGAATCTGTTTTGCCGCGTATGTTGCGTAAACTCGAAATTGCAGGTTGTGAAAAATCTGTAGTCGGTTTAGTTATTCCAACAGGTTATTCATTTAACCTTGATGGAACGTCAATCTATTTGACTATGGCTGCAATCTTTATTGCTCAAGCAACGAATACTCAGCTTGATATTCAACATCAGATCACTTTGTTATTGGTACTCTTAATCTCATCTAAGGGGGCGGCGGGTGTAACTGGCTCTGGCTTTATTGTTATGGCAGCAACTTTGTCTGCTGTTGGACATATTCCAGTTGCAGGTTTAGCATTGATTTTAGGTATTGATCGTTTCATGTCAGAAGCACGTGCTTTAACCAACCTTGTCGGTAACTCTTTAGCAACGATTGTTGTTGCTAAATGGGTGGGTGCTTTAGATAAAGATAAGCTGAATGAAGCTTTAAACAATCCGGATGAAGTCGACAGAAAAATGATGGAACAAAAAACTCCTCAAGTCGCTGAAGGTCTAGATTAATTCGAATAAACCTATATAAAAAAGGAAGCTATGGCTTCCTTTTTTATTGGCTGACTGAAAAGTACAGTTTTAATGAGCAGCTATGCCATGACAGTTGCTTGAAAAATGATTAGCATGCACAACAACGAGATTTGATAAAACAATAAAGCTGAAGGAAAATATTATGTTGGCATACGATGCAGATTTAGAATTATTCCGTGATAATTTTAAACGTTTTATGAGTGAGCATATTGCACCACACTACGACCAATGGGAACGTGAAGGTATTATGCCTCGTTCTGTTTGGAACCAATTGGGCGAAAATGGCTATTTATGTGTGGATGTCCCTGAAGAATACGGTGGTTATGGGGTTCCGACATACTATTCATTAATGTTGGTTGAAGAGTCTGCACGTGCCGGTTTTTGTGCATTATCAACAGCCATTTCTTGCCACTCTGAAATTGCTGCACCCTATATTTTACACATCGGGACAGAAGAGCAAAAACAATATTGGTTACCGAAAATGGTAACAGGTGAAGTGGTCGGTGCAATTGGTATGACTGAACCAGGAGCAGGTTCGGATTTACAATCAATGCGTACCAGTGCCATCTTGCAAGATGATCATTATCTGTTAAATGGTTCAAAAACATTTATTTCAAATGGCCAACATGCTGATCTTGTTGTGCTTGCGGTAAAAACAGATCCTCAAGCCCGTGCGAAAGGTGTGTCATTATTATTAGCAGATACACATCTGGAAGGCTTTAAAAAAGGAACCAACCTCGACAAAATCGGCCTGCATTCTCAAGACACATCTGAGCTGTTTTTTGACAATGTGAAAGTGCCTAAAAACCAGTTACTTGGTCAAGCGGGGCAAGGTTTTACTTATTTAATGCAAGAATTACCACGTGAACGTACTGCAATTGCATCTACTGCAATTGGTGCAATCCGCGGTGCAATTGATTTGACAACGGCTTACGTAAAAGAACGCCAAGCATTTGGTCAACCTATTTCACAATTCCAAAATACGCGTTTTGTTTTAGCGCAAGCGAAAATTGATGAGCTTGCAACAGCAGCTTTTTATGAAAGAAACGTTGCCTTATATCAAGAAGGTAAACTAGATGTAGAAACGGCTGCGGCATTGAAAAGTTTCAGTAGCGATATGCAAATGAAAGTCGCAGATAACTTGCTTCAGCTTTTTGGTGGTTATGGCTATATGACCGAATATCCAATTTCTCGTTTCTTTGTAGATGCCCGTATTCAGCGTATTTACGGTGGTACAAATGAAATTATGAAAGAAATCGTAGCGCGTGGATTAATTGGCAAAGCCTAATTAAGCGGAGTAAAAACAGCTTGTCCTAGAACAGGCTGTTTTGTTTTTAACTATTTGGTCTTCTGTTGAATGACAGGGTAGTCTTGTTGTTTCGGTAATTGCTGTAATGCATGATTCATCTTTTTTAAAAACTCATCGGCTTCATCTTGACGAAATGAGTCTTCGGTATACTCACTGCGTTTTTGAAAGACGACGCCACAACCAGTTATTTCCATATTTTTAGGATTAAATGACCAGTCATTAGGATCCTTAAGGTTAATGTTTAAATCACTTTCACAACTTTTCCATAAACGTAAAAACTCATTTGATAGTTCTGTTTTAAATCCTTTGGCAGGATAGACTGAAAATCCTTTCATTTCGGGATTATAAAACTGTATAAACATGTCTACTGGCATGCCTCCCCAAACGATTGCCGTATCTGTTGGTAAAGCAATGCCTGATAAATTTTTCTCTTTCAAAGCATGTGTTTGCTCAAATTTCTGCCTGAAATGTTGCGACTGGTAGGTCAGCTTGGTTTGGGGTGGAATTGGAATACCACGAACTTGATTGCTGGCAGTCGTCATATAGTACGGGGACGGATCAGTACCATTGCACCCAGCGATGAGGGGGCAGCCACCACAAGCCGTTAGACTGACACTAATAAAACTCAGTAGACCTAAAACAATAATTTTATTCATTCTATTTTACTGTTGTTATGACATCTTCAGACAGTATAACTAATTCTCTCGATTAAGAGCTTTGTCTTTAAGAGGAGTGGAATGCTGCTCTTAAAATTTAAGTGCGTTTTACTCAGCTGTTTGCTGTGTAGGTTCATCAAATAAAGGTTTACAGCTCTCTAAGTTTTGGCATGCAGCAAACATAAGTGCTTTCGGCAAACTCGCATACAAATTGGTAATATGTTGTTCAGCAGGATTATAAAAATGCCAATAAGCAAATTGGGCTGAGCGGCGGTTTTCCAAAGCTTTAAAGAAATCTTTTTCATTAAAGTAATGATCAGATTGAGTACGAGGTCCTCCTTGCTCATGGGTGCCGACTGTAGTCAAAAGCATCGGAGAATTACTTTGTTTTTGACTCTGCCAAAAGTTTAATTTTTGAAATAGCATGCCTTGATCAAACCAGAGGGAAGGGCTGGCTGCGATGTAACGTTGAAATGTTTTAGGTTTTTGAAAAAAGTGATAAAGCACAAATAACCCTCCAAATGAGTGGCCATAAATACTTTGCTGTTGGTTATTAATTGGAAACTGTTTGGCGATTTCCGGTTTGAGTTCATCATTTAAAAATGTAATGAACTGGTCCGCACCACCATACTTATATCTGCCTTGCTTTTGAAATTCAGCAGAAGGTTTAGGGGTGTAGTCATAAGCACGTTTTTGTACATCAAAAGTTTTTTGTTTGGGGTAACCGACCGCAACGATCATGAGCGGGTCTAGACCTAATTTTGTAGAACCTGCCCCAATAGATTGAGCGATATTGACTGCACTTGGAAAGGTTGCATTTCCGTCTAATATATAAAGTACGGGATAGCCATGTTGTGGTGGGGCAACAGGTGGTTTATAGACTTGAATCAAATACTCATGGCCTGTATTTTTAGAGTTAATTTGAAATTGTGCCTGATTATTTTGAAAAACGATTTTTGATGGATTTTGTATAGGAGTTTGAGCCAAAGCAGAACAAGTTATTAAAGAGCTCAGAAGAAAACTGCAAGATAAAAAGAAAAATGAGTTATGCATAATAAACAAGAATAAAATTTATTATGTAAATGATAAATGAAAATCATTATCAAATAAAGCGATCTGAGGAATCCGTCCAAGACGGTTTAATGAAAAAAGCCAATACAGCCATATTGCCTAACAAATCAAAGCAGACTATTGTTATACTCTCGTTTAAAAGATGATTTTGCTGAGGCTGCATTCCAATGATCAACGATGATCAAAACAAAACGACTTCTCTTAGTTTAGAACAAATTCGCGAAGATATTGATAGCGTGGATCAACAGATTCAAGAACTATTAAATCGACGCGCAAGCCTTGCTGAAGCAGTTGCGAAAGCTAAATTTGCTTCCGAAGAGAATCCTTTGTTTTATCGTCCTGAACGTGAAGCACAAGTCTTACGTAAAGTCATGGAGCGTAACCAAGGTCCTTTGTCTGATGTAACCATGGCGCGTTTGTTCCGTGAAATTATGTCGGCTTGCCTTGCTTTAGAAGCACCGCAAAGTATTGCATTTTTAGGGCCAGAAGGTACTTTTACTCAATCTGCTGTGCTTAAGCATTTTGGTAAAGATGCGGTTGTACGCCCACTTCCAACAATTGATGAAGTTTTCCGTGAAGTGGAAGCAGGTAGTGCCCATTACGGTGTAGTTCCAGTTGAGAACTCATCTGAAGGTGTTGTAAACCATACCTTAGATTGCTTTAAAACATCGAATTTAAATGTGATTGGTGAAGTTGAATTACGTATTCATCATCAATTCCTTGTTTCTGAAAATACACGTAAAGACAGTATTAAGCAGATTTATGCTCATCAGCAAACTTTGGCTCAATGTCGCCAATGGTTAGATGCGCATTATCCGGGTGTTGAGCGTGTTGCTTTAAACTCAAATGCAGAAGCTGCGCGCCGTATTCGCAACGAATGGCATTCGGCAGCGATTGCATCTGATATCGCAGCGGGCATGTATAACCTTGAAATCTTACATAGCAATATTGAAGATAATCCGGAAAATACAACACGTTTCTTAGTGATTGGTCGTGAAAAAATTCCACAAAGTGGCAATGATAAAACATCATTATTGATTTCAGCGCATGACCGTGCGGGTGCTTTATTAGAAATTTTAGCGCCATTTGCAAAACATAATATTAGCTTAACAAGTATTGAGACTCGTCCAGCATTACCTGAAAAATGGGCTTATGTATTCTTTATCGATTTAGAAGGTCATATCGAACAAGAGAATGTTGCTGCTGCGATTAATGATATTCGCCCAATGGTGAAAGAGATTCGTATTTTAGGTTCTTATCCTGCCGCTGTTCTGTAATCACTTATGTTGGAATAATGACATGTATTAAGATAAGCATGTCATTATGCTTAAAAACAAATTGCTCAATGGTTTAAATATCTTTGAGCAAAAGCAAAGTTGAAGTTATGTCACAACCCCTATTTAAAAAAGTTGCATTTATTGGTTTAGGACTCATCGGATCGAGTTTAGCTCGTGTTATTGTTGCAGAAAAGTTGGCGACAACTATTGTGGCATCTACACGCTCACATAAAACTTTAGAAGATGCAAAATCACTTGGCTTAATACACGAAGGATTTTCTGATCCAGTTGAAGCCGTGAAAGGGGCAGATTTAGTCGTTTTAGCCTTGCCAGTGCGTGCTACACAAAAAGTGCTTGAGCAAATTAAACCTTATTTGTCAGCAACCACAATTTTAACCGATGTGGGAAGTACAAAAGGTAATGTCGTTGATGCAGCAAAAGCTGTATTTGGTGAAGATTTACCAGAAGGTTTTGTGCCGGGGCATCCTATTGCGGGTAGTGAACATACAGGTGTTCACGCGGGTAAAGTTGACTTATTTGCAAATCATAAGGTGATTTTAACGCCATTACCAACAAGTGCAGAATGGGCTGTTGATAAACTGATTCAACTTTGGTCGGCGGCAAAAGCTGAAGTCATTTGTATGGATGTTGCCAAGCATGATGAAGTGCTGGCACATACGAGTCATCTACCACATTTGATGGCATTTAATCTGGTCGAGCAACTTGCAAACCGTGAAGATAATCTTGATATTTTTCGTTATGCAGCAGGTGGTTTTCGTGACTTTTCACGAATTGCGGCTAGTGATCCCCAAATGTGGCATGACATTTTCTTTGCCAATAAAACAGCTATATTAAACGCTGTAGATGGCTTCGAAAAGCAGCTTACTGTACTTAGAAAATTGATTGAAAACGAAGATTCTCATGCATTAATGGGTTTGCTTGGCCATGCTCAGGCAGCCCGTCAGCATTTCAATCATATGTTAGCCAAAAAACCTTTAATGGAGAAAAATAAGGTGACACAGCAATTCAGTATCTTACCGGGAAATAAAACTTTTAAAGGTAAATTTACCGTACCGGGTGACAAATCTGTGTCACATCGCTCCATTATGTTTGGTGCTATTGCCGAAGGCACGACTCATGTCACTGGCTTCCTTGAAGGTGAAGACGCGTTAGCAACTTTGCAAGCTTTCCGTGATATGGGTGTAAGCATTGAAGGCCCTAAAAATGGTGAAGTGACTATTCACGGTGTAGGCATGCATGGTTTAAAAGCACCTGCAAGTGCATTGTATATGGGTAACTCTGGTACAAGCATGCGTTTGCTTTCAGGCATGTTATCTGCACAGAAATTTGATTCAGTCATGACAGGTGATGCTTCACTTTCTAAACGTCCAATGGAGCGTATTGCTAAGCCATTGCGTTTAATGGGCGCACAAATTCAGACTACAGGTGAAAAAGGTACACCACCTGTAAGCATTACTGGTGCTCAGCAATTAAATGGTATTCAATACGATTTACCTATGGCATCTGCTCAAGTGAAGTCAGGCATTCTACTTGCAGGCTTATGGGCTGAAGGTGAAACTTCGGTAACTGAACCAGAGCCAACACGTGATCATACTGAACGCATGCTTCGTGCATTTGGTTATGATGTTAAGACTGAAGGCAACAAAATTTCCCTTGTTGGTGGTGGTAAATTAGTGGGTACTGACATTCAAGTGCCATCTGATATTTCATCTGCTGCTTTCTTTATGGTGGGTGCGGCAATTACTGAAGGCGCCGACGTTGTGCTTGAAGCTGTAGGTATTAACCCAACGCGTACTGGCGTAATCGAAATTTTAAAACAAATGGGTGCTGACCTAACTGTTGAAAATGAGCGTATTGCGGGTGGTGAACCTATTGCTGATATTCATATTAAAGGCTCACGTACACTTAAAGGCATTCATATGCCAGAAGACCAAGTACCTTTAGCAATTGATGAATTCCCAGCTTTATTCATTGCAGCAGCTTGTGCGGAAGGCCAAACGGTATTAACTGGTGCAGCAGAGCTTCGCGTGAAAGAGTCTGACCGCATTCAAGTGATGGCAGATGGCTTAAAAATCATGGGTATTGACTGCACACCAACTGAAGATGGCATCATTATTGAAGGTAAGGGTAAGTCTGGCGATTGGTCACCAATTTTTACTGGTGGTGAAGTTGAATCACATCATGACCACCGTATTGCCATGAGTTTTAGTATGGCAGGCCTTCGTAATTCTGGTCCGATTACGATTCAGGGTACGGAAACAGTTGCTACCAGCTTCCCAACTTTTACTGAGTTGGCGAATCGTGCAGGCTTAACGATCGAAGTTAGCCAATAACTTTTTACCTAACACATTTTATAATTGCTAACACAATAGCAACGGCAGCAGCGGGCTAAAGGCTTGGCTGCTGTTTGTTTATTGCTTATGCTAAGCGCAGATAATGATAATAGTGTTAGGACAAAGGATGAAAAAATTACAATTTATTGCCAGTTGCCCACAACATGGGGTGCTTGATCATCCACCAAATGAATGCCATATCACCCAAGAATATGTAGCAGCTTTATTATTTAAACAATTGGGGCATTATGGTTTTGATGCGCAACATATTGTGCATGAACATGAAAAAGTAGAAGTGAGTATTGATAATCATCTTTTACCTTTGTCTATTACTTGCCAAAAAACAGACCATGATGGGCATTTGATGTGTGAAATCTCTGCCAACCCAGATGAAGAACAAGACTGGTTTGAGAAGATTGAAACACAAAGCATTATTCGTCAGCTCGCGCAGGCTGTTGAAAATAGTTTGAAAGCCGATCAAAGCTTTTCAGCATTTGAATGGAAAAATTAAATAAAACGATTCTTAAAACTTTTTCATTAAGTACGGCTTTTAGAAAAGTCGTACTTTCTGTTTAAATTAAATATAAAAATACAAAATCTTTACTCAAATCTCTACCTATCTTTAATGCGTTGTGTATATTGAAATTATTACGATATTTACATAATTAGAGTGTGGTTTTCATGACACAAGTTGATATTGCAGCGTTATCTCCTCAAGTGGTTTGGCAGCATTTTCAAACACTTTGCACTATTCCTCGTCCATCAAAACATGAACAGCAGCTTCGTGAGTTTTTACAAAACTGGGCTGAAAGTCGAAATTTAGAAACTTACGTAGATGAAGTGGGTAATTTGATTATCCGCAAGAATGCGACTGCGGGTAAAGAACATGTATCTGGAGTCATTCTGCAAGGCCATTTAGATATGGTCACACAAGCCAACACTGGCACAGTACATGACTTTTTTAAAGACCCGATCCGTCCAGTGCTTGAGAATGGTTGGTTAATTGCCAAAGACACCACTTTAGGCGCTGATAATGGCATTGGGGTAGCCTTAGCTTTGGCAGTATTAGATTCAAATGATATTGCTCATGGCCCTATTGAAGTTCTTTTAACAGTGGACGAAGAAGCAGGCATGAGTGGTGCGCGGCTTTTACAGGCAGGTGTGCTAAAAGGTAAATGGTTATTCAATATTGATACAGAAGAGTGGGGCGAGTTATATCTGGGGTGTGCTGGAAGTATTGATGTTGAAGTTGAGCAGCCACTTAATTATGAAAAAATCCCTGAAAACTTGACCACTGTAAACATTCAGGTTGCTGGCCTTAAAGGTGGTCACTCTGGTGTAGATATTCATTTAGGACGTGGCAATGCCAATGTTATTCTGGCCCGCTTTTTAAATGAGTATTTAGCAAAGCTTGGTGGAAGACTTGTTGAGTTTAGTGGTGGTTCAGCTCGTAATGCACTACCTCGAGAAGCAGTTGCAACTATTGCAATTTCGCCTAACCAATTACCTGAATTAGAAAAATTACTCGCTGAATATCAAACGACATGGAAAAAACAGCTACAGGGTATTGATGACAACCTGCGATTAACTATTCAAGCTACTAGCGTTGAAACGAATCAAGTGATTATTCAACAACAGCAAAATGAATGGCTACAAGCTTTGGCAACAAGTCCATACGGCGTTACAAGTATGAGTCAAGCTCTTCCAGATGTGGTTGAGACTTCAAATAATATTGGGGTTGTAAAATTAAATCGAGAGGGTGGAAAAGCTGTCTTAATGGTCCGCTCAATGGTGAACCAAGAAGCTGAGGATTTTGCAAAGAAAATTCAGACGCATTTTAGTCAATTTAATATCGCTTCTACACTCACGCCGTTGGTTTCGGGGTGGACACCAAATCCAGATTCGGCTGCTTTAAAGTGCTTACAACAAGCCTATCAAAAGGCGTTTAACATTGAGCCAAAGCTCAAAGTAATTCATGCAGGTCTAGAGTGCGGGATTATTGCCGAGCACTATCCAGATTTACAGATGGTTTCATTTGGACCTGATATTCAAGGTGCACATGCACCGGGTGAGCGAGTAAAAGTTGATACTGTAGATAATTGCTGGAAGTTGTTGGTGACGGCTTTGGCATCTGTAGAGTAATTTTTTAGAAATAAGAAGCTCATTAGTGAGCTTCTTAAACGTTGACCTCTACATGAAAATGATTTGTACCTAACTCGATAAATTCGATTTCACAAGGAATATAACTTTTATTCGACTTTTAAAAGCTGTCCTGCTTCGTTTAAAGTAAATTCATCAAAATCATTTGCTAAATAAAAATGACCTTTATAAAACTGGCGAACTTCTTCAGCAATAGCTTGCTGTCCAGTTCTATCCTGATGTCTTGGGCTAAAGTGCGTCAGAATTAAATTATCCAGAGATTGCTGCTCTGCAAATTCAGCCACCATTTTTGCAGAGCTGTGCATTGGCCCTTTTCCTACTTTATCTAAAACTGTTTGCAAATAAGTCGACTCATGAATGAGTAGTTGAGCATCCTTACAGGCATCAGCTAATAGTTCAGGCTGATCATTGTCACCACCTATAACTGCATGAATTTGCTGGTTTTGAACTTTGATAAAGTCCTGAGCTTTTAAAGTTTGTCCCTCAAATTCAACATCATAGCCTCGTTTTAAATGGCCCCACATATCGCCTTGAGGTACGCCAAGCTGATTTAGAGCTTGGATATCTAATTTCTTGTGAATAGATTTTATATAAATACTAAAAGCAAAACTTGGAACACGATGGCTAAGAGGATGTGCTTGAACGATGAATTCATCGGTGATCTGCTGTGGCTGTGTTGCTTCCTTAACATTAATAAATTGGAGTGAATAGGGCAAATGTAAATCTGTAAGTTGGGCGGTGATTTCAAACCATTGCTGAATTTCTTTTGGTGCAATCACTATTAATGGTTTTGTACGGGCATTCATGCCTGCACTTGCCAGTAAACCAACTAGACCATAACAATGGTCGCCGTGAACGTGGGTAATGCAAATGGCAACTAGGTTTTGTAAGGAAAGTTTGGCTTGTTGAATGCGGTGCTGCGTCCCTTCACCAGCATCAACTAAAATCCAGTCCTTATTTTTACTGTTACGAACAGCTAATCCTGAAACATTGCGTGAAAGGGTGGGCACACCTGAAGAAGTGCCTAAAAAAGTAAAATGAAGCATATTTTTGGAATTTTTTAGTCAAATGTGTAATGTATATTATAGATACTTATTGAAATTTTATAGAAATTATAGCCAACGAACGATAGTGATCGAGTGAAAAAATATTTGGCCCGTTTTGGATTAGGTTGGAATAATTTTTAGTAGTTACAGGGCTTATGAAATGATGGACATAGACTCAATCTATGTCCATCAAACTACTGCTTATTTCATAATAATAAAGCGTGTAATGATTTGGCGAAGCTGTTTTAAATAGCCTGTAAAGAAGTGGTTAGCGCCCGGTAAAATCGTAATTGGGTGCTTTTGAGGTTTCGCCCATGCAATCGCATCTGAAAGCAAGGTAATGTCATCTTGCTCGCCATGAATGAGTAGAATATCACCTTGAATTTCTGGAGTTTTATAGTGGCGCAAACCCACTACGGTAGCCGTTGGTAAACCACACAAAATTAACTGTACAGGTCGTAATTCAGGATTAAGCTGTGCAAAGCATTTTGCCAAAACATGTGAGCCGAAGCTAAAGCCGCCTGCATAAAATGGCAAGCCTTCATGTAGCTTACGAACATATTCAATTACGGCTAAAATATCTTCGGTTTCGCCATGACCTTCATCATGAATACCTTCACTGCCGCCTAAGCCACGGAAACTAGGGCGATAAACAATACAGCCATATTCATTAAGGATTTGGGTTAAGAGGGCAGGGACTTTATGTTGAGGGGTTCCACCTTGCAATGGGTGCGGATGACAAACAACCGCAAAGCCTTTGATTTCACCTTCAGGGCGGTCAACGAAAAGTTCAATTTTACCTACTGGACCCTGGATGAAAGTTTGCTCAGACATATAAGAACCGCTAAATAACAATACGTGATGCTATTTTACCGATAGTCGTCATTGAAAACACGAGTTAGCATTAAAAAATATCTACTGTTATAGTTGGCATTAATAATAATTTTTTCAGGTTGTCTATGCTTGCTTTAATTTCTCCTGCAAAAACTTTAGATTATGAAACAGCGTTACCTACAGATGAGTTTACTCAGCCTCGCTTGTTAGAACACTCAGCACAATTAATTGAGGTTTGCCGAAAACTCTCTGCTTCCGAAATTGCCAATTTAATGAGTGTCAGTGAAAAAATTGCCACACTAAATGCAGACCGATTTAGAGATTGGAAGCCTGAATTTGATTTTTCAAATGCTCGTCAGGCGATTTATGCGTTTAAAGGTGATGTGTATACAGGTTTAGATGCCTATCATTTAAAAGATAAAGATATTGATTTTGCACAGCAGCATTTACGTATGCTATCTGGCTTATATGGTTTACTACGTCCTTTAGATCTAATGATGCCTTATCGTCTTGAGATGGGCACTAAATTAAAAAATTTACGGGGCCATAATTTGTATGAGTTCTGGGGTGAAATTATCACGAACCAGATTAACGAAGACTTGGCGGCAATTAAAACTGAGTTACTTGTAAATCTAGCTTCAGATGAGTATTACAAATCGGTCAACGAAAAGAAAATTAAGGCTGAAATTGTTAAGCCTGTTTTTCTTGACCAGAAAAATGGCAAATATAAAGTCATTAGTTTCTATGCGAAAAAAGCACGCGGTTTAATGGCTCGTTTTATGATTGAAAACCAATTAAATAAAGCTGAGGATATTAAAGCATTCAATACCGATGGATACTACTTTGATGCTGAAAACTCATCACTAAAAGAGCTAGTATTTAAACGCGATGAGCAATAATCCTGAGCGTGGTTAATATATGATGATGCAGCTTTACTTATTAAAATTGGAACATGTTTGGTTTGAGCTGCATCAGCATTATCATTTTTCTGAGCCACAAAAAATCTTAAATATACTCATCGCTGCTTATAGTGAAAAGCAGCGGGCCTATCATACGGTTCAACATTTATATGAATGCTTAGCTTTGCTCGAATCAGTTCGATCTGATTTGAATGATGCCTATGCGGTTGCATTGGCACTCTGGTTCCACGATGCGATCTATAACCCACAAGCTAAAGATAATGAACTTAAAAGTGCTGAGCTTTTTGAGCAATGTATGGTTCAAAATTTACCAGTAAATACGGTTCAGAAAATAAAACAGTGGATTCTTGCCACGCAAAAGCATATAGCGACTGATGAGTTAGATTTGCAATTTTTATTGGATATCGATTTAGCTATTTTGGCAGCAACTCCAGAACGTTTTATGCAATATGAACAGCAAATTCAGCAGGAATATGCTTGGGTCGATCCAGAAGTATATTCAATCAAAAGAAAAGAAGTTCTAGCGCATTTTTATCAGTCAGACCCACTTTATCAGACGACTTATTTTCAACAGAATTTTGAGTTAAGAGCAAAGCAAAATTTACAGAGGACATTAGGCATAGCCTAAGTAAATATAAGAATGTTTATCTATGGATTGGAGAGGTATGGGTTTCTTGAGTGATACAGATATTCTTGGTCATTTTATTTTGAAAGATAAATACCTATATAAGAGTGAGTCGAGAGGTCACTGAAAAACAATGACCTCCCAAATAAATTACTTAAAGAAATAACCTGTTTCTGGCGAGCTCGCATTTGCCATACGCTTACGTGGCATACGACCTGCTAAAAATGCTTCACGTCCTGCTTCAACAGCTTTTTTCATTGCAGAAGCCATCAAAATAGGATTCTGAGCAGCTGCAATCGCGGTATTCATCAACACGCCGTCACAACCAAGTTCCATTGCAATAGCTGCATCACTTGCTGTACCAACGCCTGCATCTACCAAAACTGGTACTTTTGCATTTTCTTTAATAATTGAAATAGTATGTGGGTTTAAAATACCTAAACCTGAACCAATAAGACTGCCTAAAGGCATAATTGCAACACAACCCATACTTTCAAGTTCTTGAGCAATGATTGGGTCATCAGAGGTGTAAACCATAATCTCAAAACCGTCATCAATCAAAGTACGAGCCGCTTTTAAAGTCTCGGTTACATTTGGATATAAGGTCTTTTCATCACCCAAAACTTCAAGTTTTACCAAGTTGTGACCGTCTAGAAGTTCACGCGCTAACATGCAAGTACGTACTGCGCTGTCAGCATCAAAACAACCTGCGGTATTTGGCAAAATTGTATACTTTTCTGGCGGAATGACAGAGAGTAAATTTGGCTGATCTGGATGTTGTCCAATATTCACACGGCGGATTGCAACAGTAACGATTTCTGCACCACTCGCTTGAATGGCTAAATCTGTTTCATTTAAGTCTTTATATTTGCCAGTTCCTACCAATAAACGAGATTGAAAAGAACGTGAACCAATAATGAGAGGGGTGTCTTGCATGGATAACTCCGACTTAGCCGCCGCCAACAGCGTGAATAATTTCGATACGGTCATGTTGAGCGATAGAAATCTGCTCTAATTTGCTTTTTGGAATAATTTGCTGGTTGTATTCGACCGCAAATCTTTTTCCTTCAAGTGCCAAAGCCTGAATGAGCTGCATTAGGTTTTGACAAGGCGTGTCCGTTAATTCGCCATTTAAATAAATTTGCATGATCACATTCCAATTATTTTGCGTATTTGAGGGCATTCCAAGCCAAAACGAGCCATCCAGCTATCATAAATGCTCCACCAATTGGGGTAATTGCCCCTAAAATTCTCGGTAATCCAAGCGCCATGATATAGAGTGAACCACAGAAGAATAAAATACCAATCTGAATCAATATGAATGGCAATTTAATGGGGAACGTAAGGATAACTTTGCTTAAAATACCAAGTGCTAAGAGACCTAAAGCATGGTAGAAAAAGTAGTCGGTTGCAGTATGCCACCAAACAAGTTGCTCAGGACTCGCGTGAGCTTTAAGACCATGTGCTCCAAAAGCACCCAACATGACTGCAAAGGCAAGATTAAGGGCTGAAATGGCAATCCACATAACAAAAAACGCAAATGAATAATGAAGGGCAACGTTATCATAGATTGGGTTGGCTAAACATAGCCAGATAAAACAAAAGGGCTAATCGCCCTTTTATTTTTAAACTTATTTTAGCTTGCAGACATGGCAATTTTAATTTTTTCCATTGCATTCTTTTCAAGCTGGCGAATACGTTCTGCTGATACATTATATTCGGCCGCTAACTCGTGGAGAGTAGATTTGTCATCATCTAACCAACGACGTTGTAAAATATTACGCGAACGGTCATCTAACTGATCCATTGCATTATGTAGGGCAGATGTACTTTGCTCTTCCCAGTCCTCATTTTCGACTAAACGGGCTGGATCATAGCGATTATCTTCAAGATACAATGCCGGTGCAGTATGTGAAGTGTCATCGTCGTCGTCACCTTGAGCTTCGAAAGCAGCATCATAAGCGGTTAAACGACCTTCCATCTCCAGAACTTGTTCTGCAGTTACATTTAAGTCATTCGCAATCGATTGAGCTTCTTCGAGCGTTAATTTTTTACTCGATTTTTTTAAACTACGTAAATTGAAAAATAATTTACGTTGTGCTTTGGTCGTTGCAATTTTGACAATACGCCAGTTACGGATAACGTATTCGTGAATTTCTGCCTTAATCCAGTGGACGGCAAAAGATACAAGACGCACGCCCATATTTGGGTCGAAACGCTTCACGGCTTTCATTAAGCCTAAATTACCTTCTTGAATAAGGTCGCCTTGTGGTAGGCCATAACCTGCATAGCTGCGCGCAATGTGAACGACGAAACGTAAATGCGACATTACCAGCATTTTTGCGGCATCAAGATCTTGGTCATAATAATAACGTTCAGCAAGTTCTTTTTCTTGCTCGGCCGTTAAAATAGGAATCTGATTGACAGTACTGATATATGCACCAAGGTTTACACCGGGCGCAGACAATGACAGGGGCATCAATTGATTGCTGCTGTCACTCATGATTTCTCCTTATAGGATCGGATGGGATAACCAATAAATTCATCTTAGTTTGAATCAGCTTCATAATTAAGGAAAATTGGGTAGAGAAATGTAAAATTTTATGCAATTTCTAATCTTTTAGTTTATCAAAGAATTATTGAGTTTCAATTAAATAGTGAAATTCTCTTTCGGATATATGTGTGGTTTGACACATAAAATGATGTAAACCACAGTAACGAGTTACATCTATTTCACTATGGGGGTCAGAAGATTTTAATAAAAATAGCTGTTTACCCGATACTTTTTTGAGTTCGCGTTTAAGCATTAATAAAGGCATCGGACAAGGTTGGCCCAAGGCATTAATTTCAATAAGTGCTGTAGTAGAAGAAGTGTTGGTCATTCATCATCAAAACAACTAAAAAGATTATTCTAACAAATTTTTTTATAAACACCGCACATTTTATAAAAGAAGAAACAAGCAATTACCTATAAAAAATATTGTAATAAGCTGTTTAAAAAAAGGACTAAAAATAGGGGGAATAATTGAAAAAAATTCTATTAATTGTCATAAACCCGTGGTAAGCTCGAACCGTTTTAGGATTTACCACACACTTAAATTGGTTTAAAAATCCTATAACAAATGGATGTAACCGGAAATTGTTGATAGTTTCACAGAATGATTACAAGCTTTAAGATTATAAATATTTTAAAAACTTGTTTGCTCTGCTGTTTGCAACACCGGAAGGTCCTTTTTTCAACATCTGAGGATTGACTTATGACAGCTCGCGAACAAGGCGTAGTAAAGTGGTTTAACGACACTAAAGGTTTTGGCTTTATTCAACGTAACGGCGGTGACGACGTATTCGTTCATTTCCGTGCAATCGTTGGTGACGGTCACCGTTCTTTACGTGACGGCCAACGCGTAGAATTTAGTGTAGTACAAGGTCAAAAAGGTTTTCAAGCTGAGAACGTTCAGCCTTTAGACTAATTCATCTTTTGATGAATCACGGACGCTCCAATTTTTGAATTGGGGCGTTTTTGTTTATAATGATCTTCTCATTAGAGAGATTGTTTGTTAGAGCACGTATTTATGACATCTGGTTTTGAAACCTTGAATTTACATCCGCAACTTAAAAAGGCGATTGATGCTTTAGGGTTTAAGCAAATGACCCCGATTCAGCAAAAGGTTTTAAAATATACGTTGGGCGGGCATGATGCAATTGGTAGAGCACAAACAGGAACAGGTAAAACTGCTGCTTTCCTGATTAGTGTAATTAATGACTTGTTACATAACCCGATTCAAGAGCAGCGCTTTCGTGGTGAGCCACGTGCCTTGATTTTGGCGCCTACTCGTGAATTGGCATTGCAAATTGAAAGCGATGCGAAGTTACTCACAAAATTTTCAGATTTACACGTCGTGACACTATTAGGTGGCGTAGATTTTGATAAGCAAAAGAAACAGCTAGATGCTAATTTTGTCGATATCATGGTTGCCACGCCTGGGCGTCTAATTGATTTTGTAGAACAAAAAGAAGTTTGGCTCGATCAAATTGAATTCCTAGTAATTGATGAAGCAGATCGCTTATTGGACATGGGTTTTATTCCGTCTGTAAAACGTATCGTGCGTTATTCCCCGCGTAAGGAAGAACGTCAAACCCTCATGTTCTCGGCTACTTTTAGTTATGACGTGCTTAATTTGGCGAGACAATGGTTGTTTGAGCCAATCACTGTTGAAATTGAGCCTGAGCAAAAAACCAATAACGATGTTGAGCAACGTGTTTATGTAGTAGCTAAGCAAGATAAATATCGTTTGCTACAAGATATTTTGCGTGAAGAGCCTATCGATAAAGTCATGATTTTTGCTAATCGACGTGATCAAGTGCGCCGTCTTTATGACCATTTAAAGAGAGATGGATATCGGGTCGGGATGCTTTCAGGTGAAATTGCTCAAGATAAACGTTTAAAAATGTTAGACCAGTTTAAGCAGGGTAAAAATAACATCATGATCGCAACTGATGTTGCTGGCCGTGGTATTCATGTTGATGGCGTATCTCATGTGGTTAACTATACCTTACCTGAGCAGTCAGACGATTATGTGCACCGTATTGGCCGTACAGGCCGTGCTGGGTCACAAGGTGTAAGTATTAGTTTTCTTTCAGAAGATGATGCTTTTTATTTGCCGGAAATTGAAAAAGCAATTGGTAAGAAATTGCCATTAACCCGTATAGAGGGTTATTGCTAATAAAAAAATCCCAATCATTTGATTGGGATTTTTTTTGATTAATTAATTTTGCAATAGAAGGTAAGTGTTGTTTGATAATCATCATCTTTTGCTAGAGATGCATTTTTACCAGTTAATGTGCCAATCACACCAGCTGCTGCTTCAACCATTTGGCCTGTTTTCTCGCTTACTACATCTTTTAATACACCGTTGTATGTTGTTTTTTCATCTACCACAACAGGGCTGGTGCTTTTTGAACAAGTTTTTTGAGCGGCAGTAATCGCATTATTTTTTGCAATTAGATTTGTTTTACCAATGCCGGTGACTTCAAATTGA
Source organism: Acinetobacter sp. V102_4 (assembly GCF_031799005.1). Classification (NCBI taxonomy): domain Bacteria; kingdom Pseudomonadati; phylum Pseudomonadota; class Gammaproteobacteria; order Moraxellales; family Moraxellaceae; genus Acinetobacter; species Acinetobacter sp. V102_4. Next base: position 19,359 of record NZ_JAVQNR010000038.1, on the reverse strand, counting down.
TTATTTTCTTTTTGAACCGCCAAGGTGTTTTTAGGGGTAGTGGCACAAGCTCCTAGTAATAAAACAACACTGCTCAATGCACTCGCTAAAATTATTTTTTTCATGTTTCACCTAATATCGTTAATCGTCAAAAGATCTCACTATTTGAACACAAGTTTTCTAATTGACTTTGAAGACGTTGTATTAGTTTTGATGTTTTGTCTTAAAAATATGTCAAAGCATGAGCTCGTTGTTTTTTATGTTCTAGATACAATGGTGGATTATCTGTAGATTATGCTAATCTATTTTGAATTTTTTGAGTTAGATCAATATTAATGACGGATTCAGCAACACAGATAATTCATCAGAATATTCACCAACGTCAATCTATTGGCCAATTGATTGAGCCTGCACCAAATGCAGATCAATTAGAGTTGGCTTTTCAAGCTGCTTTAACTGCTCCTGACCATCATAGACTTAAACCAACACGTTTTGTTGTTATCGAGGCTGAACAACGTGCTGCATTTGGTGAGGTTTTAGCAAAAGCACTGGCTGATTTGGGTGAAACTGACTCAGCGCAACTTGAACGAGTTAAGCAACATCCTTTTCGCGCGCCTTTACTCATTTTAGCGCTTACGCAATTGCAAGACCATCCTAAGGTTCCGCATTTTGAACAGATTTTAAGTACTGGGGCTGCCGTACAGAACCTTTTATTGTCTTTACAAGTTCAAGGCTTTTCCACCATGTGGCGTAGTGGCGCGGTTGTTGAATCAAATTGGTTAAAGCAGCATTTAGGATTGCAACCACATGATTTAATTTCAGGTATTATTTATGTGGGCACAGCAGCTAAAGCGATTGCACCGCGTGCAGAGATTGAAAGTAAAGAATTTGTAAAGGTTTGGCAGGCTTAACGAGCCTCAAAAGTAAGAAATAGGATAATAAAGCATGGCTGAATTTAAGTTTACAGATTTAGTGGAACCTGTTGCGGTTGATAAAAAAACAGCATTACGTATTACTGTGTTAGGTGGAGGTAGCTTTGGTACGGCGATGGCCAATTTAGCTGCACGTAATGGTTGCGACACCATGATCTGGATTCGTGATGCCGAAACAGCAGAAGAAATCAATAAAACCCATATTAATAAACGTTATTTGCCAGACTTTGTTTTAGAGTCATCATTACGCGCTGTGTCTGATCTAGAACAAGCCGTGTGTGATCGAGATATTATTTTGGTGGCAATTCCTAGTCATTCATTTCGTGATGTATTAAAACAAATTGCGCCTTTTATTACGGCACAAGCGGTTGTCTCTCTAACGAAGGGCGTCGAGGCTAAAACTTTTAGCTTCATGAGCGATATTATTCGTGAAGAATTACCAGAAGTTCCTTATGGTGTGTTATCTGGACCAAATCTCGCTAAGGAGATTATGGCAGGTATGCCATCGGGTACTGTTATTGCCAGTGATTCTGAGTTAGTTCGTTATGCTGTGCAGCATGCTCTTCATAGTGCTTTATTCCGAGTTTTCGGTAGTGATGATGTGCATGGTGTTGAACTAGGGGGCGCACTTAAAAATATTTATGCAGTTGCAATGGGAATTGGTGCTGCTTACAAGATTGGTGAAAATACCAAGAGTATGATTTTAACGCGTGCCTTGGCTGAAATGAGCCGTTTTGCAGTCAAACAAGGGGCAAACCCGTTAACGTTCTTAGGTTTATCTGGCGTTGGTGATTTATTTGCAACCTGTAATAGCCCTTTAAGCCGTAATTATCAGATTGGTTATGCTTTAGGTTCAGGTAAAACACTTGACCAAGCGAGTAAAGAGTTGGGGCAAACCGCTGAAGGAATTAATACGATTGTTCAGGTGCGTGGTAAGGCAGAAGAACTTGACGTATATATGCCTATTACCAATGCCTTATATGAGGTTATTTTTGAGGGTGCGCCACCTTTAAATATTGCTTTATCTCTTATGAAAAATGGACACCGTAGTGATGTTGAGTTTGTTTTACCTCATCATGAAGTCTGAAGAAGAAATGTCATAAATTACGGTTATAATGCAAGAATTATTAACAAGGAATATTTATGCAACTGACATTGGTTCGTCATGGGGAAGCCGCTCCTCCAGTGAATGGTAATGACACTAAACGTCCACTTACCGCTCGTGGGCATGCTCAAGCTGAGCAGACAGCAACATTTTTAAAAGATATTGTTAAGCCTGATATTTTTGTAGTTAGTCCTTTATTGCGTGCTCAAGAGACATTGGCGCATATTCAAGCTTATTTTAAAGATGTTCCTGTGCTGTTATGCGATAAAATTAAACCAGATGATAATGCGAAAGAAGCAGTTGAGTGGTTGTCTCAGGTTCCTTATGAGTCAATTGTAGTCGTGTGTCATATGAACGTGGTAGGGCATATTGCTGAACTACTAACACATGAAAACTTTAATCCATTTGTACTTGCCGAAGCCCGAATTTATGATCAGGCTGTTATTGCAACTGGTTTATCAACACAAAAAAATAGTTTTATACCCACAATATAATTAAAAGGTCATTTAGCCCATTATGCTGTATTTATGGATGCCTGAAACCAATGGAATATGGCATTGGTCTAACGGAGAAAACTGGTTGCAGGCAGCAAGTCTTGAGCAATTAATACAAGACCTGCAATTACATCAAGGAAAAGAAGCTGTCATCTTTTTCCCTAGTCGCCATGCTCAGGTACTCCAGCAGCACATGGCAAAGTCTCATTACAAGCAACTAGGGGCAGATGGTGTTAAATATTTGCTTGAAGAATTTGTAACTTTGCCTATTGATCATATGAAAGTGGTGCATCATTTTCATGCTGATCAATTAACCGTATTGGGAGTGGCAAAAACAACAGTGGAAACATGGCAGCATGCGTTGACTTTGCTGCCTATTAAACTCGTTGCTTTATTGCCAGACTTTCTAATTTTACCGGAACCTCAAGAGCAGCAAGTGGTCTTATGTAATATTGACCAGAAATTACTTGTGCGTGAAAGTAAATGGGTGGGTAATTCGCTAGATGATTTAGCATTATTTTTAGAGTTTCAATCAGTCGAAACTCATTATCAATATAGTGGTTTGACAACAGAGCAACTCGAAAGCTTGGTGGCAGCATCAGATGCCGAGCATCATTCTGAATTTATTTATCAATTTCAGGGTTTAGATAAACCCAAACAGCATCCTTTTAATGTTCTGCCTAAAGCTAAAGGACAAGAGCATACTGTTTCTGGGTACTGGAAAGCGTGTGCCGCTATTGTTTTAGCAATTATAGTGGTTCAGTTTAGTTATGATTTTTTGCGTTGGATAAAGTTAAGAAATGTGGCTAATCAAACCGCCGAACAGACGGTCGAGCAATATAAATATTGGTTTGGTCCTTCAAGTCGGGTAAATGAGCAAAATATAAAAAGCCAATTTGAAAGTCATTTACGCATGAGTAAGCAAGGTGATACACAAGCACTTTCTTTATTGAGCCGTGTTGGACCTATTTTAATGCAAAGACAAATTTTAGCTCAGCAGTTAAATTATGATGCTTCAACACTGACCATGGCATTAAAAGCAAAGTCGGCAGATGATTTGCAAGCTTTAACACAGCAACTTAACCAGCAGGGATTCAAAGCTGAGCTGGGTAATGTTCAAGCTGATGGTGGTGGGGCAATTGGGGTGGTGAAAATACAATAATGAAAATGATAACTCAATTGCAAAACCGCTTTGACCAGTGGATTGAACAAGTCACTCAATATTTAGATCGTTTAACTGTGCGTGAGCGGGTTATGGTGGTCTTTACTACAATTTTTGTTGTGGTTACCATTGTGGGTGCTTCGCTTTGGAAAATGCATTCGTTGGCAGAACAACAGCAAAAACGGTTAAATGATTTAAAAGATTTAATGGTATGGATGCAGAGTAATGCAGTTACCATGAAGCCAGCGAATGAACTCGAATTAGGCCAATCGGAAAAAATACAACGAGTAGCTCAGCAACAAGGCTTAACAGTCACTTCTCAACAAAATGGTGAGCAGTTACAAATTATTGTTACTCATCAGAATTATGCAATTTTAGCGAACTTTTTAACCCAACTTGCGCAAATGGGCTTAAGTATTGAAAAAATGGAAATGGTTTCAAGTGATGGACAGATTAAATTAACAGCGACGGTTCAATAACATATTAAAATATGCTGTTCTTAAGCATGGTGTTTTGTGCTACCTGTGCCTATAATATGCCTACCTAAAATCAGTAGACTGTGATTGGTATGTTATATTCACTTGCTCGCCCGATGTTGTTTAGTTTAGCACCAGAGCGTGCCCATGAATTAACATTATCTATGCTTGATAAAGCACATAAGTTCGGCCTGCTGCGCCAGAGCGTAGAATCAAAACCAACAACCTGTATGGGAATTGAATTTCCAAATCCGGTAGGTTTGGCAGCTGGACTTGATAAGAATGGTGCACATATTGATTCTTTAGCTGGACTGGGTTTCGGTTTTATTGAAATTGGAACAATTACACCTCGTCCTCAGTCGGGTAATCCACAACCACGATTGTTCCGTATTCCTGAAGCGAAAGCCATTATTAACCGCATGGGTTTTAATAATGATGGTGTTGATAAACTTGTTGAGAATGTCAAAGCTTCAAAATTTAAAGGAATTCTAGGCATTAATATTGGTAAGAATGCAGATACGCCTGTAGAAAAGGCTGTTGATGATTACCTGATTTGCCTTGAGAAAGTTTATAACTACGCTTCTTATATTACCGTTAATATCTCATCTCCAAATACTAAGAACTTAAGAAGTTTACAAAGTGGTGATGCATTAACTGAATTATTGCAAACCTTAAAAGAAAGACAACTTGAGCTTGCCGAGCAATATAACCATTATGTTCCTTTGGTTTTAAAAGTTGCGCCTGATTTAACAGCAGAAGATGTCGAGTTTATTGCAGCACAATTATTGCAATTTAAAATTGATGGTTTAATCGTTACCAATACGACTTTATCTAGAGAAGGTGTAGAGAATCTTCCTTATGGTAATGAGTCGGGTGGCTTATCAGGTGCGCCTGTTTTTGAAAAAAGTACCGAATGCTTACGTTTATTTGCCCAAACGTTAAAAGGACAAATCCCATTAATTGGCGTGGGTGGAATTTTGTCGGGTGAACAAGCAGCAGCCAAACAACAAGCTGGAGCAACACTAGTACAGATCTATAGCGGATTGATTTATACCGGTCCTATATTAGTAAAACAATGTGTTGCAGCCATGACTTAAGTGAATATGAACACAATTGATATCATTATTCTGATACTTTTGCTCATTGGGGGGCTAAACGGTTTGCGACAAGGATTTATCAAAGCCTTTGCGAACTTGGTAGGATGGATCATTGCATTAATTATGGGTGCAAAATATGCTGTCCTTCTTGCGCCGTCCATGTCAGGTTTAAGTCATGATCCGGTTGTTCAAAAAATTGCAGCTTTCGCATTTATCGCACTTATGATCATTGTTTTAACATGGATCGTCACTGCATTTTTAAATGGCCTCTTGAAAAGTCTGAAATTGGGGCCATTAAATCGTTTAGCGGGTGGTGCTTTTGGTTCTTTAAAAGGCTTGTTGGTTGTGTTGATTACAATGCAGGGCGTAGGGCCTTGGGTTGAAAGTTCACCACACTGGAAACAGTCCAAACTTATACAATTTTTATTGCCTTATGCGCCTTTAGCTACCGAATTGTCTAAAGATGCAGCAAGTGAGGCATTTCATCAAATAACATCTGGAGGTAGTGCATCAAGCACCCCTTCAAAACCAATGGGCGAATCGGAAGATTTAGAAAACCGATCCGACCATTCGACAAAGAATCCTTTTTATTAATTCCTAGCTTGTCTGCGAGGTTGCTATGTGTGGAGTTGTTGGTATAGCCGGTAAATCGCCAGTGAACCAAATGTTGTTTGATGCTTTAACGATGTTGCAACATCGTGGGCAAGATGCAGCTGGAATAGTAACCTGCCATGAAGGCCGTCTTTTCCTTCGTAAGGATAACGGTATGGTGCGTGATGTTTTTCATACTCGTCATATGAGAGCATTACTTGGTAATTATGGTATTGGCCATGTACGTTATCCAACTGCTGGTTCTGCTAGCAGTGCTGAAGCACAACCATTTTATGTGAACTCACCTTACGGTATTACGCTTGCACATAATGGTAATTTAACCAATGCTGAAGATATTCATGATGACCTGTTTAAAACAGATTTACGTCATATGAATACAGATTCGGACTCAGAAGTTCTTTTGAACGTATTCGCGCATGAGTTGCAGAAGAACGGTACTTTAAACCCTACACCAGATGATATTTTCCATACAGTTACTCGTGTACACGAGCGCTGTCTAGGTGCATATGGCGTAGTGGCGATGATTACCGGTCATGGTTTAGTTGGTTTCCGCGATCCAAACGGTATCCGCCCACTCATTTATGGTTCACGTATGACTGAACAAGGCGAGATGGAATACATCATCGCTTCTGAATCAGTTGCTATTACAGCGCTTGGTTTTAAAATTGAGCGTGACATTGAACCTGGTGAAGCAATTTTTATCACTGCTGATGGTGAATTGTTCTCAAGACAATGTGCGGCTAATCCAAAATACCGCCCATGTATTTTTGAATATGTTTATTTTGCACGTCCTGATGCCATCATTGATGGAATTTCAGTTTATAAAGCCCGTTTAAAAATGGGTGAAAAGCTTGCTCATAAAATTTTACGTGACTGGGGTGAAGACCACGATATTGATGTGGTTATTCCAATTCCAGATACGAGCCGTACTTCAGCATTAGAACTTGCAAATATTCTAGGTGTTAAGTTCCGTGAAGGTTTTATGAAAAACCGTTATATCGGTCGTACCTTCATTATGCCAGGCCAGCAACAGCGTAAAAAATCTGTACGTCAGAAATTAAACCCTGTTGAGTTGGAATTTAAAGGCAAGAACGTTTTATTAGTTGATGACTCAATTGTTCGTGGTACTACCTGTAACGAAATCATCCAGATGGCACGTGATTCTGGTGCAAAAAAAGTATACTTTGCATCAGCTGCACCTCAGGTTATGTATCCAAACGTTTACGGTATTGATATGCCTGCTAAAACTGAGCTAATTGCTTCAGAACGCAGTGTAGAAGAGATCCAAGAAATTATTGGTGCGGATCGTTTGGTTTTTCAAGAATTGGAAGACTTGAAAAATGCTGTACGTACCAGCAAAGTGCCTGATCTAACTGAGTTTGATTGCTCTGTATTTGATGGAATCTATGTAACAGGTGATATTGATGGTGCTTATCTAAATAATTTGGAGCAGAAGCGTAATGATTCTGCTAAAAAGAAAAAAGATGGTTACATTGATGTGAATGTTGACGCAGCTTCTGTAGATCTAACAGGCATTAAAGAAGAATAGGAATAGCTGAAAAAAGCGGGTGTTTCCCGCTTTTTTCTTTTATGATGAAACCTAACAATGTAATTGGGATTATTTACATTGAAAGAAGTAAGCCACTATCTAATCGAAAATAAGAATATGGCATGGTCCATCACTATGTGTTTGGTTGCTGTGCTGCTTACTATTTTTATTTTAAATTTAATTTTAGGTTTGCTCGTTCATTTTTTTGATTATAGTCAGCCCATTTGGTGGCACACTTTAAGTCCTTATTTTGTCGTACTATTACTTTTTATTATGGTTTGGTCGGTAGTTACCGAACTTTATATTCTACGTAAAGGTGGACATTCTTTAGCGAAACAACTTAAAGCACGCCGTTTGGTGAAAGAAGAAAGTACCCCAGAAGAACTTGCGGCATTAAAAATTACAGAAAATTTGGCGCAGAATTTCTCACTAAAAGTTCCAACCTTGTATGTTTTACCTGATGAAGTCGGGGTCAATGCACTCACAGCAGGTTTTCACCCTAAAGATATTGTGATTATTCTGACATGGGGAGCCTTGCAGAATCTGGATAAACTTGAGCTATATGGCTTATTAGGTCATGAGTTTAATCAGATTTTATCGGGTGAAGCAGTTGAAAACACTAAATTAAAGATTCTATATAGTGGATTAACAACCTTTAGTCAGTGGGGGAGTAAATTAGCGAAACAAGGTTTTAAACGCTATAGTCCCGGCTATAAACATAAATTTGAAACCGTCTTTGTTGCAGTTGGTGGGGTAATTTGGTTGGCGGGTAGCCTTGGTGTATTGATTACACGATTTATTAAGTATTTAACTTTGAGTGGTCGCACATTTCGTAATGACCAAAAAACAGTACGATTATTAAAAAATAGTGCGAATACCCAGACTTTATTGCGTATTTATGTTCACCATTCCGGTTCTCAAATTCATAGTGCTTATTCAGAATCAATCGCACATATGTGTTTTGCAAACTCACTTAGCCCTCAAAGCTGGATGAATATTCATCCGAGTATTCGTGAGCGCATTTATGAATTAAACCCGACTTTGCTACAAGATTTACAATTAGAAAATTTAAAAAAACTACGTAACCGTCCGTTATTTAGCTTATTTCATTTTTTAGAGGAATCTGAGAAAGAAATTTATATTCCGTGGTCATCTCCACAGCCCTTGCCTTTACTAAGGTTGTCGCCTATTAGTTTTGCACTAAATGATGCGATTAAGCCCCTTAGTAGTGATGTGCGTCGCAATAAAAAGCGCCCTGAGCTAATTCAGCGTGCGCTACAAACGGCTACAGGGTCACGTGAAGTAATGGTGGCTATTTTGATGATTCGTCAATATCGAGAATTCATCCCTAAAGATGCGCCAGTTAGCCATGCCATTATTGATGCCTTATTAAATCTGGATGGTCGTATTCATATTCAGATATTCCATGATGCCTGTAAAAATATTGGACATATGCCAGCAAGTATTGCGCGGCAATTTCTCACAAAACTAGCGCTCATTATTCAAGAAGATGGCGAGATTGGGTTGCTGGATGCACTTTTGTTAGAACGGGTTAAATATGAACTGAATTTGATGCCGCTGCATTTACCAACTGCATTTGAAGAAGTAAAACCCCAAATTGTTCGCTTGGTTGATGCTTTACTTCATGTTCAACAAATTAACAGCCCAAATCAGTTAGAAGTCCGTGATCGTATTTTACGTTCTTTGCTCAATCCTGATGAAATGAATATTTATGATGAAATTTCGGATGAGCCTTTAGATCTTGCTGAAATTTTAAATGATATTGCGGGTTTATTGTTGCGAGACCGTCTGAGTATTTTAGCGATTGCGGAAATGTGCTTGTGGAGCGATCGCATCATTACTCAAGATGAGTTGGATGTACTTGAATTGCTTTATTGGCGTTTCGGCTTTGAGACAGAAGAAATTGTTGAGCAAATGCAAAAAAGAAATAGTGTTATGATTATTTAAAAGACATCTACGATTATAAAAACAGCTGAACGAAATAAAACACTGAAAAAAAAACTGAAGCCCGTTAGAATGTAGATTGAGTAGAGGTATTGATTCAAACATGATTGGGCAGCAAAGAAATATACTGGCAACTTTAGGAATTGATTTATGGATTCCTAAGACACAGGTGTGCCAAAAAAATAATGCTCAAAGCCTTTGGCGAGATCATGTTGTTGAACAACCTGAACCGATTATATTGCCTTCTGTAGAACCAGCCGTTCTTGAGCAGCCCACAAAGCCACAAATCAACGAGATTCCAAAAGTTGAACCTGAAATTGTGGCACCAGTTTCAATAGATGTTCAGCCTGTTATAGAGCCTTACAATGAAGTGCAAGCGCCTGTAATTAAGATCGCATCATTTGAGCTACAGGCTTTTGCTTTTGAAAAATGTGTTATTTTTTTAGATGTTACGAATTTAAGCGAAGAAGAAAAACAGCTTTGGAGCAACATACAAAAAGCAAAAATAGGGCAATATGCTGAATTGAAATGGCCTTTCCCTTTAGCGACTTATCAAGATCAGCGGGGTGCCGGTTCATATATACAAGGCTTTTTAGATGCTGTCGCAGCAGAGAAAAAGATATTGTGTCTTGGTGATTGTTCTTATATTCAACATGCGAATATTATTTATTTAGCAAGTTTAAAAGAAATGCTGGAGAAACCACTCCTTAAAAAAAGGTTATGGAAATTAATGCAAGATAACAACGAGTAGCAGGGATTTACATGAAAAAAGTTGTAGTATTTAGCCAAATTGATGAAGAAATTTTGTCTCAATTACAACAGAATTATCATGTTGTAGTTCTTAACCCAAAACTGGGTGATATTAATGAACAAATACGACAACACGTTGTAGATGCTGACGGGATGATTGGTGCAGGACGGTTACTGAATGAAAGTAACCTTGCACCAGCCCAAAAACTAAAAATTATTTCATCTGTAACGGTGGGCTATGACAATTATGATGTGGCTTATTTAAATCAAAGAAAAATCTGGTTATCAAATACGCCTCATGTTTTAACAGAAACAACAGCTGATCTTGCTTTTACATTATTACTGAGCGCTGCTAGAAAAGTTCCTTTTCTTGATCATTGGACAAAACAAGGTGAATGGAAAAGAACTGTAGGGCCTCAGCAGTTCGGTTTAGATGTTTTTGGAAAAACACTAGGAATTATTGGGCTTGGTAATATTGGGGCTGCAATTGCTCGACGTGGTTTTTATGGATTCAACATGAATATTGTTTACCATAATCGTCGTGAAAAGCCTGAATTAGCTGAGCCGTTAAACGCACAATATCTTGGTTTGGATCAATTACTACAGCAGTCCGATTTTGTAGTAACTGCAGTTGATTTAAATAACGAATCGAAAGCTTTAATGGGCAAAGCTCAATTTGAGCTTATGCAGAAACACGCTATTTTTATTAATATTGCACGCGGTTCGGTAGTTGATGAGCAAGCTTTGATTGAGGCTTTACAGCAAAATCAGATCTTTGCTGCTGGTTTAGATGTGTATGAAAAAGAACCTTTGCAAGATTCAGCACTTTTTAAACTGCCGAACGTAGTCACTTTACCTCATGTAGGTTCAGCTACTGCAGAAACCCGTAAAAAAATGGCAAATCTCGCCTATAAAAATCTGGTTGAGGCTTTAGAAGATAAAACACCTAGATATCTGGTAAACCCAAACTTTATATAAGTGATGAATAACACTTCATTGCAAAACTAGTCGATTTCCAGTGATATAGTAAAAGTCTATTGATTGAACATCATTTTTTATGGTTCACATCAGTAGACTTTTTTTATGGTTTAATTTTAATAGAGAAAAACTTTTGAGATTTTTGCCAGTTATTTTAAGTGCGACTTTTATAGCAAATGCTGCGTATGCACAGTCTTTCGACCCTCGGTCATCTGCGAATCAGGTGGAAATTCCAAATATTGGAAGTGGGATAGGTTTGCTTGATCAACAAAAAGAAAAATTTATTGGTGAAAAAGTATTCCGTGAAGTTCATAAACAAATGCCAGTTCTCCAAGATATCTGGCTCGAAGACCAATTTTTCCAAGTATTTTCAAGTATTTTGAGTGAGACTCAACTTGGTCAGCCTATTGGTCTAGTTGTAATTAAGGATCCACAAATTAATGCGTTTGCTGTTCCGGGTGGTTTATTCGCGCTTAATACTGGCCTTATTGCTTCAGCTCGCAATATTGATGAAATTGCTGGGGTTATGGCGCATGAAATTGCACACGTATCTCAAAGACATTTTAGTCGTTCGGAGGAAGCCTTTAAGGGGCAAACTTTATTAAGTTTAGCTGGGCTTTTGGCGGGCGTGGCAATCGCTGCACAGGGCGGTGGAGATGCTGGGGCAGCAGTGATGTTGGGAACACAGGCTGCACTAATGGATAGCCAGTTAACATATAGTCGAAATCAGGAACGTGAAGCAGACCGTATTGGCATGCAATATATGTATGCAGCGGGTTATAACCCTCAAAGTATGGCAGACTATTTTGAAACAATGCACCGTGCGACGAGTCGGGTAAGTTTTTTACCAGATTTCTGGCTGACTCATCCATTGACGACTGAGCGTATGAGTGAGGCTCGACTTCGTGCGAACCAGATGCCTAAAGTCAAAAATCGTATATATGATGCCGATTTTGAAATTTTAAAATGGTACACAATGGTGGTTTCAAATCAGGCTACTGAAAATAAACTACAGAGTTTGGCCTCTCAAAAAAATATTGCTGGTCTTATTGCTTTGGCAGCTTTTTACGTAAAACAAGGTGATTATACACAGGCGCAGTCCACCTTAGATCAGGCAAAATCTAGTGGAAAACCTCTTGTTACGCTATTGCAGACAGATATTTATCTAGGGCAAAACAAGCTTGACCAAGCCTATTCCTCAATTGCTTCTACACAAATGACTATGCCTGAAAATAGAGCTTTTAGCTATAAATTGGCTGAGGTGCTATTACGTCAAGGAAAATTTGCACAAGTTCAAACGCTTGTTCAGCGATTTATTAATAAAAACTCAAGAGATATACAAGGTTGGCAATTTTTACAGCAAGCTGCGAATTTGGATAAAGCAGGAAAGTTGAGAGCAGTTAATGTTTTACGCTATCGGGCGGAAGCTGAATATTGGTCGGGGAGTGAAGAGAATGCAATTAAATCGATGTTACATGCTCAGCGATTGGCAAAAGACAATCAAGCAATGTCGGCTAGAATAGACAGCAGATTAAAACAAATGCAAGATGAGCGACGAATGAAAATCTAAAAATATATCTTTTAAATTTTTCAGATATGCAAATATGCACAAACTAAAAGGAATTTTGGTTTGAAGGAATATAAAATTTAAGAGAGGAAATTAAGCTAATTTAACTTTAATTTTTGCTGAAACGATAGAAGGATCGGCACGCCCGGCTATGATCGGACGTAGAGAATTCATCACCTTACCCATATCTTTCATGCTAGTTGCTTCTTGAGCAGAAATCGTTTGCTCAATGAGAGAATCAAGCTCTTCCTCAGTCATAGCTTCTGGTAGAAACTGAGATAAAATCTCAGCTTCGGCTTGTTCTTTACTAGCTAAATCATCACGACCAGCACCTTCAAAGGCTTTGATCGATTCTTTACGTTGTTTAATTTGCTTTTCAATGACCGCAAGAACCTGAGCGTCGCCAAGCTCTATGCGCTCATCGACTTCGATTTGCTTAATTGCTGCTTGTAGACTACGCAAAACCGTCACTGTTGCCATATCTTTGGCACGCATAGAAGTTTTTAATGCATCAGTAATTTGGTTTTTTAAAGTAGTCATAATTCAGCAGTCAATCACAAATTAATTAGTAAAGGCGAGTAGTACGTACAGATTCGCGAGCCAATTTCTTTTGGTAGCGTTTAACTGCAGCAGCTTTTTTACGCTTACGTTCTTGAGTTGGTTTTTCGTAGAATTCGCGTTTACGAACGTCAGCTAAAACACCAGCTTTTTCGCATGAACGTTTGAAACGACGGATAGCTACGTCAACTGGTTCGCCTTCTTTCAACTTAACTTGTGGCATGTAAAATCCTCTAGATTATGGATAAGATCAAGCACACTATTGTGCCGGATCACAAGTGAAGGTCAGTATTTTACTCATTTACAACTCATATCACAAGTCTATAATAGCGATTGCAATATTTTGACTCATATAAAAGGCAGTTTTGATGATTGTTTTAGGCTTGGAAACTTCTTGTGATGAAACAGGGTTGGCACTTTATGATAGCGAACTCGGCTTACGGGGACAGGTTCTTTATAGCCAGATTAAACTTCATGCCGAATATGGTGGGGTAGTACCTGAACTTGCTTCTCGTGACCATGTTCGTAAATTAATTCCTTTAATGAATCAACTGCTTGAACAAAGTGGAATAAAAAAACAAGAGATTGATGCAGTTGCTTATACGCGTGGTCCTGGCTTAATGGGAGCCTTAATGACAGGGGCTTTATTTGGAAGAACTTTAGCTTTTTCTTTAAATAAACCTGCAATTGGTGTTCATCATATGGAGGGGCACATGTTGGCACCTCTACTTTCAAGTCAGCCACCCGAATTTCCATTTGTGGCTTTATTAGTTTCTGGTGGACATACACAATTAATGGCAGCTCACGGTATTGGTCAATATGAACTCTTGGGTGAGTCTATTGATGATGCAGCTGGAGAAGCTTTTGATAAAGTTGCAAAAATGATGAGCTTGCCATACCCAGGCGGTCCAAATATTGCAAAATTAGCTTTAAGTGGTAATCCGTCAGCATTTGAATTTCCGCGACCAATGCTTCACCAAGGTTTAGATTTTTCTTTTAGTGGTTTAAAAACAGCGGTTTCTGTGCAATTGAAAAAATTGAATGGTGAAAACCGAGTCGCGGATATTGCAGCTTCATTCCAAGAAGCAATTGTAGATACTTTGGTAAAAAAATCAGTAAAAGCTCTAAAGCAAACTGGACTGAAACGTTTAGTTATCGCAGGTGGCGTAAGCGCAAATTTACGATTACGTGAACAGTTGGAAACTTCATTGGGTAAAATTAAGGCACAAGTTTACTATGCTGAACCTGCCTTATGTACTGATAATGGTGCAATGATTGCTTTTGCTGGTTATCAACGTTTAAAAGCAGGACAACATGATGGTTTGGCTGTAACCACGACACCACGTTGGCCAATGACGGAATTAACTATTCCTGAGTAAAAGTATTCCTATTTAAAAGCTTCTTGGTTTTCGATATCAATGTATTCGATATAACCACGGCCTTGAACTTCATTGCCGAAGTAATTACCAGTAAATTTATAGCCACTAGCATAACCACGCCCATGACCATAGCGGAATGGGCAGTCAATTTCTGCCTGAATATTCAAAATAATTTGTTTATTCTCATTTCGAGCAATCCACGAAAAGTATTTCGGAAGTCGCATTTTTTCTCCAGTCGGTGAGATGTAGTCATCGACTTGATGAGAAATAACGTCAAAGCTAACATCTGTATAAATTTCAGCTGGCTGATCAAGATATCTAATATGGAGGGTGTAAGCGACCGTCTGTCCCGCAATATCTGCTTTAGTAAGAAGAAGTTGAGTGGTCTCGTTTAAATTAATAATTTGATAAGTAAAAAAATCAAGCGGCAGTTTATAAGCGTCAGGAAGAAGTTTGTTTATGAAACTATGTGGACCAGCTGCTCGTGCATATTCATACGTACAGAGTCCTTCACTTTCAATACGTTCTGCTTGATAACTTAAAAAGCCTTTAAACTTTGCCAATAAACTAAAATGATCATAAATTGGTGTTTTTATAAACCATGAAACATGTGTTGTAACATCAATATCAAAGTCGAAATCAAGCCCATCATAATGTCCATGGATATGAAATTTCGGGAATTTTCCTTGAATTGAAATTTCTTTGCCTAGTTCTATTAAGTTTCCATCTTTATTAATTTGTGTCTCTTTTGGAATGATATACGCCTTAAGCAAAGCTTGCTCAACCGCGGCAGTACTTGAAAAGAACGTGGCTGTTTTTCTGGGGGCTTCATTAATTATGTTGTCATGATCAAAGGCTAGCGCACCGGGCGTGCCTAATAAAATCATAATGTTTAGATAACGATGCGGTTCGGGTAAAAGTGGAAAAAAGATACCGTAATGTGTCCAGCTATAATATTTTTCGTCAACTCGTGGGCGGATGATATGAGACTGAGTAAAAGGAAGAGTTGAGTATTTTTCTGCTTGATCCAAGGCACCTTGCACGAGCAATAAGCTTTTACCAAGGACTTTGCTGCCTATGGAAATTTTTGGCAATTGTTTTTTCATATATAAACCTAAATAAGGATAGGACTATCTTTGTTTTAGGTTATGAAAAACAACTGCCAAATCTAAGCGGTTTTCAGGCCAAAGCCAAGGCTTTGCGGGACATTCGTCATTTAATTATTAGACAACTGTTTTAACCCATTTAAACCAATCCAATGCTTTGAGAACTGGTAAGCAGCGCGGCCAGAGCGCTGACCACGCATTTGGCACCAACGTAAACTCTCGGCACGAACTTCATCATTAAAAGGCATATTTGCCTTTTGAATATAATGTTCTACGATTTCTAAATATAAATTCTGATCCATTGGATAAAAAGATAACCACAAACCAAAACGATCTGACAAAGAGATCTTTTCTTCAATCGCTTCTTGAGGGTGTAGTTCAGTATATTGAGGAACATCTACCTTGGTTACAGGTGTATTTTCATGCATGAATTCGGGTAACAAATGGCGACGGTTACTGGTCGCATAAATAATAAAATTACTCGCACCAGATTGTAATGAGCCATCCAATACACTTTTTAAACTACGATAGTTTTCATCTTCAGCATTAAAAGCCAAGTCATCGCAATATACGATGTATTTTTCAGGCCGATTTTGAATGATTTTTTGAATTTTAGGTAAATCTGCCAAGTCATCACGTTCAATTTCAATTAAACGTAACCCTTGAGGGGCATATTCAGTCAATAAAGCACGAACAATAGATGATTTACCTGTACCACGTGAGCCAGTTAGAAGAACATCATTTGCTGGTAAGCCATTTAAAAATTGCAAAGTATTTTGAATGATTTTTTCTTTTTGGCGTTCAATGCCTTTTAAGTCATCTAAATAAATATTCTTTGGGGTATGGATGGCTTTAAGTTGCTGATTTTCCCATCTAAAAGCAGGTGCAGTAAAATCTGTTTCTTGTTTAGGTTCAGGTAAGACCTGCTGTAACTGATTTAATACAAGTGATAATGTCTGAACTAAATTGTCTGGTAAATCAATGGTAGCCATGGTAAGTCAATCATGTTAAACAGTAATTTACTAGGATACTAACACCGAAATTAACAGGCTGACAAAAAAGTTGTTGCTATACAGTTTATCGGTTTTGCAATTGATTGAAATGTTCAGACCGCGCATAGTGTGGTCATGTCTATTCAGTAAAATCATCTGTGAAGATGAGGACGAAATATGTTTGAAAAAATACGAAGTGATATGAATCCGCATCAGGCTTACCGTATCAAAAAATTACAACGTCAATTAGACATGGCTGAATCTTATGAAGAGTGGAAGTCTTTTGCATTAAAACTAGATGAAGAAACAGGGGTGCAAGAGTGGAAATTCGATAATAGTTCACCTTATTTCGATGCAGAGCTCATTTCTTATCGATATACCTTACTGAAAAGATACCGCCAGCAACATCGAACGTTAGACCTCATTTATCTACTCAAAGAAGGCCTAACCTACGATATAGCAAATATTGGTCACCCTATGCTTTTTGCTGCAACTCATGTGGGCACAAAAAAACTAATTGAAGACTATATTGAAGAAGTTAGCCAAAGCTTGGCCTATATAGCTTCAAGTGAATGTATTACTTTCCAACGCAAAGAAAAAATTGAGTTTTTTGAAAATTGTGAAAAAGCATATGGACAACCGGCTCTTATGTTCTCGGGTGGAGCGACTTTAGGTCTTTTTCACACAGGGGTGTGTAAAGCTTTAATTGAACAGGATTTAATGCCTAAAGTGTTGTCTGGCTCAAGTGCAGGGGCAATTATGACAGGCATGCTTGGAACTTCTGCCAGTGAAGATGTTCAAAATTTATTAAATGGAGAACAATTCTTTAGTGATGCTTTTCATTTTAGAAAACTTCGTGAACTCATTAAAGGAAATGGTGGAATTGCCGATGTGCACTATTTGAAAAAATTCCTTGTTGAAAACTTAGGCGATCTTACTTTTGAGGAAGCTTTCAAAAAATCTGGTTTAAATATTAATGTGGCGGTTGCTCCCTATGATGCAACAGAAAACCCGCGAATTATGAATGCCATTATGACCCCTAACGTTTTGGTATGGAGTGCTGTGTTGGCTTCATGTGCTGTACCTGTATTATTTCCACCAGTGCGTTTAACCAGTAAACGTTATGACGGTGAACATACACCTTATATGGCAAATACAAAATGGGTTGATGGCAGTGTAAGAAATGATTTTCCGCAAGAAAGAATGGCGCGTCTATATAATTTAAATTACACCATCGCCAGTCAAGTGAACCCGCATATTGTGCCATTTATGCAAAATGATGCAGATCGCTTTCGTAAAGACGTTTTAAGTTGGCCCGAACGTATTTTAAGACGTCAAGGCAAAGTACTATCGATGGGACTTATGGACTTTACGCGTCAAAGACTTGGTTCTATTTCTCCGATTAGGAGATTACTCGATCATGGATATGGCGTAATGGGGCAGCGTTATTATGGCGATGTTAATATTATTGCTAAATATGGCTTGAGTCACTATACCTATACTTTGCAAAACCCGCGTCCACATTTGTTTAAACGTTTGCAACGAGAAGGGGAACGCGCGACTTGGCCAAAAATTTCTTCGATTGAGACCCATGCTCGTATTGGCAAGACGATTCAGCATTGCTTAGAAGTTTTGCGTTTTGAAGAAAAGCAACAACAGCCAGAGTCGTACTATGCTGAAGCATGATTTTGCTTCTCATATAGAAAACTTAACATATGTTACAAAGCCCAGAAGTTCAGCTTTAGGACGGCATCTATGGACATGTTCTGTAGATGCTAGAAACTATTGGTTAAAATATCACTTGCCTGAAACGTATGTTCAAAGTGAGCAAGATTTCATACATGAACAATTGTTTTACGAAGAAATTAATCACAAGAAACCTGCATGGCTTTTACCCCATAAATTAATCGAAGTTAGTACCATTCCTCAATTAAGCCATTCTTTAGGTCAGGTTTTAATTTTACCTGATACTGGTTTGTGGTTTGGTTCATTGTCTCATGAAACTAATTTAACAGATGTGTACCGTACGATTTGGTTCGCACTAGATAAGCTCTCGGAACTTCATAGATTAGGTTGGATTCATGGAGATATTAAAAGAGAACACTTTCGAAAGTTTCAGCAAAAACCTTACTTGATTGATTTTGAGAAAGCCCGACTTTTGACGAGTTCAGATTCAGTGATGGATGCAACACCACGTTATATGGCACCTGAACTTTATCAAGGTCATGGCAAGAGTGTACAAAGCGATTTATATGCACTTGGAATTGTTTTGTATGAATGGTTAGCCCAAACTCGCTTAGAAGCAGGGAATTACTATGATTGGGCAGTATTGCATTGCCAAAATTTAACCATTCAATTACCAACACAGTTTATGAATTTTTATCCATTACTTTCAGGTTTATTGCAAAAACAACAAAAAAATAGGTTTGCAAACGCGTTTGAAGCGCTCAATTGTTTAAAAGCAGTTTCAATCTGATAAAAATCATTGATCTAGTATCTGTATACAATTTACACGGTCAGTTTTTTTTAGAAAAAAAACACTTGTCACTGTTAGATCTTATCGCTAATATACACAGCCATCGGGGGCGTGGCGAAATTGGTAGACGCACTGGATTTAGGTTCCAGCGCCGCAAGGTGTAAGAGTTCGAGTCTCTTCGC